>JAEYQX010000260.1 GCA_023409795.1 Pseudomonadota bacterium
GCACATAGGCGTGAGCCTCGCCGCCGGGGGTGTTGAAGAAGTTGGAGCCGCTGCCGGTCGCCAGGATCAGCTGGCCAAAGCCGATCTCGCGCGGTGCAGCCTCCGGGGCAGGGGTCAGGGGCGCGAGGAGGAGTTTTCGCTGGGCCAGATCAAGACCGATGAAGCCACCCAGGATGAAGCTGAAATGGTTCCGCCGAGCCAGCAGGGGATAGGCCACGGCTTCCTGGGAGGCGTCCAGGGTGCCTGCGGCGACCTCATGCAGCGACGGCTTCCACAGGTGGGTGATGTCGCGGTCAATCAGGAGGACACGCTGCCGACCCGCCTTGCGGCCCAGCTTGCGCCCCAGCCGGGCCGCCAGCTCCAGCCCGCCGGCACCGCCGCCGACAATGACGAAATCATACTGCAAGGTGATCATGTCCCAGGCATTGGGGGCGCGGCCCTAAAGGCGATGCGCCCCCGGTTCCAGTGCCCGCTCAGGTGACCTTGTCGACGGGCGTCGTCTTGCCTGCGCCGGGGCCAGCGCCCAGGTCCGCCCCAGTGATCGGTTCGGCCTTCGGATCAGACTTGGTGCGATCGGCAAAGGCCGTCACGGTCTTGGCTTCGACCCCCGTCATCTTGACCGAGGCCGTGCCGTCACCGCCATCCACGGCCATCTGCTGTTCGCGCTCGCTGACCACCTCCCACTGCTCGCCGGTGTTCCATGGACCCTGGCCATCGCCATCGCCCTGAGACATATCGAAATAGGTGTCGGCGAACTCTGGCGCGCCGGGCAGCTTGCCGGGCGGGAAGTTGTCGGGGATCGCATAAAGCGCCTTCTCAAACGCCTTCTGGTGGGCAACCTCGCGCGTCATCAGGAAGCGCAGGGCATCCTTGATCCCCGGATCATCAGTGATGTTGATCAGGCGCTCATAGACGATCTTGGCGCGGGCCTCGGCCGCGATATTGGAGCGCAGGTCGCTGGTCGGATCGCCGATCGTGTCGACATAGGCCGCAGTCCACGGCACCCCGGCCGAGTTCACCAGCGGCGCTCCACCACCATAGAGCAGGCTGGTGGTATGGCTTTCCCCGCCCTGGGTCAGGGTGGCGTAGAGGTCGGATTCCTCCTCGACCGCCTCGGCCAGGCGACCCTTGGCACCGCGGTTGAGCATGCTGACGATGGAGCCGATGATCTCCAGGTGGCTCAGCTCCTCGGTGGCGATGTCCATCAGCATGTCGCGGCGGTTCACATCCTCGTCCGCAAGGCCCTGGGTGAAGTAGCGCATGGCTGCGGCCAACTCGCCCTGGGGTCCGCCGAACTGTTCGAGCATGAGGGTGGCCAAGGCGGGGTTCGGCTCAGCGACCCGGACCGTGTACATCAGTTTTTTATTGTGCATAAACATGGCGTTGTTCCTAAAACCTAGCGGCTGTGGTTAGCGTCGGTGCGCTTGAGTGCGAGGAATTTCTCGGTGATCAGCGGCAGGCTCTGGTCCACCCACGAGGCCATCCGCATTTCCTCTTCGAGCGAGGTCTTCAGCGGGTCATAGGCCACGGAATAGCTGCCGTGCTCGGCCAGGATCAGAAGGCCGCGATAGGACGCGACCTCGAAGTTCTCGAAGGCAAAGTTCGCAAAGGCGTTCTTCAGGATCTCGTCGTCTGCAAACATATGGCCCAGGGCCGCCATGTTGCCGCTGAGCGACAGGGCCGCATCCTTCAGGCCCGAAGCGCTCTCGCCCAGGCCGTCCAGCAGGGTCTCGAGCCGGGCAATCTGCTGCTCCGTCTCGATGCGGTGCGCCTTCAGCTTGTCCGCCACCTCGGTGAAGCTTTCGGCCCGATCAATCTGCCGGTCCATCAAGGCCAGTGCCTGATGCTCGACGGCGTGGGCGTTCTTGAGCCCGCTTACGAAAACCTCGCGCCAGATGTCGTCATTGTTCGCCATGAGTTCCTCCTGAAATCCCCCGTCTCAGGAACGAGGCTCTGGTGAGACAGACCCGGCGTGTCCGCTATTGGGCAGTTGGCGAAGGCCCGGGGCCCAAAACCCGGGGCAAAAGCGGCGTGGCTGCGACATATCGCGTCGGTCGTGGAACCGTGAAGTTTGAGCGCCATTAGCCTTGCTGGAGGGACCATGGACCAGACATCAGCCACAGCGCGCGCCGTGGATACGGCCCCGTTGACGTCTTGCGGAGGGCGGTCATGCTGACACGACCGATCAGCGCGGCCAGGGGCGTGCATGGGCTGCTGCTGGCCTTTCCGGTGGCCCTGTTCAGCCTGGCCCTGGCCACCGACGTTACCTACCTGAAGACCGAGGAGCTGCAGTGGAGCAACTTCTCGTCCTGGGCGATTGCCGGGGGCTTGGTGTTTGGGGCTGTCGTTGTCCTGTGGAGCCTGATCGACCTGATCCGGCTCGGGGGACGCTGGCATCTGGTCTACAGCCTGCTGTTGCTGGCGATGTGCGGGCTGGGGCTGGTCAACGCCTTCAAGCACAGTCAGGACGGCTGGAGCTCGGTGGGGACCCTGGGGGTGACCCTGTCGGCGCTGTGCTGCCTTTTGGCCCTGGTCGCGGGCTGGGTGCGCTATTGCGGGGCCCTGGACGAAGGAGACCGCCGATGATCCGTCATGGCCTGACCCTGTGCTCCGTCCTGGCCCTGGCGGCCTGCGGAGCCAGCGAGGAGGGGATCCGCGAGGTTGGTCCCCGCCCTGACTTGCCGGAAATCCGCGAGACCCTGGTGCCGTCCATGCGGATCGCCAAGCCTATTGGCTGGGGCGACGAACGTCCGACGGCACCGGAAGGCTTTACCGTAACGGCCCTGGCCACCAACCTGCGTATTCCGCGCCAGATGCTGGTGCTGCCCAACGGCGACATCCTGGTGGCCGAGGGCAGGGGCGGCAATGCCCCGCCGCTGCGCCCCAAGGACGTGATTGCCGGCATCATCAAGAAGAGGGGCAATACCAGGATACAGGGCGGTGACCAGATCACCCTGCTTCGCGACGCTGACAACGACGGCCTTGCAGAGGTGCGGGAAGTTTTCCTCAACGACCTGAACGCGCCCTACGGCCTGGCCTATGTCGATGGCTACATCTACGTGGCCGAGCAGGACGCCCTGGTCCGTGTTCCCTATGTGGAGGGCCAGACGCGCATTGCCGTCGAACCGGAGGAAGTGACCCGGCTGCCGTCGGCCATCAACCACCACTGGACCAAGGCCTTGGCTGCCAGCGCCGATGGCGCGACCCTCTATGTCGGCATAGGCTCCAACAGCAATGTTGGCGAGCGCGGCATGGCCGTCGAGGAGGAGCGGGCCGTCGTCTGGGCGATTGACCGTGAAACCGGGGCCCGGCGCACCCTGGCCCGGGGCATCCGCAACCCGACGGCCCTGGCCATCGAGCCCACGACCTCGGTTCTGTGGGCCGTGGTCAATGAAAGGGACGAGATCGGTCCCCAACTGGTGCCGGACTACCTGACGTCCGTGCGCGACGGTGCCTTCTATGGCTGGCCCTACAGCTACTGGGGCCGCAACATCGATCCGCGCGTGCGGCCGGCAAAGCCGGACCTGGTCAAGACCGCGATCGCCCCGGACTATGCCCTGGGGGCCCACGTCGCGGCTCTGGGCCTGTCGTTCGCCCGCGAAGGCGGCTTTGGCGGCCCCTATAGCGAGGGGGCCTTTGTCGGACAGCACGGCAGCTGGAACCGCCAGGACCTGTCCGGCTACAAGGTGGCGTGGGTGCCCTTTTCGCAGGGACGACCCGCCGGGCGCGCCGTCGACTTCCTGACTGGCTTCCTGACGGATGACGGCGAGGCGCGAGGCCGGCCTGTCGGGGTCTGGTTCGATCCGCAACGACGCATCCTGCTGGTTGCCGACGACCTGTCCAACACGATCTGGCGCGTGGCTCCGGCGACTGTGGCACCTGCCGGCGACTGAGTGCAGAAGGCGCGGTGGCGGTCGTCAGGGCCGCCTGTCCTTCTGTTCGGTTGCTGCCATGCCGGGCGTTGCGGGGGCCATTTCCTCGGCCTGGGTCCGGGGCGGGCCCGCATCCGTGTTCTGGAAACCGTCGTCGATCACCTCGCGGATGGACAGGATGGACTCGCCGGTGCGCATCAGCCCGGCCGCGGCATCGCCGGCCTGCACATCGGTGGGCGAGGCCACCTTCAGCCGCCGTTCGCCATCCCTGTCGCTGCCGACGGTGACTTCATAGAAACGCATGACCCGTTCTCCTCTTGCATGGCCTGAAAGGGTAAGCGGCGGGGTTGCATACCGTTCCCCTCAGCCAGGCCATGGACGCGCCGGCGGTCAGACCTCAAAGACGCGATAGGGCTTGTCGCCCAGGGTCCGCAGGACGGGCAGGGCAACATTATAGACGGGCACGCCGCGTGCCGTGCGGCCCTCGGGCGCGCCCCGGTGGGCATGGCCGTGCAGGACCAGCTTGACGTTCTCATAGCGGTCC
Organism: Pseudomonadota bacterium; assembly: GCA_023409795.1. Taxonomy (GTDB): domain Bacteria; phylum Pseudomonadota; class Alphaproteobacteria; order Caulobacterales; family Caulobacteraceae; genus Brevundimonas. The sequence continues at coordinate 4,417 of JAEYQX010000260.1, forward strand.
ACGACCTCTGCCAGCCGCGACGAGCCGAGGAAGGCATGGATTTCAGGCGGCTCGCCAATCACCGTGTCCACGACCGGGGAATAATGGAGCAGGACCACGCTGCGCTCCGTGCGCAGGGTGCGGATCGAGTTTTCGATCAGGTTGGCATCCTCGACGGCCTCCTTGACGAAGGCCTTGACTGAGTCCTCGCCGAACGAGCTCAGCATGTAGCGGCCAAAGCCGCCGACAAAGCCCTTGCCGCCGGCAAAGCCGACGTTGTCGATCTCGAAGGCCTCGCCGGTCAGCATCTTCACGCCAGCCTCGGACAGGAGGCGTGTCACCACGTCGGGCTGGCCGCATTCATGCTCGTGGTTGCCCAGCACGCCGACCATGGGGATGCGGCAGGATCGCAGGTCCTCCAGCAGGTTCTCGACCTCGACCGTCTTGCCAAAGTTCACCAGGTCGCCGCACAGGCAAAGCACGTCGGCATCCTCGTGAACCCGCTCGAACAGCTCGCGATAGGCCCGGTGCGACGTCTCGCCGATGTGAAGGTCGGCCACGGCGGCGACACGAAGCTTCTTCTTGGGCCCGGATTCCATGCCGGGCTGTGGTGTCTGGCCCTGGGGGAAGGTCGAGGGTTGATCAGTCGACGGGGTCATGGCGTTCCTCCAGGCCCTTGCCCACCACGTCACCGAAGCCCCATTCAGAGATGTCGGCGATGTAGTCACGCGGACTGAACAGGCGACCGCGACAGACCTTGATGCGCGGCGCGGGCAGATCGACCTGGGCCCTGAGTCGGCCGATCAGTTCGGTCATCAACCAGGCGGGCACCAGGCCGCGCTCGGTCGGATAGGCAAAGCGGAAGTTGAGCAGGTGCGCCATCAGCACCTCCCAGTACAGGTCCATCTGATTCAGCAGGGACTTCCAGTCGATGGCGTCGCTCTGCTTGAGGATGACGTGGTTCACGTCGGCCCCGTCGTAGCGATAGCGGTCCTGGATAAAGACCTTGGACAGGATCAGGGCCGTGGGCGGGGTAATGGTGACCTCATGGCCATAGACGGTGATCCGGTCCGGGCCGAACCAGCTGTCAGAGACGGCAATCGTGCCGTTCGACATGGCGAAGATGACGTCGAAGAAATGCCGGTCATCCTTCCAGACCTTGGCGATCCAGCGCTCGTCCTCGACATCGGTGCGATAGCCGTGGCTCTGGAAGAAGGCCAGGATGCGCGGATAGTCGCCGGGCTTGCAGAAGACGTCCAGGTCCTTGGTCGGGCGGCGGATGCCCGTATAGGCCGTCACGGCATAGGTGCCCGACAGCAGGAATGGCACCCCGGATTCCTTGAGCAGGCGCAGGCTTTCCTCATAGAAGGCCTGGGCTTCCGGTGGCGGCTCGAAGGCGGGATTGGCGATCGTATCAGACATGGGGTGAAGCTTCCTGAACAGGGCAGGGGAACGGGGGGTGAGCCCGGGCGGTTCCGCTTGCGCACCCCGAAGCCATGACATTGAACCGTCGCCGTTCGCGGGCGTTGGCAAGGGATGATCGACGCCGCCTGGATACCCTATTGCGGGCCCGCCCCCGATCCGGGCGAGGTCCTGTGGCGCTGGAACGGCGATCCGATCCTGCTGGCCCTCCTGGCTTCCGCGACCGTGGCTGGCGTCATGCTGATGCGGGGCCACGAAAGAGGACGGTTCGCCGCCGCCATGGCAGTTCTGGCGATCGGTTTCGTCTCCCCGCTGTGCGCGCTGAGCTCGGCCCTGTTTACGGCGCGGACCCTGCACCACCTGCTGCTGGTGCTAGCGGCGGCTCCCTTGCTGGCGCTGTGCCTGCCGCGTCTTCGTCGCCCGCACGTGGTCGCCGCCACGGCGGTTCAGGCCCTGATCTTCTGGCTGTGGCACTCGCCGGGCCTTTATGCCCAGGCCCTGTCCCACCATGGCATCTACTGGCTGATGCAGGTCAGCATCCTGGCCAGCGCCACCTGGTTCTGGGTGGTGATCCGCAGCGCCCGCAGCCATGTGGCCATCGCGGCCCTTTTGGCAGCCATGCTGCTGATGGGCCTGCTGGGAGCCCTGATCGTCTTTGCCGGCCAGCCCCTGTATGCCCCGCATTTCGCCAGCACCCTGGCCTGGAACCTGACCCCGCTGGATGACCAGCAGGCGGCGGGCCTGATCATGTGGGCCCCGGCGGCGGCTGCCTATCTGCTTGTGGCCCTGTGGCGG
>JAEYQX010000061.1 GCA_023409795.1 Pseudomonadota bacterium
GAATTAGGTTCGATAATTGATCTGATCGGCCGGAAAACGGCCTGTTCCCCGGTTATTCAGCCTCGGTCGGTCGCCCACAGGGTCATTTCCTGCCCCGCGAAGCCCGCCCCCGATCAGGCACGCACCACGAGGTTTCGACCGCCCTGCTTGGCGCGATACAGGGCCTCGTCCGCCGACTTGATCAGGAAGTTCTCGTCTGGATGGCCGCTGTGCTCGGCCACGCCGATGGAGGCAGCAACCCGCAGCTCACCGCTGTTGCCCACCTTGATCGCCTTTTGCTGCAGGGCCGCCCGCACCCGCTCGGCGACCAGGGCCGCCTGCTCGATGCCAGTCTCGACCAGGACGACCAGGAACTCCTCGCCGCCGTAGCGGAAGACGAAGTCGCTGGGCCGCACATTGTCGATGATGGCGGTGGCGACATGGCGCAGGACCTCATCGCCGGCCTGGTGGCCGTGCTGGTCGTTGATCGACTTGAAGTGGTCCACGTCGATCAGCATGATCGACAGCGCAGTCTTCTCGGCGTTGGAAATGCCGATCTCGCGGCTGAGGATCGAGGGCAGGAAGCGACGGTTCAGCGCCCGGGTCAGGGGATCGCGGCCCCCTTCCATGTCGCCCAGCACCTGGAACATCTCCTGCAGCAGGTAGGCCGCCTCCTCGACCGCCGCCTGCAGCAGCTTCAGCGTCGTCGCACGGTCGCCGTCACATCCCGGTGCCAGCTGGGGCAGCAGGGCCGTGTCGATGCGCTGCATCACCGCGGACAGGCTGGCCAGGTGGGGCGAGCTTTCAAACAGGAAACCGGCGCGGTGCCGCAGCCACAGGCCAAAGGGCGAGGTAGTCATGCTGCCAGTGCCATCGACGCTTTCGCCCGCCAGCACCCGGAACAGGGTCGCCTGGCTCCACTCCAGCAGGCTGCCCCGCTGCCTTTCCCGTTCCAGGGTGATGTCCTGGTCCAGCGAGAACAGGCGATAGGCCTCGTCCAGCCGCGCCCGGGTCAGGGTGCCCTTCACATAGGACTGGCTCATGTAGCGCATGGCCACGTCGAACCGCGCGTCGATGAAGCGGTAGAAGGCAAAGCCGTCCACCTGATCCTTCAACAAGTCCGCAATGCCTTCCTTGAGGATCGAGGCCCCCGACATGACCAGGTGCATGGGGATCTTGATCCGGGCGTGGACCTCTCCGATCCTGACCTGGCGGGCGATGAAGGCCGGGTCGGTGATGACAACGGCAGGGTCCAGCAACTCCAGCAGCCAGCCATGCAGCGAGCGGCTCAGCCGTTGCTGCACGACCGCATGGTCCAGGAAGGCCTGGGCCTCTCCGGCCTGCATCAGGGTGCCGTAGAAGGCCTTGACCAGTCTGTCGGCATTGGCCTCGACCAGGCTGCGCAGCCCGCCCGGGTCCTGGCTCGAGGCTCCCCGCTCCGGCGAGGGCGAAACGGCGGGTGCGGAACCTTGGGTATGCATCGGCTACGAACTTTGGAACTGGGAAGAGCCGCGGGCGCGGGAAACTGGCCGGGCCATACGCCAGAACGCCAAGCCTTGCCATAAGAAGAAATGGGGCTTTATTGCGCCCGGGTTCATGCAAGGGTTGCAGGCGCGGTCATGCTGGCAACCTGGCGCGAAGCTGTAACGGAAATTTCGCTCAGAATACTGAGCGCGGATCACGTAACTTCAAGCGCTTATCAAATCTCCAAAATAGGCTTGTTGCGATATCCATAATCGTGCCCACTCGCTGAACTGACGGTCAGACGTCTGGCCATCGGCGATGAGGGGCGTTTCATGACCACACCCTTTGCCACGGACCGGCTCTATATCGGCGGACAGTGGTGCGCGGCGGGCGCAGGCTTCATCCCTGTCGAGGATCCCTCGACCGGCGAGAGCCTAGGCCAGATCGCAGCCGCCAGCGCCGATGACGTCGATCGGGCCGTGGCCGCCGCCCGCGCGGCGCTGGAAGGCGACTGGGGCCAGCTGACGGCGGTCGAGCGCGGCCGCCTGCTGATGCGCATGAGCCATGAGGTCCTGGCCCGGGCCGATACCCTGGCCGAGCTGGAAGCCCGCGACGTCGGCAAGCCGCTGAAACAGGCCCGAAACGACGTCATCGCCCTGGCCCGCTACCTGGAGTTCTATGCCGGGGCGGCGGACAAGCTGCATGGCGAGACCATTCCGTTCCAGCAGGGCTATACGGTCTATACCCTGCGCGAGCCGCACGGCGTGACCGGGCACATCATCCCCTGGAACTATCCGATGCAGATCATCGGGCGCTCGGTCGTGGCCGCCCTGTGCGTCGGCAATGCCGTGGTGCTGAAACCGGCCGAGCAGGCCAGCCTGACGTCGCTGGCCCTTGCCCGGATCGCCGCGGACTGTGGCCTGCCGGCCGGAGCCCTGAACGTCGTGACCGGCACAGGGGCCGAGGCCGGGGCCGCCCTGGCCAGCCATCCGGGCATCAACCACCTGTCCTTTACCGGCTCGACAGCGGTGGGCGCGGCCATCCAGCAGGCCGCCGCCGTCAATGCCGTGCCCGTGACGCTGGAGCTGGGCGGCAAGTCGCCCCAGCTGGTGTTTGACGACGCCGACCTGGAAAAGGCCCTGCCCTTCCTGGTCAATGCGGGCATCCAGAATGCGGGCCAGACCTGCTCGGCCGGTTCGCGGGTCCTGGTCCAGCGCGGGCTCTATGACGAGGTGGTGCAGCGTATGGCCGAGCGTTTCCGCAACCTGACCGTCGGCCCGGCCCTTGACGATCCCGATGTCGGCCCCCTGGTCTCGAACCGGCAAAAGACGATGGTCGAGGCCTTTATCGAACAGGGCCGCGCCGATGGCCTGGTCGCTGCCCAGGCCGCGATGGGCGATCTGCCGCCGGGCGGGGCCTATGTGCCGCCGACCCTGTTTGCCAGGGTCGATCCCGGCCATCCCCTGGCCCAGCGCGAGATCTTCGGGCCTTGCGTCTGCGTCATGCCCTTCGACACCGAGGAGGACGCGGTCCGGATCGCCAATGGCACGGACTATGGCCTGGTCGCCGGGGTCTGGACGGCAGATGGCGCGCGACAGATGCGCCTGGCCCGGCGACTTCGCGCCGGACAGGTCTTCCTCAACAACTATGGCGCGGCGGGGGGCGTGGAACTGCCCTTTGGCGGGGTCGGCAAGTCGGGGCACGGACGCGAGAAGGGATTCGAGGCCCTCTATGCCTTCACCACCCTGAAAACCGTCGCCGCCCACCACGGATAAGAAGAACAGCAGGGGTCAGGGGACATGGGAAAGGATCGCGCAAGGCGGCTGGCGGGCAAGCGGGCCATCGTCACGGGCGGGGGCTCAGGCTTTGGAGCCGGCATTGCCCGGCGCTTTGCCGAGGAAGGGGCCCAGGTCGTCATCGCAGACCTGAACCCGGACGCCGCCCGCTCCGTGGCCGGT
>JAEYQX010000094.1 GCA_023409795.1 Pseudomonadota bacterium
GGCCTCGGGCGGCAGGCCCATTTCGTCCGGCGTAATAAAATCCTTGGAAAGCGCGTCATCGCGCGCTAAGTCGTGGATTGTCTCCCAACCAAACGCATCTTTTCGGGCAGGATTGCTTGAGCGAGCGCGTCTGGGCCAGTGACGGTCGGGCCGGTCGGTTCGGCGGACCACAGGGCGACACACGGTTTTCCGAGAACATCGCTGCGGGGATTGGCCCCGAACGAACGGAACGACGAAATGGGTCCTGCCCGCCCTATCCGGCGGCGGCCCGCTCCAGCACGGTAAGCTCCGATGAGAGATTTCAAGGGCATGAAGCGTCAACGCGGACGCAACCGGAAGCCGGGCGGCGGCAATAATGCCAACGCCACCAATCCGAACCGTTCGTGGGATTCGCAAGGACCCGAGAACATCAAGGTCCGTGGCAACGCCCAGACCGTCTATGAACGCTATATGCAGCTGGCGCGCGACGCTGCCGCTGCCGGCGACCGCGTCCTGGCCGAGAACTATACCCAGCACGCCGAGCACTATTTCCGCGTCCTGCGCGCCCTGCAGCCCCAGCGCCCGGTGAGCGAGATCGCCCAGCGCGAAATGGCGGGCCAGGGCTTCGACATCGACTTCGAGGATGAATCCGGCGCCCAGGCGGCGGCCATCATCGCCGCGGCCGAAGCCGAGCAGAAGCGCGCCGAGGACGAGGCTCGCCGCCAGGCCTAACGGGCTGAGCGCGAGGCAAACCGCGACCGCGACCGCGACCGTGATCGCGACCGGGACCGCGACTATCGTGATCGTGAACCGCGCGAACCGCGTGAGGGCGAGGCCCGGGCCGAGGGCGAGGGCCGCGAGGGTGGCCGTCGCGAGACCCGCCGCGAGCGCTGGGAGCGTCGCCGCGAAGAACGCAACCGCCGCTTTGAAAACGGCGAGGCCGGTGCCCAGGACGAGGCCCGTCCCGACGCCGAGGCGACCGAGGCCCCCGTCGCCGATGCCGCATCCGAGGCTCCCGCTGCCGAGCAGCCGCCGCTGGCCGCCGAGGAGACCGAACGTCCCGCTCGCGCCCCGCGTCGTTCGCGCGCTGCCGCCGAGACCGGGGCCGAGGCTTCCAGAGACGGCATGGGCCTGCCGGGCTTCCTGACCCGTCCGGTCGAGGCGTCCGAGGAGGGCGAGGAAGCCGAGGCTCCGGCCCCGCGTCGCCGCGCCCCGCGCCGCAAGGCCGAGCCGGCCAGCGACGAAGGCTGAGGCCGAGCCGTTCCCGACCGGCCCCGGCAATCGCCCGGCCCGCAGGCCGAACAGTTCGTCCCAAAATGGTGAGCGGGGTTGACGTGGGCCGCCGCGCGTTATTGCCTGTCAGTTCTTCGGGGTCCGGCCCCGCCTGAAGGAAAGCTCAATGGCCCATACCCAGCGGCAGAAAATCGGGGGGCACAACCCGGTCTTCGCACTCTGGAATCGCATGGGTCATGCCATGCGTGGCCTGGGCCTGGTGGCCGTCATGGGCGTGGCAGGCTGCCAGACCCTGGCCCCGCCGCCGCCGCCTCCACCCCTGCCCCTGGCGGGAGAGACGGGGGGCGACCTGTCCAGCCTGCCACGGGACTGGCGCGGCCTGATCGTTCCGGGCGACCTGGACCGCTACCAGCGCCTTGAGGCTGCCTGGACCCTGGCCCTGAAGCAGGCGCGCGAAATGCCCGGCTCGGGCAATCTGCGCAGCCTGGGCGACCTGATCGACCCCCAGGTGCGCCTCGACTACGTCATGCCGCCAAGCGGCAACTATCGCTGCCGCACGATCAAGCTGGGCTCGCAGATCCCTGATTCGGACCTGGGCTATGTCGTCTATGGCTGGTTCGCCTGCAGCATCGAGATGACCCCGGCGGGCCTGAAGCTGACCAAGCTGAGCGGGTCCCAGCGCCCCAGCGGCATCTTTTTCCCGGAAAATGATCGCCAGATGGTCTTCCTGGGCTCCATGGCCATGGCCAGCGAACCGGCCTCCCGGTCCTATGGCGAACGGCCCGATCGCGACATGGTCGGCGTGCTGGAACGGGTGGACGAGGCCCGCTGGCGCCTGGTGATCCCCTGGCCGCACAATGAATCCAACCTCGACCTGATCGAGCTGGTCCCGGCCCCGCGCGCGCGTCGCTAGGCGGCCGGGCTTGACCTCAGGACCATCGGCCCGTCAAACAGACGACTGATTTCTTGAAAGGTTCTGATATGCGCAGCGCGGGCATCACCATCGGCTCCATCCTGCTGGTCATCGTGGGCGTTCTGGTCGTCCTGGTCGGCTTCCCGACCTACAACGTCTATTCCAAGCAGATGGCGGGCAAGGCCGCCTATGAGGAAGCCGTCCAGAACCGCCGCATCCGCGTCCTGGAAGCCCAGGCCGCCCTCGACTCGGCCAAGCTGACCGCCGCTGCCGAGATCGAACGCGCCAAGGGGGCCAACGAGGCCAACCGCATCATGGCCGAGGCCCTGGGCGGCTCGGAAAACTACCTGCGCTGGTCCTACATCAACATGCTGCAGGAAACCGCCGGCAAGGACGGCCGCCAGACCATCTACATCCCCACCGAGGCGGGCATGCCCATCCTCGAAGCCGGCAAGCGCCCGGCCAACTAGGCGGGTTTTTTTGAGTGGGGCCGCGCTCGTCGGCCCTTCGGGACCTCCCGACCCGACGCGGCCCGTTTCCTCCCCAGGGGGTGGGGTGGGGGACCACGCAGTGGTGGAGGGGCCAGAACGGCCACCCCACGCCCCTCCGTCAGGCCGCTGTCGCGCCCTGCCACCTCCCCATGGCTGCGC
>JAEYQX010000109.1 GCA_023409795.1 Pseudomonadota bacterium
GGCCTCGGGACGGGTCGGAGCGGGCGCAGGACCGGGCAGGTAGGCCTCCAGCCGCTCGCGCTTGCGGCCAAAGCCGGGCTTCTTCTCGACGACGAAGCCCTGGTCCGCCAGGCCGCGCCGGACCAGCCCGGCCACGGTAAAGGTGGCGACCCGGGCCCCCGCTGCGGAGCGCGCGCGGATCAGGGCCATGACCTCAGGGGACCACATGCCGGGGTTGAGCGCCGGCGAGAAGCCGTCCAGGAACCAGGCGTCGGCCTGGCCGCACCACTGGTCCAGGGCCCAGTTGACGTCGCCGATGGCCAGGTCGAGGCAGACCCGCCATTGCGGCAGGTCGATCCGGTGAAAGCCCGGCACCCCACTGGGCCAGTCCGCCAGCAGGGCGGCTGCCGTGTCGGCCAGCTCGGGCCAGGCCGAAAGGGCGCGGGCAGCCTCGTCGCGGGACAGCGGAAAGCCCTCGACCGAAAAGATGTTGAGTCGCCCCTCGCCCGGCCCATGCTGTCGCCACAGGTCGATCAGGGCCATGATGTTGAGGCCGGTGCCAAAGCCCAGTTCGGCCACGGTAAAGCTGGTGCGCTCTTGCCAGGCGTCCGGCAGGCCGCAGCCCTGCAGGAAGACGGCGCGGGTCTCCGCCAGGCCGTCTTCCTTTGAGAAATAGACGTCGCCAAACCGGCCCGACCGCGGCGAGCCATCGTCGGCCCAGATCAGGTGAGGCGAGGCGGAGGGCTCGTCAGGAGCCGGGAGCGGGGGCACGTCTTCGGACATGGCCGGGCTTTACCCTGCGCGGGCCAGCCTGAACAGCAGGCACGAAAAAGGGGACCGCCCCGTGGACAGTCCCCTTTCCGTCACGCGCCCGAAGGCACGTGATCCAAGACGTAAGTCTTAGGCAGCCGGAGCGGCTTCAGCAGCCGGAGCAGCGGCAGCGGCTTCAGCAGCCGGAGCAGCAGCAGCTTCAGCAGCAGCAGCGTCGGCAGCGACAGCGGCGTCAGCAGCAGCGGCGTCGGCCGTGGCAGCAGCGTCGGTGGCGGTTTCAGCAGCAGCAGCGGCGTCAGCAGCGGCTTCTTCGGTGTTCTCGGTAGCAGCCGGTTGGCAAGCAGCCAGGGCCAGAGCGGCGGCCGAAGCGGCGATCAGAGCGGTGATGCGCATTGTGTTATCCTTCAGAAGGTAAAAGCGAGATCATGAGCCCTCGCTGACACCAGATAACGGGATCGTGAGCGGAATCGCAAGCGAAATCTCACGCGTTCGTGAGGCTCTGTTGATGAGTATTTTTCTTTCGAAAAATCAGGTGCTTGCAGGTCGAGATCAGGCGTCGGTCGGCGCGGCGGCCAGGGCTTCTTCCATTTCTCCGAACGAAGGCTGGGCGCTGGACGGGATGTCGCCGCGACCGATCTCGACGGAGATCTGGGCCGCATTGCCATGCAGGTGGGCGACCAGGACCGACTGGATGATCTTGTAGTAGGCGGCCTCCTCATCGACGATGGCCTTGAGGCGTGCGGCAAAGGGGCCGACCAGGCCATAGGCCAGGAAGACGCCGAGGAAGGTGCCGACCAGGGCACCGCCGATCATGGCCCCCAGGATCTCGGGCGGCTCGGTGATCGAGCCCATGGTCTTGATGATGCCCAGCACCGCCGCCACGATACCCAGGGCAGGCAGGCCATCGGCCAGGTTCTGCAGGGCGTGGGCCGGCTCACCCGCCTCGTGGTGATGCTTTTCCAGCTGCTTTTCCATGGCATCCTCGATCTGGTGCGGATCCTCGAGGTTCATGGTCATCATGCGCAGGGTATCGCAGATGAAGTCGGTGGCGAAGTGGTCCTTCAGCACCTTGGGATACTTCTGGAAGATCGAGCTTTCGGCCGGCTTTTCGATGTGGCTTTCCAGGGCGATCACGCCCTTGGACTTCATCGTCTTGGTCAGCTGGAACAGCAGGCTCAGCAGGTCCTTGTAATCCTGCTTCTTCCACTTGGGACCGGCAAAGCACTTGCCCAGGCCCGCCAGGGTGCCCTTGATCACCTGCATCGAGTTGGAGATCAGGAAGGCGGCGATGCCCGCCCCGAAAATGGCCATCAGCTCATAGGGCAGGGAATAGAGGATGGTCGCCATCTTGCCGCCGTGCAGCAGGAAGCTGCCGAACACCATGACGAACAGCATGACGATGCCGATGATCTGAAACATGGGGTCGCAACTATCCCAGCAGGCTTGAAGGAGCCTAGCTTCTGGCCGTTAATGCTTAAATTCCGGTTTCACCCGGGAAAGCTTCGTCCAGCCGGGGGCCTAAAGCCGCGTCTTGCCCGACAGGATGGCCTCATAGGCGGGACGGGTCATCTTCTTGTAGGTGCCTTTGGGATCGCGCACATAGATGGCCCCCTCGACCTTGTCCGGGTCGAAGCCGTCATTGACCAGGTCCACCTTGCGATACTTGAAGGTGCCGGTGGTGCTGGCCGATTTCAGCAGGCGCACGAACATCGGACGAGCATAGGCCGGCAGCTGCTCGTCGACATGGGCCGCAAAGCCCGCAGCGTCGAACTTGCCCTCCAGAACCAGGGCCGCCATGCCCGCGCGACCTTCCTGGCCCGGGACGGATACGCCATAGGCGATGATTTCCTGGACGCCCGGCGCATCATGCAGCCGCTGCTCGACCTCGGCCGTCGAGACATTTTCACCTTTCCAGCGATAGGTGTCGCCCAGGCGGTCCATGAAATAGAGGTAGCCCTCGCGGTCCTGGCGCATCAGGTCGCCGGTGCGGAACCAGCGGTCGCCCTTCTTGAAGACGTCGGTCAGGATCTTGGCCTCGGACGCCTTCTTGTCGGCATAGCCGGTGAAGTCGTGGCGCACGTCCGGGCCGATCAGGCCGATGGCCTCGCCCACCTCGCCGGTGGCCACCAGCTGGCACAGGCCGTCCGCGCCGCGCTCCGGCTCGCCGGTCTCGGGATCAAGCGCGATCAGGCGGATATTGATCTGGTTCTTCAGCCATGACGGGACGCGGCCGATCGACCCGGGTTTGCCGTCAAAGTTGAACAGGGAGACATTGCCCTCGGTCGAGCCGTAGAACTCCATGATCTCCTTGATGCGGAAGCGCTTCTGGAAGTCGGGCCAGACATCGGGGCGCAGGCCATTGCCCACGGCCAGGCGAAGGCCGTGGCTGCGCTCGTCCGGATGCTCGGGGCTGTTCAGCAGATACCGGCACAGCTCGCCGATATAGATGAACATGGTGGCCCCCGACTCCTTGACGTCCGGCCAGAAGGTGCTGGCCGAGAAGCGGCGGCGGATGATCATTCGCCCGCCATTCAGCAGGACCGAGCCCGGCCCCACCAGGCCGCCGGTCGAGTGATAGAGCGGCAGGCAGTTGTAGAGCCGGTCCCTGGGCGTCGACTGCAGGGCACCGGCAAAGGCACGCATATAGGTCCGGGCGCGCGAATGGGGGATCCGCGCCGCCTTGGGCAGGCCCGTCGTGCCCGAGGTATAGATGAACAGCGCGGTCGTGCGGTTGGTCATGCCCTGGCGCAGGCCCTTGTCCGGCCGCACCGAGGAGGCGCTGCGCACCGCATTGTCCAGGTCGCGGCGCTCGTTGGTTTCGTCCTCGTCGCCCAGGCCGTGCACCCACAGCATCAGGTTGCGATCGACGAAGGGCCGCGCCTCCTCGACCGCCCGCCAGCAATCCTCGTCTGTGACGATGTTGAAGGCGTTGGAAATCGACAGGCAGTGGGCCAGGGCCTGGCCGGTCAGGTTGTTGTTGATCAGGGCGGTGGCGACCCCGACCTTGGAGAAGCCGAACCAGGCGGCGAGGTATTCGACCCGGTTATGCATCACCAGGGCGATGACGTCGCTTTGCTTCAGGTTGCGGTTGCGGGCCCAGTTGGCATAGCGGTTGGCCAGGGCCTCGAACTGCCGATAGGTCAGGGTGCGGTGCTCATCCTGCAGGGCGACATTGTCGCCGAACCTGTCGACCGCTTCTTCCAGGTCGTCGCAGAGCAGGACGGTGCTGTCGAGGGTGATCGGCTTGATGCGCTTCAACAGCCGCATCAGCCCCGTCAAGAAGCGGTAATCGCGGCGAAGATTCCTGACCAGACCCATGATGTTACGCCCCCTTTTACCCTCAGTGCCTTCGGGTCTTTGATGGACGGGCACCGGCTGGGGGTCAACCGGCCATCGGCCGGGTGAGGCGATATGAGGCAAATTTGTGGCTTTGAGGCCCTTGCCAGTTCGCACGGCTTTCCTGCGGTCACGAAACCGCCGAACTCGCTCAGCAGTTTCCATGGCAAGGCCCGATGGCCATGACCCTGGTACCGGAGTGTCCATGTCCGACACCGAGAAGAAGCCCGAGCCCTTCGCCCGCACGCGGATCGAGTGGGGGCGGCCGCCGCAAACCGTTTTCCGCGCGGGCCCCTTGCCTAGGGCACCGATTTCCCAGAGGGCCGCGCCGCCGCGCCCGGCGGCTCCACGCCCGCCTGCAGCGCGACCGGCTGGCGGGGCCATCCTGGGCGGCTCGCTGGTGCCGCAGCGACGTCGGCCGGTGGAGCCGGGCGCGCTTGCGTCATCGCCGACGCCCGCCCCCGCTGCGACGCCGACCCCTGCGCCTGCCATAGCCCCTGCGCCGACGCCTGCGCCCACGCCCGAACCGGCCCCTGCGC
>JAEYQX010000183.1 GCA_023409795.1 Pseudomonadota bacterium
GGACTCCGACGCCACCCACACGCCGATGTTCCACCAGATCGAAGGCCTGGTGATCGACCGCGACATCCACATGGGGCACCTGAAGTCCACGCTTCAGACCGTGGTGGCGCGCTTCTTTGAGCTGGACGACGTCAAGGCGCGCTTCCGCCCGCACCACTTCCCCTTCACCGAACCCTCGGCCGAGATGGACATCCGCTGCGACCGCTCGGGCGGCAAGCTGACCCTGAACGAAGGCGATGACTGGCTGGAGATCCTGGGCTGCGGCATGGTCCACCCCAATGTCCTGAAGAACTGCGGCATCGACCCGGACGAATACCAGGGCTTTGCCTTTGGCATGGGCGTCGATCGCCTGGCCATGCTGAAATACGGCGTGCCTGACCTGCGCCCCATGTTCGAAGCCGACACCCGCTGGCTGGCCCATTACGGCTTCTCGGCCTTCGTTGCCCCCAACCCCGCCAGTGGCCTGAGCTGAGGACTGCCAGAATGACCGACATCTTTTCCGAAACCGCTGGCCGTGCCCTGATCGACAAGACCGAGTTCACCAAGGAAGCCATCTGGCTGCCGCTGCTGGCTGTTCATCACCAGAACGGCGGCCAGCCGGTGATCAAGGGCAAGACCTTTACCGACTGCCTGTTCGAGGGCCCGGCCCTGATGGTGCCCGTCAAGGACTGCAGCTTCGACGGCTGCAACATGGGCGCGACCAAGGACCCCAATTCGCTCTTCTACGTGCCCAAGGGCCCGGTCCTGGTCGGGGCCATTCCGTTCGAGGATTGCCGCTTCATCAACTGCCGCTTCTCGCAGGTCGCCTTTACGGGGCACGCCGACTTCATCGAGGGCCTGGGCGCGAGCCTGGCCTCGGCCAACGGGGCCAACTGATCCCATGACGAATACCCAAGACATCACCATCCCGGCCATTGGCGCGGGCCCGGAATACACCAACCTCAACATCTGGCTGCCGGCCCTGGCGCTGGAGGCGGCCCGTCGCGGCGAGTCGGTGATCACCGGCAAGACCTTCCGCAACTGCATGATCGAGGGGCCGGCCGTGCTGCTGCCCGTCGGGGCCTGCGGCTTCGACGCCTGCAACATGGGCGATGCCCAGGGCGACGTCCGCAACCTGCTGCTGCAGCCCATGGGGCCGCAGAAGGTGACCGGCACCGTGGCCTTCCAGGACTGCCAGTTCATCAACTGCCAGTTCCTGCGCGTGGGCTTTACCGGGACGCCTGATTTCCTGGCCCAGGTGCAGCAGGTGCTGACCGGGGGCGCGCCCCAATGAAGTTCACCCTTTCCTGGCTGAAGGAACACCTGGACACGACCGCCGACGTCGAGGCGGTGGCGTCCGCCATGACCATGGCAGGCCTTGAGGTCGAGGAGGTCCATGATCCGCTCAAGGCCCTGGCTCCGTTCAGCGTGGCCAGGATCGTCTCGGCCGAGCGTCACCCCAACGCCGACCGCCTGCAGGTCTGCCAGGTCGACACCGTCGATGGGCGCAAGGAAATCGTCTGCGGGGCCCCCAATGCCCGCGCCGGCCTGACCACCATCTATGCCCCGATCGGGGCCTATGTGCCCGGCTTGGACGTGACCCTGGTCGAGAAGCCGGTGCGCGGCATTGTCTCGAACGGCATGCTGTGCTCGGGCGGCGAACTGATGTTGCCGGACGAGAATGACGGCATCCTGGAGCTGTCCGGTGACCTGGCCGTGGGCACCCCCGCCGCCGAGGTCTTTGGCCTGGAGCCGGTGATCGATTTTGAGGTCACGCCGAACCGCCCCGACTGGCTGGGCGTGGCGGGCATCGCCCGGGATTTGGCCGCAGCGGGCCTTGGCACCCTGAAGACCCCGGCCATCGAGGCGGTGGCAGGCAAGGGCGCGTCCAGCATCGGCGTGCGCATCGAGGCCCCCGAGCTGTGCCCGACCTTTGCCGGTCGCGTCATTCGCGGCGTCCGCAATGGCCCCTCGCCGAAGTGGCTGCAGGATCGCCTGAGCGCCATTGGCCTGCGTCCGATCAATACCCTGGTCGATATCACCAACCTGATCTCCTATGACCGCGCCCGCCCGCTGCACGTCTATGACGTGTCCAGGCTGGAAGGGGCCGAGATCGTCGTGCGCGGCGGCCGCGATGGCGACAGCCTGGTGGCCCTGGACGGCAAGACCTATGCCCCCAGCGCGGCTGACTGCGTCATCGCCGATGCCGCAGGCGCGCGCGCCATCGGCCTGGGCGGTGTCATGGGCGGCGAGAGCACCGGCTGCTCGGACGAGACCGTCGACGTCTTTGTCGAGAGCGCCTGGTTCGAGCCCATCGTGATCGCCCAGACAGGCCGCGCCCTGGGCATCAGCTCGGACGCCCAGTATCGCTTTGCCCGTGGCGTCGACACCCACTCGGTCGTGCCGGGCCTGGAGCTGGCCACCCGGCTGATCCTGGACCTGTGCGGCGGTGAGGCCTCCGACATCGTGGTGGCGGGCGAAGCGCCTGCGGCCCCCGGGGCCGTCGAGTTCCAGCCGTCCTACGTCAAGCGCCTGTCGGGCATGGACCTGTCGGACGAGCGCATCGAAGGCATCCTCGCCGCGCTCGGCTTTGACGTGGCCAAGGGCGCGACCTGGTCGGTGACCCCGCCGACCTGGCGCCGGGATGTCGAGGGCCGCGCCGACCTGGTCGAGGAGGTCTCGCGCATCGAGGGCTTTGACCATCTGCCCGACGAAGCCCTGCCCGCCGTGGCCTATCCGGCCCAGGGCGTGCTGAACCCGCGCCAGGCCCGCGTGCGCCTGGCCCGCCGGGCCCTGGCGGCCATGGGCTATTCGGAAGCCGTCACCTGGTCCTTCACCAAGCAGTCGACGGCGGCCCTGTTTGGCGGCGGCGATGCGCGCCTGGTGCTGGAGACCCCGATCGCGGCTGACCTTGACTGCATGCGTCCCTCGGCCCTGCCGAACCTGGTCCAGGCGGCGGCCCGCAACGCTGCGCGCGGCCATGCCGATGCGGCCCTGTTTGAGATCGGGCCCATCTATCTGGGCGACGGTCCCAAGGACCAGCGCACGGTCATTGCCGGCCTGGTGGCCCCCCATGCCGACCGGCACTGGGGCGGGGCGGGCGAGGACCCGCTGTTTGCCCTGAAGGGCGACCTGATGGCCCTGTTGCAGGAGATCGGGGCCCCGGTGGCCTCGCTGCAGCTGGCCCAGGGCTCGAACCGTGACTGGTGGCACCCGGGCCGCTCGGCCCGCCTGCAGCTGGGGCCCAAGAACGTCATCGTCGAGTTCGGGGCCCTGCACCCGCGTGTGCTGAAGGCGCTGGATGCCGATGGCTCCATGCTGGCCTTCGAGATCGTGCTCGATGCCGTGCCCGAGCCGCGCGGCAAGGGCGGCAAGGCGCGCGGGTCGGCTGATCTGCCCAACCTGATGCCCCTGACCCGCGACTTTGCCTTCGTGGTCGATGAGGCGAAGGCCGTGGGCGACCTGACCCGCGCCGTGGCCGGTGCCGACAAGGCCCTGATCGCCGAGGTGCGCGTCTTTGACGTCTATCGCGGCAAGGGCGTGCCGGAAGGCCAGAAGTCAGTGGCCATCGAGGTCGAACTGCAACCGCGCGAGGCGACGCTGACCGAGGCCGAGATCGAGGCGCTGAGCGCCAGGGTCGTGGCGGCGGCGACCAAGCTGGGCGCGAGCCTGAGAAGCTGATCCATGGCTGAGAAGAAACCCGTGGCCGAGACCCTTCTGGAGCGGAACCTGTTCCGCGCCCGCTGGCTGATGGCCCCCTTCTACCTGGGCCTGGTCCTGGCCCTGATCATGCTTCTGTCGGTTTTTGTGCAGGAGGTGGCCTACTACCTGCCCAAGGCCTTTGTCTTTGGCGAGGGGCGGATGACGGCGGACCAGGCGATCCTGGCCCTGCTGACCCTGGTCGACCTGTCGCTGGCGGGCAACCTGCTGCTGATCGTGCTCTATTCCGGCTACGAGAACTTTGTCTCCAAGCTGGACCTGGACGAGGATCACGTGGACCGGCCGCCGTGGATGGGGACGGTCGACTTTTCGGGCCTCAAGATGAAGCTGATCGCGTCGATCGTGGCGATTTCGGCCATCTACCTGCTCAAGTCCTTCATGAACATCGGCAAGCCCGGCTATGTCGTGGACCAGGCGGCCATGCTGTGGGGGGTGGTGATCCACCTGACCTTCGTCGGGTCAGGGGTGCTTCTGGCCCTGATGGACTGGATCGCCTCCAAGACCGACAAGCACTGAAGATTGCGGCTCTTCTCCTGCGAGAAGGGCCGTTTTCCTGTGATGGCAAGGTTCGGTTAACCTTAAAGCCCCAAGTCTGCCGCAATAGACACGGAGGCTGGTCCGGCCCGGAATTCCGGGTGACGACCACCATTACGTCGGGAGCCCGCCTATGCATCGCCGCCAACTGATCCGTTCCAGCCTCGGCCTGGCTGCCGCCAGTGCCCTGCCTGTGGGCCTGGGGGCCTGTGCGACGCGGGCACCGGCCGACCCGGCCTATCCGATCTCGTCGGACCGCACGGCCGAGGCCTATACCTTTGAGGAACTGGTCGCCGCCGGCTCGCGCGAGATGGGCATTGCGGCCGAAACCATCGGCGGGGCGATCGAGCGCATCTTCCGCGAGCAGGGCGGTGCCCCCACGGCCTATATCGCCGGCGAGGAAGCGGCGGGTGCCGTGACCCTGGGCGTCCGCTATGGCAAGGGCGCGCTGCACATGAAGGACCTGTCGGCCTCGCAGGAGGTATACTGGCAGGGGATTTCGCTGGGCTGGGACATCGGGGGCAATGCCAGCCGCGTCTTCACCCTGGTCTATGACCTGTTCCACCCGGACATGCTTTACCGCCGCTATCCGGGGGTCGAGGGCTCGGCCTA
Organism: Pseudomonadota bacterium; assembly: GCA_023409795.1. Taxonomy (GTDB): domain Bacteria; phylum Pseudomonadota; class Alphaproteobacteria; order Caulobacterales; family Caulobacteraceae; genus Brevundimonas. The sequence continues at coordinate 4,846 of JAEYQX010000183.1, forward strand.
CCTGATCGGGGGCCTGGGCGTGAACTACCAGCGCGCCGATGGCATTACCCTGGCCCCGATCCGCACCGGGGTCGGCCTGCGCCTGGGGGCCAATGTCGGCACCATGAGCTACAGCCGCGAACGCAATATCCTGCCCTTCTAGGGCCGGGACCTTCCGGCACCGGGAGGTGAAAAAGAGGGGCAGGGCGCGTCAGGCGTCCTGCCCTTTTTGCTGCCGGATCAGCGGCAGGAGCCCGTCGCGCCAGGAGGGATAGCGCGGCCGCCAGCCCAGCTCGGCCTTGGCGCGGGCGTTCGAGAGGCGCTTGTTGTCGTTATAGAAGCGGCGCATCCCCTCAGAGACCGAGGGGTCTTCCAGCGGGACATCGGGCAGGGACGCAAGGCCCAGCTGGGCCACGGCCCAGTCCAGCACCACCTCGGCCGGGGCCGGCTCGTCGTCGGCCAGGGTATAGGCCTGGCCCGGGTGGGGATGGGCCATGGAGGCAAAGAAGCCGCCGACGGCATCCTCGACATGGATGCGGTTGAAGACCTGGCCCGGCTTGATGACGCGGCGGGCGGTGCCGGCCACGATCCGGTCCACCGGCGAGCGGCCGGGGCCATAGATGGCGGGCAGGCGGAAGACCTGGACGGTCAGCCCCATGCCCCGGCCCGCATCCAGCCAGTCATGCTCGGCCTTGACCCGCCGGGCGCCGTTCAGGCTGGCGGCATTGAGGGGCTCGTCCTCGAAGGCCCAACCGCCGGCCCGGTCGCCATAGACCGCGCTGGAGGAGACGTAGCCGATCCAGTCGGGATAGGCCCCGGAGGCGCTGAGGGCGGGCAGCAGGGCCTTCAGCGCCGGGCAGCCGCTGGCCTCGGGCGGGGCGGTGACCAGGATGGCCGAGGCC
>JAEYQX010000221.1 GCA_023409795.1 Pseudomonadota bacterium
GATCAGCCGCGTGCGGGCGGGCAACAGCTGCCCCGGCTGCAACCTGTTCCTGGGCGACTTCTCGGGCATGGAGGTGCGCGGCCTGAACCTCTCGGGGGCCCGGCTTCGCCAGGCCGATCTCAGCCTGGCCGTGATGAACCGGACGCGGCTGTCGCGCGCCGACCTTCGTGACATCGAGGCCTATGGGGCTGTCCTGTCCGGCTCGCACCTCAGCGGGGCCAATCTGGGCAATGCCAGCCTGGTGGGGGCCTATCTGGACGGGGCCAACCTGGCAGGTGCCCAGCTGGACGGGGCCAATCTTTCCGGGGCCAGCCTGGCCCGGACTCAGGGCCTGACCCAGGGCCAGCTGAACCGGGCCTGCGGGGACGATGCCACAGTCCTGCCCGCCGGGCTTCGCATTCCTGCCTGCTGACCACCCGCAGTCTTACCGCGAATTAAGTAGGGCTTTACGCCCAGCCGGGCCATGTAGGCCTTGTGATGTTCAAGTATCGCCACAGCATGTCCCGCCTTCTGGCCCCCGGCGGCCTGGCCCTGGCCAGCCTGGCCCTGGCGCTGTCTGCCGCCCAGGCCCAGGCCAGTGACGGGACGACCAGCTACTTCTTCCCGCAAAATCAGGGCGTTGCCCGTGTGGTTTCGCTGGGCGGATCATGCCGTGGCTGCGAGCTTTCCGGCCAGAACCTGTCGGGCTCGACCATCACCGGAGCCAACTTCATCAACGCCACCCTGGTGGCGGCCAACCTGCGCGGTGCCACCCTGGTCGGCTCCAACTTCGCCAATGCCGACTTCACCCGCGCTGACCTGCGCTCGGCCGAGGTGACCGGGACGAACTTCAACGGTGCCACCCTGGTCGGGGCCAACCTGTCGGGGATCGAGGGCACCGGCGTCAGCCTGGTCGGGGCCGACCTGCAGGCTGCGACGGCCATCTCGGCAGAGCTGACGGCGGCCAACCTGCGCAACGCCAACCTGAACCGCGGCCGCTTTTCGGACAGCGAGCTGAACGTCGCCCGGCTTGATGGCGCTTCCGCCGTGGCGGCCGACTTTACCGACGCCAACCTGACCGGTGCCAGCATGATCGCCGGTACCTTTGACCGCGCCGTCTTCCGTGATGCCGACCTGACCCGTGCGCGGCTGACCCTGGCCTCGTTCGCCGGGGCGGACTTCCGGGGCGCGGACCTTGAGCACGCCGACCTGCGCGGCTCTGACCTGTCCCGCGCCCGTGGCCTGACCCAGAGCCAGCTTTCAGACGCCTGCGGTGACCGCGCAACCCGGCTGCCCGCGGGCCTCAGCGTCCGCGCCTGTTCCGCCGCGCGGCGCATCGTCATCAACCGGCGCGACTGATCCGCCGACTGGCGGGCATGAAAAAGGGGCGGTCCGTGCGGGCCGCCCCTTCTTTCATCTGGCCTTGTTGCAGCCTGCTGCCTGATCAGGCCTTGAGCGGCAGGGCCGTGCGGATCGACAGCTCTTTCAGCTGCTTGTCCTGGACCTCGGCCGGGGCGCTCATCAGCAGCTCCTGGCCCTCCTGGTTCAGCGGGAAGGCGATGACCACGCGGATGGCCTGTTCGCCTGCCAGCAGCATGACGATACGGTCGATGCCCGGGGCCAGGCCACCGTGCGGCGGTGCGCCATAGCGGAAGGCGTTCAGCATACCGCCGAACTGCTCCTCGACCACCGAGGCGTCATAGCCGGCGATCTCGAAGGCCTTGAGCATGATCTCGGCCTTGTGGTTCCGGATCGCGCCCGAGCACAGCTCATAGCCGTTGCAGACGATGTCATACTGATAGGCGCGGATGGTCAGCGGGTCCTGGTTCTCCAGGGCTTCCAGGCCACCTTGCGGCATCGAGAACGGGTTGTGCGAGAAGTCTACCTTCTTCTCTTCTTCCGACCATTCGAACATGGGGAAGTCGACGATCCAGCAGAACTTGAACTGGTCCTCGTCCACCAGTTTCAGCTCGGTGCCGACGCGGGTGCGAGCCAGGCCCGCGAACTTGGCGAAGACGCCCGGCTGGCCGGCGACGAAGAAGGAGGCGTCGCCCTGCCCCAGACCCAGCGAGGTCATCAGGGCCTGGGTTTCGTCCTGGCCCAGGTTCTTGGCGATCGGGCCGCCCCAGGCCTGCTGGTCGTCCGACCAGAAGATGTAGCCCAGACCCGGCTGGCCTTCGCCCTGTGCCCAGGAGTTCATGCGGTCGCAGAAGGCGCGCGAGCCGCCGGTCGGGGCCGGGATCGCCCAGACGGCGTTCTTGGCGTCGGCGCCCAGGATCTTGGCGAACAGGCCAAAGCCGCCGTCGCGGAAATGCTCCGAGACGTCCTGCATCTTGATCGGGTTGCGCAGGTCCGGCTTGTCCGAGCCATACCACTTCATCGACTGTTCGAAGGTCAGGCGCTCGAAGCCCTTGTGCTCCATCGTCTGGCCGAAGTCGTTGGTGAAGGTGTGGGTGCCGTCGATCGGCGAGACCGGCTTGCCTTCGCCGAACTCGGTGAACAGGCCGTGCATCAGCGGCTCGATCGCCTGGAAGACGTCTTCCTGGGTGACGAAGCTCATTTCCACGTCGAGCTGGTAGAATTCCAGCGAACGGTCGGCGCGCAGGTCTTCGTCGCGGAAGCAGGGCGCGATCTGGAAGTAACGGTCAAAGCCCGAGACCATCAGCAGCTGCTTGAACTGCTGCGGGGCCTGCGGCAGGGCATAGAACTTGCCCGGGTGCATACGCGACGGCACCAGGAAGTCGCGCGCGCCTTCCGGCGACGAGGCCGTCAGGATCGGCGTCTGGTATTCCAGGAAGCCCAGATCGAACATCCGGTTGCGGATCGACTGGATCACCTTGGAGCGCAGCACGATATTTTTGTGCAGGGTCTCGCGGCGCAGATCCAGGAAGCGATTCTTCAGGCGAATCTCTTCCGGGTATTCCGGCTCGCCAAAGACCGGCAGCGGCAGCTCGGCCGCTTCCGACAGGACCTCGACGGCCTGGACGCGGACCTCGATCTCGCCGGTCGGCAGGTTGGCGTTGGTGGTCTCGGCCGAGCGGGCGATTACCTCGCCGTCGATCTTGATGACGCTTTCGGCGCGCAGGCGCTCAACCGCTTCAAATCCCGGGGTTTCCGGGTGAAGCACCAGCTGCGTCAGGCCATAGTGGTCACGCAGGTCGATAAACAGCAGACCCCCGTGGTCGCGCTTGCGATGCACCCAGCCAGACAGGCGAACATTGGCACCGGCGTCGGAGGAACGGAGGGCACCGCAGGTATGGGAACGATAGGCGTGCATGAATTATATCGTCTGCGAAACAGCTGTCGGACAGCGAGAATTGGAAGCGGGTCAAGGCGCATTATCGACCCTGAAAGTCAAGGCTGACCGCTAAATCCACAAGGCGAACCGGTTGTCCACCGTGGCCGCTGACCTGCCCACAACGCGGGATAAAGCCTCTGCTATGGTCATTTTCATGACCGCGACGGCCACAGTGATTCACCAGCTACGCCTGCCCCTGCAGCAGGAAGCGTCCCTGCGCGCGGCCGATTTCGTCGTCTCGGGGTCGAATCTTGCCGCAGCCTCGGCCCTGGCCGACTGGCCCCAGGAGCCCGGCTCCATCCTGGCCCTGTATGGCCCGGCCGGCAGCGGAAAAAGCCACCTGGCGGCCGCCTGGGTCGAGCGCACCGGTGCCCTGGCCCTGCACGGGGCCGAGGCCAGCCTGATCGATCCGGTCGAGGTCGAGGGCCAGGCCCTGCTGCTGGACAGCGCCGACGAGGCCGACGACGAGACCCTGTTCCACCTGTTCAACCTGACCCAGTCCGGCGGCGGGGCCATGCTGATGGTCTCGCGTGAGCCGCCGGCGGCCTGGCACTGCTCGGTGCCGGACCTGCGCTCGCGCCTGAACGCCGTGCGCACCCTGGGGATCGAGGTGCCCGACGACCTGGTCCTGTCGGCCATGCTGAAGCGGGCCTTTGCCAGCCGCAACATCGTGCCGGGCGAAGGGGTGATCGAATACCTGAGCCGCCGCGTGATCCGCACGGCCGAGGCCATCGAGATCATCGTCGACAAGCTGGACGCCTTCCATCGCCCCGTGACCCGTGTCCTGGCCCGCCAGGTCATGGAGGGCATCGTCGAGGCCTACGAATAAGCCCCTGCGGCCTCAGATCACGGTTGCAGGTGTCACGGGGCCGGGCGACAACAGGGGCATGAGTGATATCGCGCCCATCGCCGTCGACAAATCCGGGGAGGAAGTCCCCTCCTCGCGTGCCCCCCAGCTGGATCTGTCCGAACAGCTGATGAACTCGCCCGAGCGGTTCATCAACCGCGAGCTGTCATGGCTGGCCTTCAACGGCCGGGTTCTGGAAGAGGCTGCGAATCCCAACCACCCCCTGCTGGAGCGGGTGCGCTTCCTGTCGATCTCGGCCAATAACCTGGACGAGTTCTTCATGACCCGCGTAGCGGGCCTGAAGGGCCAGGTGCGCGAGCGGGTGCGCGTCGTCTCGCCCGATGGCCTGACCCCGGCCGAGCAGCTGGAGCGGGTCAATGCGGCTGCCGGGGCCCTGATGGCCGAGCAGCAGCGCCAGTGGCGCGTCCTGCGCCGCGAAATGGCGGCGGCCGGCATCGACGTCATCGACGGGTCCAAGGTCACCCGGACCGAGCGGGAGCGGCTGGAGCCGGAGTTCCTGAACCAGCTGTTCGCGGTTCTGACCCCCATGGCCATTGATCCGGCCCACCCCTTCCCCTTCCTGCCCAACCTGGGCTTCTCGCTGGCGCTGAAGCTGCGCCGCCAGAGCGATGGCCGCCTGCTCTATGCCCTGGTGCCCGTCCCGACCCAGGTGCGCCGCTTCTGGGCCCTGGCCACCGATGGCCGCTCGACGCCGGGCCGCACCCGCTATGTCTCGCTGGAGCACCTGCTCCTTCTGTTCATCGACCACCTGTTCCCCGGCTGCGAGATCCTGGAAAAGGGTCTGTTCCGCCTGATCCGCGACTCCGACATCGAGATCGAGGAAGAGGCCGAGGACCTGGTGATGGAGTTCGAGGAGGCGCTGAAGCAGCGCCGCATGGGCTCGGTCGTGCGCATCAAGATCCAGGCCTCCATGCCCGAGGAACTGCGCAACTTCATCATCTCCGAGCTGCACGCCCAGCCCCAGGACGTGGTCCTGGTCGAGGGTATGCTGGGCCTGGCCCAGCTGGCCGAGCTGATCCCCGGCGGCCACCCCGAGCACAAGTTCAAGGGCTATGAGCCCCGCTATCCCGAGCGGGTGCGCGACAATGGCGGGGACATCTTCGCCGCCGTCCGCGAAAAGGACATGCTGATCCACCACCCGTTCGAGAGCTTCGACGTGGTGGTCCAGTTCCTGCGCCAGGCCGCGCGCGATCCCAACGTCATCGCCATCAAGCAGACGCTCTATCGCACCTCCAAGGACAGCCCCATCGTCGCGGCCCTGATCGAGGCGGCCGAGAACGGCAAGAACGTTACCGCCCTGATCGAGCTGAAGGCCCGCTTTGACGAGGAAGCCAATCTGCGCTGGGCCCGGCAGATGGAGCGGGCGGGCGTCCACGTCGTCTTCGGCTTCGTCGAATACAAGACCCACGCCAAGATGAGCGTCGTGGTGCGCCGCGAGGGCGATGCCCTGCGCACCTACTGCCACTTCGGCACCGGCAACTATCACCCGATGACGGCCAAGGTTTACACCGACCTGAGCCTGTTCACCTGTGATCCCAAGCTGGGCCGCGATGCCACGCGGGTCTTCAACTACATCACCGGCTATGCGACCCCCGATGAGCTGGAGGCCCTGGTCGTCTCGCCGCTGAACATGAAGACCAGCCTGCTGGACATGATCGGCAAGGAAATGTCGGCCGCCGCCAAGGGCAAGCCGGCCGCCATCTGGGCCAAGATGAACGCCCTGGTGGATCCCGAGATCATCGACGCCCTTTACCGGGCCAGCCAGTGGGGCGTGCGGATCGAGCTGGTGGTGCGCGGCATCTGCTGCCTGCGCCCCGGCGTGCCCGGCCTGTCCGAGAACATCCGGGTCAAGTCCATCGTCGGCCGCTTCCTGGAGCACAGCCGCATCGTGGCCTTTGCCAATGGCCACGACCTGCCCAGCAACCGGGCCCGGCTCTACATCTCGTCGGCCGACTGGATGCCGCGCAACCTGGACCGCCGGGTCGAGCTGATGACCCCCATCCTAAACGCCACGGTCCATGACCAGGTCCTGGACCAGATCATGGTCGCCAACCTCAAGGACGATGCCCAGAGCTGGATCCTTGAGGCCGATGGCCACTATCGCCGCGTCGTCCCGTCGGGGAACGAGCGGCCCTTCTCGGCGCACAAGTATTTCATGACCAATCCCAGCCTGTCGGGCCGTGGCCGCAAGGTGAAGACCCTGCCCGGTGCCCTGTCCTATTCCGGTCCCAAGACACGGAAGCGCCGCTGATGCCTGTCGAGCTTGAGTATCCGTCGCGTCAGGTCGCCGTCATCGACATCGGCTCCAACTCGGTGCGCCTGGTCCTTTACCGGCTGGAAGGCCGGGCGGTGTGGACTATGTTCAACGAAAAGGTCCTGGCCGGCCTTGGCCGCGACATTGCCGTCACGGGCCGCCTCTATCCCGAAGGGGTAGAGATGGCGATGACGGCCCTTCGCCGCTTTGCCGCCGTGCTGGAGGGGGTCCAGCCCGACACCATCCTGACCGCCGCCACCGCCGCCGTGCGCGAGGCCCAGGACGGCCCTGACTTCTGTCGCCAGGTGGCCGAGCAGACCGGCCTGAACATCCGCGTCCTGAGCGGCGAGGAGGAAGCCCGCTATGCCGCCCTGGGCGTGCGCGCCGGCGCACCGGCCTCGCGCGGCCTGGTGGCCGACATGGGTGGGGCCAGCCTGGAGTTGATGAAGCTGGGCCAGAGCGGGCCGGGCATTACCCTGCCGCTGGGCCCCTTTGCCCTGTCGGGGGGCAAGGCCTTTGATGCCGACAAGCTGCGCAGCCGCGTCAACCGGGTGCTGGACACGGTGGCCGACGACTATCGCACCAGCGACCTGAACGCCGTGGGCGGGGCCTGGCGGGCCCTGGCCCAGATGAACATGGCCATGGACGGTCATCCGCTGAAGATCGTCCACCAGTATTGCCTGAGCGCCAGCGAGGCGCGCGACCTGGCCCGGATGGTGACCCAGCAGTCCCGGCAGGTCCTGGAAAAGCAGCACGGCATCTCCAAGCGCCGTGCCGAAACCCTGCCCTATGCTGCCCTGGTGCTGGAAGGCCTGATTGACCGCCTGGGCCTGCAACGGGTCCACTTCTCGGCCTGGGGCGTGCGCGAGGGCCTGCTGCATGAGCGGATCGATCCCCGCCTGATGGCCGTCGACCCCCTGCTGGCCGGCTGCTCGGCCTGGGGCGGTCGCCAGGGCGTCGATCCCAGCCTGCCGCGCGCCCTGGACGGATGGCTGCAGACCCTGACCCCTGCCCTGCCTGAGGTCTTTGGCGAGGAACGCGACGCCATCATCACCTCTTCGGCCTGCCGCCTGGCCGACATCGGCGCGCGCCTGCACCCGGACCACCGGCCCGAGCTGGTGTTCGACCAGGTGCTGCGCTCGCCCATCGCCAGCCAGACCCACGCCGAGCGCGCCTTCATGGCCACGACCATGTATGCCCGCTATGGCGGCACGGGCAAGCCGCCGCTCCAGGCCCTGGTCAGCCAGCTGCTGTCACCCGCCGGGATCAAGCGCGCCAAGGCCCTGGGCCTGGCCATGCGCCTGGCCTGCGACCTGTCCGGCCGCTCGCCGCAGCTGCTGTCCAACGCCGCCCTGTCCGTCAGCAAGACCCACCTGCGCCTGACGGCCGTCAACGGCTATGCCGCCATGCTGCTGGGCAGCCAGACCCGCCGCCGGGCCAAGGCCCTGGCCGATGTGCTGGAACTGGAACTGGTTGAATTCTGACACGCCACAGGGTCGCTCCCTCCCAACCGTCATCCTCCGGCTTGACCGGAGAACCCAGCGGCGCGCGCCAGCGCCCTGGACACGGGAAACAAAAAAAGGGACCGAAGCCGCTGGCTCCGGTCCCTTTTTTGCCTTGGGTGTTCGAGCGCCTAGCCCTCGATCTCGACCACCTCGACGCGCGAGCCGTTCAGCACCAGGGCGATCTCGCCCTTCTTGAGCTTCAGGGCATCCTCGCCAAACAGCTCACGGCGCCAACCCTTCATCGCCTCGACATTGGCATTGTCGTCGATGGCGATCTTTTCCAGGTCAGAGACATTGGCAATCAGCTTGGACGCCACCCCGGCATTGTCGCTCTTGGTCTTCAGCAGGACCTTCAGCAGCTCGACCACCGACGGCGGGGCCGGCTGGTTGTGCGAGGGACGCTCCAGCTTGGGCGCATGGGCCTCCGGATCGGCCAGGACCCGCTTCAGCTCGGCCGCCAGTTCCAGGCCCAGGCGCGAGCCGCCAAAGCCTTTGGGCACCGAGCGCAGGCGGTTGAAGGCGTCAGGGTCGGTCGGGGCCTGGACGGCGATCTCGTCGATGCCCTCGTCCTTGAGGATGCGGCCACGCGGCTGGTCGCGTTCCTGGGCCGCGCGCTCGCGCCAGGTCGCGACGGCGACAAAGGCGGCCAGATATTTCGGCGTGAACTTCTTGGGCTTCAGGCGACGCCAGGCGTTCTCGGGCGTGGTGTCATAAAGGGCCGGATCGGTCAGGGCCGACATTTCCGACATCACCCAGTCCAGGCGGCCTTCCTTGTGCAGGCGCTCGCGCAGCTTGGGATACAGGGCCGCCAGGTGGGTCACGTCGCCCAGCGCATAGGTCAGCTGGGCGTCCGACAGCGGGCGGCGGGCCCAGTCGGTAAAGCGGCTGCCCTTGTCCAGCTCGCGCTTCAGCATCTGGCGAACCAGTTGCTCATAGCTGACCTGGTCACCAAAGCCCGCGGCCATGGCGGCCACCTGGGTGTCGAACAGCGGGCGCGGCATGGCTCCCAGCCGGTTGAAGATCTCCACGTCCTGGCGCGCCGCGTGGAAGACCTTCTGGATCGATTCGTCCCGAAGCAGGTCGAGGAAGGGTTCCAGATCCAGCCCCTCGGCGAGCGGATCGATAATGGCGGCTTCCGTGGCCGAGGCCGCCTGGATCAGGCAGAGCTTGGGCCAATAGGTGGTTTCGCGCATGAACTCGGTGTCAACCGTGATGAACGGGGCCTTGGCCAGGCGTTCACAAAAATCGATCAGCGCTTCATTGGTGGTGATTGGCGTCATTCCGGTGCTATAGCCCCGCGCGACACCGTCGTGGCAAGAGCGCCGCGACATATTTTCGCCCCCGATTTCGAGCCGTGACCGATGAGCGACACTTCTGCAGCCCCCAAAACCGGCCTGACCTACGCCTCTGCCGGCGTGGATATCGATGCAGGCGAACGCCTGGTTGACGCGATCAAGCCGCTGGCCAAGTCCACGCGCCGCCCCGGTGCCGAGGCTTCGCTCGGCGGTTTCGGTGCCCTGTTCGACCTGAAGGCCGCCGGTTTCAACGATCCGCTGATCGTCTCGACCACCGACGGCGTCGGCACCAAGCTGAAGATTGCCATCGAAACCGGCATGCATGACGGTGTGGGCATCGATCTGGTGGCCATGTGCGTCAACGACCTGCTGGCACAGGGCGCAGAGCCGCTGATGTTCCTCGACTACTACGCCACGAGCAAGCTGGACGTGGACGCCGCCAAGCGCGTCGTCGCCGGTATCGCCGAGGGCTGCCGCCAGTCGGGATCGGCCCTGGTGGGTGGTGAAACTGCCGAAATGCCGGGCATGTACGAAGGTTCGGACTATGATCTGGCCGGTTTCTCGATCGGTGCGGTCGAGCGCGGTCAGGTCCTGCCCTATCTGGACCAGCAGAAGGCCGGTGACGTCATCATCGGCATCGGTTCGTCGGGCCCGCACTCGAACGGCTATTCGCTGGTGCGCAAGGTGGTCGAGAAGTCCGGCCTGGGCTGGGACGGTGCCGCACCGTTCGCCGAGGGCAAGACCCTGGCCGAAGCCCTGATGGAGCCGACCCGCATCTATGTGAAGACCGTCCTGCCGCTGATGAAGGCCGGCCTAGTCAACGCCGGTGCCCACATCACGGGCGGTGGCCTGATCGAAAACCCGCCGCGCTGCATCGCCGAGGGCCTGAAGGCCGAGTTCGACTGGAACGCCTGGGAAATGCCGCCGGTGTTCCAGTGGCTGCAAGAGGTCGGAGAGATCGACGCCCACGAAATGCGCCGCACCTTCAACTGCGGCGTGGGCTTCATCCTGATCGCCAGGCCGGAAAATGCCGAGCCGATCCTGGCGGCCCTGCTGAACGCGGGCGAGGAAGCCTTCATCTGCGGCCAGCTGGTCGCCGCCTGAGGCCCTTTGGCTTGAAAGACGAAGGCCCCGCAGAGCGATCTGCGGGGCCTTCTTCCTGTCAGCGAAGCCCGCCGTTGGCGGTCTCGTCGTAATAGGCAGCCATGTCGCGATACAGCTTCTCCAGCGGTTCGCGGCTGGTGTACATCATGTGGCCCGCCTCATAGTAGGTGAACTGGATGTTCCGGCGCAGGTGCGGCTCCAGCATCATCTGTGACAGGTCATATTCCGTCGAGAAGAAGGGCGTGGCCGCGTCGTAGTAGCCGTTCAGCGCCAGCACCTTCACATGGGGATTGCGCCGGATGACTGCGGCCAGGTCGACGGCCGTATTGGGCGTGGTCTGCACCCCGCCCAGCGGCGAGCGGTGGCTCCAGTTCCAGTCAAAGCCCGGCAGGCCGCGCGCCGACTGGCGATAATCCAGGTCGGTCTCATACTTCAGCGTATTGGCGACATAGTCGCGGAACACCCCGAAATAATGGCCCGTGATGGCGCTGGAGGACGGATCTTCCTCGGGCGAGCTGGTCACATGGCTGTAGTCGATGCCGGTATAGCGGCTGTCCAGACGTCCCACCGTCTGACGACGGTCACGCAGCAACTCCTTGCGGAAGGGGCTCAGCTCCACGCGCAGGTTGGCCTGTTCGATGAAGGCCGGGTCCAGGCCGATCAGGGCCGACATCTCGCGCGCAATCTCGGCCCGTTCCTGGTCCGGGATGAAGTGCCCCTTGTTCAGGGCCGCATTATAGCGGCCGATGGCAAAGTCACGCGCCCGCTGGACATGGTCCTCAAGGCTGACGCTGGCCTTGTTGGGGATGGCGTTGTGATACCAGGCCGTCGCCGCATAGGTCGGCAGCAGGGTGACGAAGTTCTGCGGATAGCCGCTCTGGCGCACGCCATAGTTCATGATCGACGACAGCAGGATCACGCCGTCCAGCGACATTCCCCGGTCTTCCAGCTGATAGGCCAGGGCCCCGGCGCGCAAGGTGCCATAGCTCTCGCCCAGGATATATTTGGGGCTGGACCAGCGGTTGAACCTGGTGGTGTAGCGCAGGATGGCGCGGGCAAAGGTGTCGACATCACCGTCCACGCCCCAGTGCGCGGCCCCTGTCCCCTCGCCCAGCGGACGCGAATAGCCCGCTCCCACCATGTCGATGAAGACCAGATCGGTCTTGTCCAGCAGGGTCATGTCGTTCGGCCCCATGCGGAACGGTGCCGGACGCTCGACCACCGGGTCATCGGTCAGCACCCGCTGCGGACCGAAAGCTCCCATGTGCAGCCAGATCGACGGCGAGCCCGGCCCGCCGTTGAACATATAGGTGATCGGGCGCGACCCCGGTGCCTGGCCGTCCAGCGTATAGGCGACATAGAACAGGCTGGCCGTCGGCATCCCGCCATCATTGCGAACCGTCAGCGTGCCCGCCGTCGCCTTGTAGTTCAGGCGCTTGCCGTGGGCGGTGATCGAATGACTGGTCGTCACCTCGCGCTCCTCGGCGCTGGCGCGGGCCCAGTTCTTCTCAATGTCCTCGGCGATCGCCGTGCGGTTTCGCTCGGCCGCAGACCGCCCGCCCGCCTCCTGGGCCACCGCAGCGAGCGGCATAGCCATCAGCGCAGCCGCACAGGCGGCCGTCACCCAATAACGCATGGAAATACTCCCCCTCCATCAGGCCCCACCATGGGCCTGGAATCTCGACGCTACGACCAGGCAGGGGCCAGCGGCAAGCCTTGGCTTTTATGGCCGCACGGGCTTGCAAAGCGGCGGTTGTGGCCGCATCCCTCCTGCGCCCCGTTCTCCCAGCGCGTGAGTCCCGCCATGACGACCCCTGCCCCCTCGGCCCGGCCCCGCGTGGCCGTCCTGATCTCTGGCTCGGGCACCAACATGGCGGCCCTGGTCGAGGCGGCCCAGGCTCCCGACTGCCCCTATGAGGTGGCCGTGGTCATCTCCAACGTTGCCGGGGTCGCGGGCCTGGACAAGGCACGGGCTGCCGGGATCGAGGCCCTGACGCTGGAGCATCGTCCCTATGGCAAGGACCGCGAGGCCCACGAGCGCGCCCTGGACGCCCTGCTGCAGGAACGCCAGGTCCAGCTCATTGCCCTGGCCGGCTATATGCGGCTGCTGACACCGTGGCTGGTGGGTAAATGGGCGGGGCGGATGGTGAACATCCATCCCTCGCTGCTGCCCCTCTATCCTGGCCTCAACACCCATGCCCGCGCCATCGAGGCCGCCGATGTCGAGGCGGGCTGCACCATCCACCTGGTCACCGAGGGCGTGGACGAGGGCCCCATCCTGGGCCAGGCCCGCGTGCCGATCCTGCCCGGCGATACCCCCGAAACCCTGGCCGAACGGGTAAAGGGGGCCGAGCACCAGCTTTACCCCCGGGTCCTCGCCGATTTTGCCCGAAGCCTTAACCTGTCGTGAAATTCACTCGCGGCCCTGACTAATCTGGCGCACAACTGATCGTGCGAGCGTGGCCTGACGCCCGCTCTGCTGAAGGATCAGACTGAATGAAGAAGCATCTGATGTGCGCCGTCGCCCTGTCGGCCTGTATCTTTGCCCCCTGCGTCGCCGTGGCCCAGGATGCCCATTTCAAGCCCTGGGGCTTTGACCTGGAAGGTCGCGACCTGAGCGTCCGCCCGGGCGATGACTTCAACGCCCACGCCAATGGCCACTACCTGGCCAATGTCCAGATTCCGGCGGACAAGACCCGCTTTGGCCCCTTCGACGTCCTTTATGAGAACGCCCAGACGCAACTGCGCGCCATCATCGAGGAAGCCGCCGCCAATCCCACCACCGACAATGCCCGCAAGGTCGGGGCCCTCTATGCCAGCTTCATGGACGAAGCGGCGCTGGAGGCCCTGGGTGCCGCCCCGATGCAGGCCGACCTGGCCGCCGTGCGCGCGGCCGACAGCCACAGCGACATCGCCCGCCTGATGGGGGCCAGCAAGGAAACCTTTGGCAGCAGCCTGTTCGCCGTCGACGTCATGGAGGACATGAAGAACTCCTCCGCCAACGCCCTCTATCTCGGCATCGGCGCGCTGGGCCTGCCCGAGCGCGAATATTATCTGGCCGACAGCTTCGCCCCCCAGCGCGAGGCCTATCAGGCCTATGTCGCCCAGATGCTGGGCATGATCGGCTGGGACGATCCGGCCAAGGCCGCCTCGGACATCCTGGCCTTCGAGACCCGCATTGCGGAAAAACACTGGAAGATTGCCGAGCGTCGCCAGTTCGACAAGCTGTATAACCCCATCGCCTCGGCTGACCTGGCCGGGCACGCTCCCGGCTTCGACTGGGCGACCTTCCTGGACGCAGCCCGGGTTGGCGACGTCGAGCAGGTCGTCATGATGGAGAACACCGCCCTGCCCGGCATGGCCGAGGTGTTCGCGGCTACCGACCTGGACACGCTCAAGGCCTGGCAGGCCTTCACCATCGCCGATGGCGCCGCGCCCTATCTGTCCAGGGCCTTCGTCGACGCCCGCTTCGAGTTCCGCAACAAGACCCTGCGCGGCCAGCCCGAGAACCGTCCGCGCTGGAACCGTGGCGTGGCCCTGGTTGATGGCTCTCTGGCCGAGGTCCTGGGCCAGGAATACGTCGCCCGCCACTTCCCCGCCTCGTCCAAGGCCCAGATGGAAGAGCTGGTCAGCAACCTGACCGCCGAAATGCGCGACCGCCTGTCCAAGTTGGAATGGATGACCCCGGCCACCCGCGCCGAGGCCCTGGCCAAGCTGGACAGCTTCCGCCCCAAGATCGGCTATCCGAACAAGTGGCGCTCCTACGACGCCCTGACGGTCCAGGCCGATGACCTTTATGGCAACCTGGAGCGCATCGCCGCCTTCGACTGGGCCTACAGCCGCGCCAAGCTCGACAAGCCCGTCGACCTGGAAGAATGGGGTATGTCGCCGCAGACGGTGAACGCCTACTACCACCCGCTGCGCAACGAGATCGTCTTCCCGGCCGCCATCCTGCAGCCGCCCTTCTTCGATCCCGCGGCGGATCCGGCCATCAACTATGGCGGCATCGGCGCCGTCATCGGCCACGAGATCATGCACGGCTTCGATGACCAGGGTCGCAAGACCGACGCCAAGGGCCAGCTGCGCGACTGGTGGACCGCCGAGGACGCGGCCCGCTTTGACGAGCAGGCAAAGAAGCTGGGGGCCCTCTATGCCGCCCAGGAACCCCTGCCGGGCGTCAACATCAATCCCGAGCTGACCATGGGCGAGAACATCGCCGACCTGGGCGGCCTGACCCTGGCCCACGCGGCCTATAACCGCAGCCTGGGCGGCCAGCCCGCCCCGGTTCTGGACGGCGTTACCGGCGACCAGCGCGTCTTCTACGGCTGGGCCCAGGTCTGGCGTGACAAGATCCGCGACGAGACCCTGCGCGAATACCTGGCCACCGACCCGCACTCGCCCGGCTCGGCCCGCGCCGCCACCCCGCCGCGCAACATCGACGCCTGGTACGACGCCTTCGGCATCACCGCCGACCAGAAGCAATACCTGAAGCCGCAAGACCGCGTCCGCATCTGGTAAGCGGTCGCGTTTCTAAAGCGCCGTCATCCTCCGCATGGAGGGTGGCGGCCCTCCCTCTCCCCGCTCATCCCGGCGAAGGCCGGGACCCAGATTACAGGGCTCAACCTTCCAGCTGCGGACACCAGTCCCGCCCCCCCCTTCCC
>JAEYQX010000008.1 GCA_023409795.1 Pseudomonadota bacterium
CTCGCCTCCAGTGCGCTATTTCCCAACGCGCGAGCCAATGCAAAACATGACGAACAGCAACACCCTCGTGCCGCGTGAGCTTACATAGAAATGATTTGCTCCAGACCCTTCCAAATTCTGGCGGTGAATTTGATATTGCACATGAAAATATATCGTTGAGCACAACTTCATCTAAGTTCTTTAGAACATTAAAGAACGAAATAACCGACGTTGTCGCTATACCATTCAGGCTATCGCACAAAGAAAGCTTAATTATTTCTCTAAAAGAACGATCAAATATTTCAAAATTTAGTTCCACATTCTTACCATTAGAAAATACATCCCATCGATCTGTCGATGGCCTTGTTAGCGTGCGATACTGCCTATCAAAATCATCATAGTATCGAACGGCAGAGGGGAATTCGGGAAGGTGTAGTGTTTCCGCTGAGCGCGAGCTAAAATCAAATAAATCTGATTGAATTCTCATATTACTATAGTATTTCTTTCAGTATTGATAGGTGTGATTTGAATGTAATATCAAATACATCTAAATATTTAGGATCGAAATATGCTCTAGCATAATGGAACGGCATTGTGGATTGCCTAGACCATCCATAGAACGGCCGGAGACGGGCGAGGGCATCTTCCATCTCCATCCCACCATGTATGAAACGTTGAAGACGAATTAAGACGCTAGTGTGCCGAAGATTATGCGCGCCCAGCTTTCGAATTCGGCTAGATGAAAGATCGTGTTTGGATTGTTGGGAAAGCCCATCTGAGGCCGAAAGGAGCATCAGATCCAACGCAGAGGCTGAAAGCGGCGCGTCTTCCGACGAATTGAAAAGGAATGGGTGAGGGGGATCACCTCTAAAGTTCACAACATATGTCTCAAGGGCGTTTGCCAACTCCAACGATATAGGAAGTTCTCTATTGGAATTGGCGTTTTTAAGCCTAGCCGGACGACTTCTGTTGTCGAAATCAGAAGCCAGATTATCTACATTAATCCATAAGATAGAGCGGCTAGTCGTTAAGTCGGTTTGGTGTTTTACGGCGTCACAATTGAGAGCCAGTAACTCACCTTTACGGAGGCCCAGTTCCGTTAGAAGCAAAAATATTACAAAGTTACGCCAATGATATTTCTCAGAACGGAATGGATTGCTGTCACTATGTGGATGAAAAATCTCGTGCAGATTTTCCATAACCGAAAGCGGTAATGATCGAATTCTCGGTCCAGGCTGTCTCGGCCGTACTGAGAGTTGCTGAAAGCGCTGGCGAATGATGCGCATGCGCTGGACCCGGACTGGGTCATCAACACCTACGACATATTCAAGAATAGCAGTCACAAATCGTAGCGCGAGTTGCCAATGGCGCAGGTTTCCTGACGATTGCTGCACTAGAAGGTACGAAGTCAAAACGGTTTCAACACGATCCAAATCTGGCTCGAGAAGCGCCATGTCTAGATCCACTGGTGGACACATGCTTTCCGCCGAGCGGTAGATGGATGCGACCGCGTTCACATATCGATCGAGAGTACCACTCGATAAATGTCCGTTCAGGAAATCAATCCAAATGGTTGCGCAGTAGCGAGGTCGACCAAAGCGGTCAGCCACATATGCTTTAGGTTTTAAGTGGTTCTGACTCTGCACGACTTGTTCGATAAGCTACCTGGGTCCAATGCTGTCGAACGCGGCAAAGCTTATTTCAAGTAAAATTTGTGCGTGATTTCCGCACACTTAGCCGCTGCTGCGCGCTTTGGAATGGCTGCGCAGCGGCTAAGTCCGCTATGGGAGCGGGATTGTATGCAACGGAATTCAACATGTGTTTCCTTCTCATAATATATCTTAGACGAACGAACGATTGGCTCCCGCTTTCGTCAATCCGAGCCTGCCATCGGTGCTCAGATGGCCAGCGTCGTCGTCCAGCCGTCGTAGCCGACTTCGACGTTGTTCGGCAGGCTGCGGCTGAGCGTCTGGTAGTCCAGGTCGATGTGCAGGTTGGTCAGGACGGCGCGCTTGACCCGGGCGCGGCTGATCCAGTCCAGCGTCTTGTCGACATGGGCATGGGTTGGATGCGGCGCGTAGCGCAAGGCATCGACGACCCACAGCTCGGCATTGTCGATGGCCTCGAATGCAGCGTCATCCAGGTCCGAGACATCGCTGGAATAGACAACCGGGCCCAGTCGATAGCCGACCGATGATATGGGGCCGTGGGCCTGGTCGAAGGTGCGAACCGGTATGTCGCCCCCTGCCCCCTGGACCTGCCAGGCCTGGCCGTGAGGCGGGATCAGCCTGGCATCGAGGATGGCCGGATAGCCCAGCTGGCTGGCGAAGATGTAGTCGAACCGGCGTGTCAGGGCCTCGAACGTCGCCTGGTCCATATAGGCCGGAATCTGGCGGCGGCTGTTGAGGAAAAACACCCGCAGATCGTCGATGCCGTGGGTCTGGTCGGCGTGATCGTGGGTATAGAGGACCGCGTCCACATGGCGGATGGCGGCTGCCAGCGCCTGTTCGCGCAGGTCCGGAGAGGTATCCAGCAGGACGTTGGTGACGCCCTGGGGGCCGCGGCGGCGCGCCAGCAGCGAGCAGCGCGTGCGGCGGTTTCGCGGCTCAGCCGGATCACAGGCTCCCCAGTCACCATCGCCGCGCGGCACGCCGCCGGATGATCCGCTGCCGAGGATGGTGATTTCCAGCTCGCCTGAACTCATGCCGTGGGTCTCGGGATCGTGTGGAACAGCGCAAAGAAGGCATCGGTCGTGCGCTGCTCGGCTTCTTCGTGGGACCAGCCGCGGATCTCGGCCAGCTTCTGAAGGACAAGTCCGACATAGGCCGGTTCGTTCCGCCGCCCCCGGTGCGGTATCGGGGCCAGGTAAGGACAGTCGGTTTCGACGATGATGCGCTCGGCCGGCATGATGCGGACGATCTCGCGCACGTCCTCGGCGGCCTTGAAGGTGGCGATACCCGAGACCGAGAACCATCCGCCAAGTTCTGCTGCCAGTTCAGCCAGTTCCAGTCCACTGGTATAGCAGTGCATCAGGAATTTGAACGGGCCGGCGACCATTTCCTCGCGCAGGATCCGGGCCATGACCTCATCAGCCTCGCGCGTGTGGATGACCAGCGGCAGGCCGGTCTGGCGGGCGGCCTCGACGTGCTGGCGAAAGACCTGGGCCTGGATCTCGCGCGGGCTGAAGTCATAGTGGAAATCGAGCCCGCATTCGCCGATGCCGACGACCCGTGGGCGCTGGGCCAGCTCGATCAGCCGCTCCGCCGTCAGGTCGGCATAGTCCCTGGCCTCATGCGGATGGACGCCTACCGTGCACCAGATATCGTCATGGGCCATGGCCAGGCCATGCGTCGCATCAAAGGTCGACAGCTTGTCCGAAATCTCGACCATCATCTGCACCCCGGCCTCGCGGGCACGGGTGATCACCTCGTCGCGATCCTCGTCGAACTGGGGCGCGTGGAGGTTGACGTGACTGTCGATGATCATCGGGAAAGAGCCTTGGTACGCGCAATGTCGGCCAGCGCGCCGGCAAGCACGTCAGCCTTGTCCAGATTGATGGCGGCGGTGCGATCGGGCAGCTCAGACAGCCGCGACCACAGCTCGGCCCACAGCGCGCCCTGCCCCGCCGGGGCTTCCAGGGCGCGCATCTTTACGGCGGCCAGAATGCGATCCATCAGGGCCTCGAACCTGGCCTGGCCCTCGGCGCCGCGGAAGGTATCAGCCACGGCCATCTGCTCGGCTCGGTCAACCGCGTCGCCCATGACCCAGCTGCGGGCCAGGACATCCACCTCCTGCATGGTGCCGGACGCCAGGTTCAGGGCCGCGCCGGGCGATCCAGACGCCATTTCGGCCGCCAGCCGCGCATCGTCGGGATCGGCACCGGTGCGGTTGCGCACCAGGGTTTCAAGACGATCGACGGACCAGACAGGCAGACTCAACCGACGGCAGCGCGAACGGATGGTGGCCAGCAACCGGCCCGGGGCATGGGTGATAAGGAGCAGCACGCCACTTTCGGGCGGTTCCTCAAGAATCTTCAGCAAGGCATTGGCGGCATTTATGTTCAGATCATCGGCCGCGTCGATGATGGCCCCCCGGTGCCGGGCCTGGGACGGGCTCTTGGCAAAGAACTCGGGCAGGTCCCGAGCCTGTTCGACCGAGATGGACTTCTTGGTCTTGCCGCCCTCGACCAGGCGTTCCAGCACCAGCAGGTCCGGGTGGGCCTGAGCCGAAACCAACCGGCTGACGGGGTCATGTGGATCCGCGCCCAGGGGGCCGCGCGTGGGATCGGGCGCTGCGGCCAGCAATCGCCGCGCCGCGCGATAGGCAAAGGTCGCCTTGCCGCTGCCCTCGACGCCGCAGACCAGCCAGGCATGGTGCAGGCGGCCCCGGCCCAGGGCGTCCAGGAAGGCTTCTTCAGCCGCTGCGTCCGGGATCAGATCGAACCGGTCGCGCGGATGCTCGCTCACAGCAGGCGCTCCGAAACGGCCTTCCACAGACGGGCCGAGACGGTGGCCACGTCTCCGGTGGCATCAATGATCATGCAGCGCTCAGGATGACGCTCGGCCACGCCCAGGAAGCCTTCGCGCAGCCTCTGGTGGAAGGCCAGGCCCTTGGATTCAAAGCGGGTCTCGAACAGCCCGCGACCAAAGGCCCGCTCCAGGCCTACCTCGACGGGCAGGTCGAAGACCAGGGTCAGGTCAGGCTGGTCCTCGGCCACGATAGCCGCATCCAGGGCCTCGATCAGGCTCTCTGGCGCGCCCCCGCCGGCGCCCTGATACACGCGGCTGGAATCGGCGAAGCGATCGCAGACGACCCACTGGCCGGCATTCAGGGCCGGGCGAATGGTGCGCTCCAGATGGTCCGACCGGGCCGCATACATCAGCAGGGTCTCGGTGCGCGGCGACCAGCGCTCGGCGTCGCCGGCCACGACGATGTTGCGGATGACCTCGGCCCCGGGCGAGCCGCCCGGTTCGCGGGTCTGGACGACCTCAACGCCGCGCGCACGCAGCTGCTCGACCAACAGGCGAGCCTGTGTGGTCTTCCCGGCACCCTCGCCGCCCTCGAATGTTATGAACTTTCCGCGCTGCACCGGCGCACAATGGCGAGCGTCGCGGCTTTGGCCAAGCCTTAACCGCCTGATATCAACAGGGCTTCGCGATAGCCGCGTGCGATGACCGCCTGTCGTGCCCGTTCGGCGGCATTGGCGTCGGGCCAGGGCCCCACGATAATGCGGTAAAAGGTCTGGCCGTTGGCGGCATAGGACTGGACCTGGGCCCGGTCACCCAGCCGGGTGGCGAATCGGCTGGCGTCGGCATGACTGGCATAGGCCCCGGCCTGGACCCAGTGACCGGCCAGGCTTGCGGGCGGCCTGGCCGCCGGTGCCGGCTGCCAGGCCGGCGCAGGGGGCGCTGCCGCCACCGTCAGGGGTGCCGAGGGCGTATAGGTCGTTGCCGCCTGCTGGGCCTCGGCACGGACAACCTCGTTATAGGGCACGGGCGTGGAAGCCGGGGCCGTCGGCGCGGCGCGTGGTGCCGGGGTCGTGGTCGAAGCGGTCTGGAGGGCCATGCCGCCGCCTGTACGCGGCGCGCGGCCCAGGTAGCGCACCCTCACCTCGCCCAGCCCCTTGTTCAGCAGTCCCAGTTCCTCGGCCGCCCCCTTGGACAGGTCGATGATGCGGCTGTCGACAAAGGGACCGCGATCGTTGACGCGCAGGACAACGCGCCGACCATTGGCCGTGTTGGTCACCTCGACCAGGCTGGGCAGGGGCAGGGTCTTGTGCGCCGCGGTCAGGGCGTTCATGTCGAACCGCTCGCCGGTCGAGGTCGGGCGGCCATGGTGATAGGACCCATACCAGGACGCGATGCCCGTCTCGTCGTAGTTGGGCTGTTCCTTGGGATGATACCAGCGGCCGCGGATCTGATAGGGGCGCATGGTGCCAGGGACGATCGGGGCCGGGTCGGTCACCTCGGGAATCTGCAGCGGCGCGTCCCTGCCACCGCCCAGGCTGGCACAGGCCGCGAGGGTAGAGACGGCACCGGTCAACAGTCCAAGCTTCAGAAACCTCGCAAACACGACCGGCAATACTCCCTTGTCCAGGCCGCATCATCGCCGATCAGGTTTCCGGTTTGGTTAACGCGGGGTTTGGGTTATGCCGCCCTCGCCCCGGCCCAATGTCGCGGATCTGCAGGTAGTCCACCTTGAAACCCTCACTGTTCCAGCGCCGTGGCGGCGTCCTTGCCCTGGCCACCCTGTGCTGCCTGCTGTGGGGCAGCGCCATGCCGGGCGTAAAGATGGGCTATGAGCTGCTGGCCATAAGCGCCGGCGATCTGGCCAGCCAGGTCCTGTTCGCGGGTGCCCGGTTTGCCCTGGCGGGCGTGCTGTTGCTGATGGTCGTGATCGCCATGGGCCGGCCGGTATTCCGGCTGAGCCCCGGCCGCTGGCGGCAACTGGCCCTGCTGGGCCTGACCCAGACGACCATCCAGTATGTCTTCTTCTATATCGGCCTGGCCCACACCACGGGGGTCAAGGCGTCGATCATGAACGCCGTCGGGGTCTTTTTCAGCGTGGTGCTGGCCCACTGGATCTATGCCGATGACCGCCTCAGCCTGCGCAAGGCGGCGGGCTGCCTGATCGGCTTTGCCGGCGTGGTGGTGGTCAACCTGACCAAGGGCTCGCTCGGCCTGGATTTCAGCCTGGCGGGCGAAGGCTTCATCGTCATGGCTGCCTTTGTCCTGGCCGCAGCCTCCATCTATGGCAAGCGGGTGTCGCGCACGCTGGATCCGATCGTGATGACGGCCTGGCAGCTGCTGCTGGGCGGGCTGGTGCTCACGGGGCTGGGCGCAGGCCTGGGCGGCCGGATCGAAGGCCTGGACTGGGTCTCGGGTGCCCTCCTCTTCTACCTGGCCCTGCTGTCCTCGGTCGCCTTTGCCGTCTGGAGCCTGTTGCTCAAGCATAATCCGGTGGGACTGGTCGCACCGTTCAACTTCCTGATCCCGATCTTTGGCGTCGTGCTCTCTGCGGTCTTCCTGAACGAGTCGGTCCTGCACTGGCGCTATCTGGCCGCCCTGGTCCTGGTCTGCGGCGGCATCTGGCTGGTCACCCGCAAGCCGGGCCGCACGGGCGCATAAGGCTCTGAAATCGCACTTGCCTCTTGCGCCCGACCGCGATGCTCAATAGGAGCGCAGGACCCAAGGCGCTCGCTGGCCTCGCGCCCGCCGCCCGCCAAATGGAAGTGTGGCCGAGTGGTTTAAGGCACTGGTCTTGAAAACCAGCGTAGGTGAGAGCCTACCGTGGGTTCGAATCCCACCGCTTCCGCCAAGCTACCATTCGCCCCCGTTCACAGACGTTCGCCTAAGGCCCGCCGGTGCTTGGCTTTAGCGGTTTTCCGTGCGTATCTGTCCGCTCCTGTTCGGGTTTGGCCGCCGCGTAAAAGGTGGGAGAAAAGGTGGGAGGAAACCCCTCTCGCCACAGTGCTAAGTTCTGCTTACGTTCACGGTGCAGCATGGCCTCCTTTAACCAACTCACAAACATCTCCCTGCGCGCCTTGCGCGAGCCGGGCATGCATCTGGATGGCCGGGGGCTCTATGTGCGCATCGACCAGACGGGTGGCCGATATTGGGT
>JAEYQX010000053.1 GCA_023409795.1 Pseudomonadota bacterium
GCAGCGCGAAGCGCGATAGGCCACTCAAAAACCCAGCCAAGCCTCCGGCTTATCTGGGCGCGCGCTTGGCCAGGATGCGTTGCAGGGTGCGGCGGTGCATGCCCAGGCGGCGGGCGGTTTCCGAGACATTGTGGTCGCACAGCTCATAGACGCGCTGGATGTGCTCCCAGCGCACCCGGTCGGCGCTCATGGGGTTTTCCGGCGGCTCGGGGGCCTCGCCGGTCGAGAGCAGGGCCTTGACCACGTCGTCGGCGTCGGCGGGCTTTTGCAGGTAGTCGACGGCCCCGGCCTTGACCGCCGCCACGGCGGTGGCGATGGCCCCATAGCCGGTCAGCATGACGATGCGGGCATCCTCGCGCTGTTCACGAATGGCCTCGACCACTCTCAGGCCATTCCCGTCTTCCAGGCGCATGTCCAGGACGGCAAAGGCGGGGGCTTGGCAGCGCAGGGCCTCCTGGGCCTCGGCCACCGAGCCGGCCAGGGTCACGGCAAAGCCCCGGGATTCCAGGGCGCGGCCCAGGCGGGTGCGCAGGGCCTGGTCGTCGTCCAGCAAGAGCAGGCTTTTGTCGGCCAGGGTCGCGATACGGGTCTCAAGGTCAGGCATTCAGCTTCTCCTGCCCTTCACGTCAGGGCTGAGCCGGGCGGGGTCAAGGGGCAAGGCCCAACTGCGACATCAGGTTCCACCTTCAGGCAGGCTATCGGGCGCCGGGCTGGCGACCTCCAGGGCCGGGCGCGGCCAGCGAATGGTGACGCGGGCCCCCCGGGGCTGGCCCTTCTCGCCTTCGCCCGCGCTGACCGAGACCTTGCCGCCGGTGCGCTCCAGCAGCGTGCGGGCGATGAAGAAGCCCAGGCCCATGCCGCCCTGGCTGGGGGCGATGGGAGCGGCGACCGCCGGATGGGGTGACAGGCGCGAGGCACCGCGCGTCGAGGCATTCAGCTGGGCCGCCAGGGCGCGCCGGGCCTTGGTCTGCGGGCGGCTGGTCACGTAGGGCTCGCCCAGGCGCGGCAGGATTTCGGGCGCAAAGCCCGGCCCGTCATCAAGGATCTCGATCTCGATCCAGCCGGCATCGACGATGGCCGAGACGCGGACCCGGCTGTTGGCAAAGTCGGCGGCGTTCTCGATCAGGGTCGACAGGCCGTGGATGATCTCGGGTAGGCGCCAGATGCGGGGCAGGACCTGGCCACTGGGCAGCCGCACCTGGGTGGTGAACTCCAGGTCGAAGCCGCGGTGCGGGGCCACCACCTCCTCAAGCAGGGTCTTCAGGTCGATGTCGGCATAGAGGGGGTCGCCCTCCTCGGGCTGGTCGGACAGCTGCCTGAGGATTTCGCGGCAGCGCTCGGCCTGTTGCAGGATCAGGGCGGCATCCTCGGCACCGGGGCTGTTCGGGGGCGAGGCGCGCAGCATCTCCTTGGCCACGACCTGAATGGTGGCCAGGGGCGTGCCCAGTTCGTGGGCGGCGGCGGCGGCCAGGCCGCCCAGGGCCGCCAGCCTTTGCTCGCGTTGCAGGACGTCCTGGGTGGTGGCCAGGGCCAGCTCCAGCTTCTCGGCATCGGCCGCCACCTTCCAGGCATAGCCGGAGGTGAACAGCACCCCGGTGGTCAGGGCCAGGCCCAGGCCCAGGCGATACAGCAGCGGCAGGTCCAGGTGCTCGTGCATCCGCCACGGCAGGGGCAGGGACCAGTAGAAGAGGCAGCCGACCGCCAGGACCGCCATGATGCTCAGCACGATGGCCTGGCGCGCGGGCAGGGCGGCGGCGGCAATGGTCACCGGCGCGACCAGCAGCAGGCAGAAGGGGTTGGCCAGACCCCCCGTCAAGGCCAGCAGGGTAGCCAGCTGCAGGATGTCAAAGCCCAGCTGGGCCGCCGTGCGCGGGCCATCGGGCAGGGCCCCGTCGATCTGGCGCGCCCGGGCCATGGTGATCAGGTTCATCACCACGCTGGCCCCGATGACCGCCAGGCATTCCCACAGCGGCAGGGGGAAGTGCAGGGCAAAATCGGCGGTCAGGATGGCCGAGGTCTGGCCCATGATGGCCAGCCAGCGCAGGACGATCAGGGTGCGCAGGGACAGGCCGCGACCGCGCGGGGTCTCACGCGGGGGCTCCATGGCCGGGGCGGGACCCACGGCGGCAGCAACAGCCTGCGACAGGGAGGGGGCTTCAGCGGGGCTCACCCGTCTTCTATAGACCCTATGCCGGTGGTCTGCACCTTGCGTGTGGCCGACCCAGGGAGAGTTTCATGCCGCGCCGTTCCGTCGTTCTGTTTGCCGCCGCCTGTGCCGTCATGGCCCTGGCCATTGGCCTGGTGACCCTGTTCGTGGTCGGATCGCGCCAGCAGGCTGCGCCCGCCGCCGTGGCCGGGACCGGACAGCCGCTGATCGGGGGCGACTTCACCTTGACCCGGCATGATGGCCAGGTGGTCGACCAGTCGATCCTGGAGGGCAAGTGGAGCCTGGTCTTCTTTGGCTTCACCCACTGCCCCGACTACTGCCCGACGACGCTTGGCGTCCTGAACGCGGTCCAGCAGCAACTGGGCGATGACGCACGGGACCTGCAGATCCTCTTCGTCAGCATCGACCCGGAGCGCGACACGCCCCAGATGCTGTCGGACTACCTGTCGTCCGAGGGCTTTCCCAAGGGGGTCATGGGCCTGACCGGGACCCCGGAACAGGTGGCCCAGGCGGCCAAGGTCTATCGCGCCTACTTCCAGAAGGTGGGCGAGGGCGAGGGCTATACGATGAACCACACCCTGACCGTCTACCTGATGGGGCCCGACGGGCAGTTCCGCTCGGCCGTGGCCCATGACCTGGGGCCCAAGCGCACCGCTGACCTGATCCGCAAAGAGATGGCCAGGGGCTGACCGAACAAGCTTTTGCCTAGAACCCCAGAATATGCTGCACTGCCGCATTGGTGCGCATCGCGTCTGGGAAAACATGCTCTATACGTTTCACGAGCTCGCCTATCATTCAGCCTTGCCGTTCCGCCTGGGTGCACAGATGGCGCGGGAGTTCTGGTCCTCGCCGTTCAACCCGGCCTCTGACACGGCCATTGGCCGCACGGCCTATGCCTCGGCCGAGCTGTTCGAGAGCCTGACCCGTCGCTATGGCAAGCCGGACTGGCGGCTGGAGGTGATCGAGATCGAGGGCCGTCCGGTCTCGACGACCCAGGAGGTGGCCTGGTCCTCGCCCTGGTGCCGGCTGGTGCGGTTCCGCCGCCATGAGGCCGACCTGAAGGCGGCCGGTCGCCCGGTGGATGCGCCCCGCGTCCTGATCGTGGCCCCGCTGTCGGGCCACTATGCCACCCTGCTGCGCGGCACGGTCGAGGGCTTTGCCCAGGACCACGACGTCTATGTCACCGACTGGACCAATGCCCGGCAGGTGCCGATGCTGGAAGGTCGCTTCGATTTCCACGACTATATCGACCATGTGCGCCAGATGCTGGCGGCGGTGGGGCCCGGGGCCCATGTGGTGGCCGTCTGCCAGCCCGGCCCGCCGGTCCTGGCCGCCTGTGCCCTCATGGCCGAGGACGAGGATCCGAACCGCCCGGCCAGCATGACCTTCATGGGCTCGCCCATCGACGCGCGCCTGTCGCCGACGGTGACCAACCAGCTGGCCGAGGCCAAGCCCTTTGCGTGGTTCCGGTCGAACATGATCCATACCGTGCCCCTGCCCTATCCGGGGGCCGGGCGGCGGGTCTATCCTGGCTTTGTCCAGCTCTACAGCTTCATGTCGATGAACGAGGAAAAGCACATCGACGCCCACAGGCGCTATTTCGACAGCCTGGTCACCGGCGACGGCGACGGAGTCGAGAAGCACGAGGAATTCTACGACGAATACCTGTCGGTCCTGGACCTGAGCGAGGAGTTCTATCTCCAGACCATCGACATCGTCTTCCAGCAGCACCTGCTGGCGCGGGGCTTGCTGGAGCATCGCGGGCGGCCGGTGCGGCTGGAGGCCATTGCCGACATCGGCCTGGCCACCATCGAGGGCGAGAAGGACGACATCTCGGGCGTGGGCCAGACCCAGGCGGCGCATGGCCTGACGCCCCATATTCCCGATGACCGGCGCCTGCTCTATGTTCAGCCCGGTGTCGGCCACTATGGCGTCTTCAACGGACGCCGGTTCCGCGACGAAATCTATCCGCGGGTGCGCGACTTCATCGCCCGCAACGAGGGCCTGGGTGAGGTATCAAAACGGACAGCGGCTGCCGCTTGAGGCGGGCGGGTTTCTGCGCCTGTCGGTCAATCCCCGGGCACGCCGCCTGTCGATCCGCATAGATGCCCGCGCCGGCGAGGCCGTGGCCGTGGCGCCGTCCGAGCGCTACCTGAAGCAGGCGGTGGCCTTTGCCCGCACGCGCCAGGCCTGGATTGCCGAGCGCCTGGCGGCCCGCATCGAGACCGTGCCCCTGGTCCCGGGCGGCCAGGTTCTGTGGCTGGGCCAGGCTGTGCGACTGGAAGCGACCGGCGGGGCCGGCGCTGCCCGGCTGGTGCAGCCGCCCCAGGGG
>JAEYQX010000086.1 GCA_023409795.1 Pseudomonadota bacterium
GAGCGGGTCAGCCGGGCCCCTCCACCGCTTCGCGGTCCCCCTCCCCACATCGTGGGGAGGAAAAGCCAGGCTTCTTCGATCCCTTGTGCCCTTCTCTTCCGTCATCCTCCGGCTTGACCGGAGGGCCCAGGCGGTGGGAGCGCGCTGGAGGCTGCCTGCCGCCCCTACAGGCCGCCGGTCAGGGCCAGGCCGATGATGCCGAGGGTGCCGACGATGATGCGCCACCAGGCGAAGGGGCCAAAGCCGCGGCGCGAGACGAAGTCCAGCAGGAAGCGGACCACGACCAGGGCCGTCAGGAAGGCGGCGACGAAGCCGATGGCGATCAGGCCCAGGTCGCTGAAGTCCAGGACGTCCCGGTTCTTGAACAGGTCATAGGCCACGGCCGCGCCCATGGTCGGCAGGGCCAGGAAGAAGCTGAACTCGGCGGCCGAGCGCTTGTCGGTGCCCAGCAGCAGGCCGCCGGCAATGGTGGCCCCCGAGCGCGACACGCCGGGGATCATGGCCAGGCACTGGAACAGGCCGATCAGGAAATAGATGCGCAACGGATAGCGGTCAGCCTCCAGGAAGCTGGGCACCTTCTTCATGCGGTCCAGCCACAGCAGCAGCAGGCCACCGATGATCAGGGCGACGCAGATCACAAGCGGCGTCTCGAACAGCACCGTCTTGATGAAGCCATAGGCGGCAAAGCCGATCACGACGGCCGGCAGGAAGGCGATCAGCAGGCCGATCAGGAAGCGCCGGGCCTCCGGATCGGTCGGCCAGCGCGTGGCCAGGTGCCACAGCCGCTTGAAATAGACGCTGATGATGGCCAGCAGGGCGCCCAGCTGGATGACGATCTCGAAGGTCTTGCCCTTGCTTTCAAAGCCCAGGAAGTGGCCCAGCAGAAGCATATGCCCGGTCGAGGACACGGGAATGAATTCGGTCAATCCTTCAACCAGACCCAGAAGGATCGCAATCAGCCAGTCCGCCATGGAAGCTCCATCCTGTCCGATGCGAACGTCGCAGCGGATTGGCCATCCATAGCGCCGCAGTCGCCGTCCCGCCATTGGCGAGCGCAGGCTTTTGCGCGACAAGGGGCAGATGACTGCTTCCGCTCCTTCCCTGGACGACGCCCACGCCATCAGCCGGCGCATTACCCTGCTGTCGGTGGGGACGGCTGTCCTGCTGATCGTGCTCAAGGCCTTTGCCCTGGGGGCCTCGGGCTCGGTGTCCATCCTGGCCACCCTGGCTGATTCCAGCCTGGACCTGATCGCCTCGGTCGCCGCCTTCCTGGCCGTGCGCTGGGCTGCGGCCCCGGCCGACGAGAAACACCGCCATGGTCACGGCAAGGCCGAGGCCCTGGCCAGCCTGGTGCAGTCGGGCCTGATCTTTGCCTCGGCCGTCTTCATCGGCTGGGAGGCGGTCCAGCGGATGTTCGATCCGCGCCCGATCACGGCGGGCGGCTGGGCCGTCGGCGTGGTCGTCATCTCCATCCTGGTCACGGCCGGTCTGGTCTGGATGCAGACCCAGGCGCTGAAGAAGACCCGCTCGATGGCCGTGGCGGGCGATCGGGCCCACTATGCCGCCGACATGGCGGCCAATGTCGTGGTGCTGATCGGCGTGATCTCCGGGGCCTGGCTGAAGGCACCGGGGCTGGACGCAGCGGCGGGCCTGGTGGTGGCGGTCTGGCTGTTCTGGGGCGCGTGGAGCCTGATGCGCGACGCCGCCGACCACCTGCTGGACGGGGCGGTCTCGGATGCCGAGCGCACGCAGATCGTCTCGGCGGTCCTGTCTGACCCGCGCATCGCCGGGGTGCACCAGCTGCGCACCCGCATGGCGGGCCAGGTCATGATGGTCCAGATGCACATCGACCTGGACGGCAGCCTCAGCCTGCACGACGCCCACGAGATCGTCGTCGGGGCCGAGCAGAGGATCGCCCAGGCCATTCCCCATGCCGATGTCCTGATCCATGCCGATCCGCGCGGCCATGATGATGTTCTGGACCGGCCCGGCCCGGCCGTGGCACCCGCCGCGACGGCGATGCGGGGGCCCTGGGACCAGGCCTAGGAAAAGCGTGCCGGGGGCGCGACAGGGCGTCGCGGTAAACGCTGCCTTAACGAGCGCGGGCGCATGCTTGGGGTGATGTCCAACCTGACCATCCTCTATCATTTCGCCTTTCACCCCGGCTCGCGCACGGCGCGGCTGGCCCTGGGCGAAGCGCGGATCGAGTTCAGCGAGGAACTGGTCCGGCCGTGGGAGGAGGACTGCCCGGTCCACCGGCTCAATCCGTCGGGGATGCCGCCGATCCTGACCGTGGCCGACAAGGGCAAGATCCTGACCCTGTGCGAGACCGACGCCATCCTGGGCTGGATCGAGGACCGGGCCAAGGGCGACGTCCTGATGCCCGGCGACCTGTTCGAGCGGGCCGAGGTGCGCCGCCTGGCTGCCTGGTTCAACCGCCGCTTCATCGACGAGGTGGACGCCGTCCTGCTGCACGAGCGGATGGAGAAGCCCCTGCTGCGCCTTGGCCCGCCCGAGGCGCGGATGCTGCGCGAGGGGCGCGAGGCGCTGAAGATGCACCTGACCATGCTGGAAGGCCTGGCCGCCACCCGCGAATGGCTGGCCGGACGCCGGCTGAGCCAGGCCGACCTGATCGCCGCCGGCCACCTGTCGGTGCTGGACTATTTCGGCGAGATCGCCTGGGCCAGCTATCCGTCGCTGAAGACCTGGTATTCCAAGCTGAAGTCGCGCCCCTGCTTCCGCACCATTTTGTCGGACCGCTTCCCCGGGGTGCAGCCGGCCAGCTGGAACACCGACCTGGACTTCTAGGCCTCGACTTCCGCAGCCATTGGGGGCAAAGGCCCGGCATGGCGGCCGATCCCCGCATCTTTATCCGCAAGCGCGCCGCCGAGCTGGGCTTTGGCGTGTGCCGCTTTGCCTCGGCCAGCGATCCGTGGAGCGCGGGCGAGAAGCTGGCCCATTTCGTCGACCAGGGCCGTCACGGCGACATGGGCTGGATGGAGA
>JAEYQX010000174.1 GCA_023409795.1 Pseudomonadota bacterium
TCCGATATGTGCGCAATCCGCCGGCGGGCGAGCTGTTGCGCGGGCGCCTGACGATCATGGGCAAGGACCCGGTCGGCGACGAAATGGGCATTGTCATCAGCCTGCACGACCTGCTGGACGAGGCCGGGCGCCTGGTGTTCTCCTGCCTGACCCGGGGCCTGGTCTCACGCCGCTAGGGGCCAGAAAAAACGCCCCGCCGTTCCGGCGAGGCGCTTGTCGTCCTGAAATCCGCAGACGGATCAGTTGGCGTTGGCGGCCGTCTGGCGGTTGGCGCGACCGATGGCCAGGGCGATCAGGCGATCCCAGCCAGCCAGCGAGATCAGGTGGGCATAGATCTGGCCCAGGGCCCCATTGTCGCGCAGCTCGACCAGCTTGTCGGCCGGCAGGGCGTTCAGCTTGTCTTCCGAAACGGCGAAGTATTCGGCCAGCTTCTGCGGCTGGCCGGTGGTGCCGTCCTCATTGCGCGGGGTGAAGGTCGCCTCGCGCACTTCAAACAGGTCCAGGTCCGTCAGCAGCTTGACGAAGGACTCGGTGCGCACGCGCTCCTGTTCGAAGTTGTTGCAGAAGTCCATGGCGTTCTGGACATAGGCCGAGGGCTGGCCGTTCTCGAACAGCGGCACTTCGCCGCCTTCGGTCACGAACGGGGCGGCGCGGTCGATGCACAGGATCATGCGGCCTTCGACCTCGTCGGTGGCGAAGACGAAGGGATAGCGGCGGACATAGGCCGGCAGATAGGCGTCGGCGCGGATGTCACCGTCCTCGATGAACAGGTTCTCGCCATTGCGCAGGCCCATGGCCACGACCGGCTGCTTCTGGTCGCCGACGAAGATGACCGGATAGGTCAGGGCCGCCGGGGCGAACTCGGTCACCGTCAGCGGGACCACGTGGGTGCCGGCGACGAAGGCATAGGGCTTGTCAGCCGGGGTGACGCCCAGCTTGCCGTGCAGGTCGGCGGTCAGCGGCTCGGGCTGGCCGTAAAACAGGACGTTGCCGGACAGGGGGCCGGACGCTTGGGTGGTGTCGGTCATAAGGAGCCGCATTCCTGAACATCAAAGAGGTCGCGGTTCTAGCCCATGCCGGGGCCGGACGTAAATGGACCCCGGGTTGGACGAACCCGGATTTCTCAAGCAGGCCGTGCCAGGGGGCGGCATTCGGGCTTGCAGTTGCGCCCGGCGGCCATAGCCCTTAGCTGTTGGCCATGGTTGGCGGCTGCGAACATCATCACCTGGACGTGCGTCCTTCCCCAAAGGCCGTGGCCGAGACCCTGGCGGCCCTGGAAGCCCGCTTTGTCGACAGCGGCGAGCGCCTGACCGCGCCGCGTCGCCGGGTGCTGGAGCTGCTGCTGGAGGCGGCCGAGCCGGTCAAGGCCTACGACCTGATCGCCCGCTATGGCACTGATGGCCAGGCGGCCAAGCCACCGACCGTCTATCGCGCCCTGGAGTTCCTGGAGCGGCACGGCGTGGTGCACCGCATCGCCTCGATCAGCGCCTATGTCGCCTGCACCGCCGACGCCCGCTCGGGCGACCTGTGCCATGCGGCCGCCTTCCTGATCTGCGACTGCTGCGGCGCGACCGAGGAAGTGGCCGTGGCCGGGACCGAGGCGATCAGCCTGGCCGCTGCCCAGGCCGGCTATCAGATCGAGCGCACGACCATCGAGGGCCATGGCCGGTGTGCGGATTGCCAGAAGGCGGCCTGATGGACCTTGAGGCCAGCGCCCTTGCGCCACCGCGCCGGCGGATGGTGCCGATCAGCAACCGCTGGGGGGCCGGAGAGATGGCGGTGCTGGACTTTGGCGACCCGTCCCGCCCGGTGGACCTGGTCTTCGTCCACGCCAATGGATTCAACGCCCGCACCTATCGCAGCCTGCTGCAACCCCTGTCGCAGGTGCGCCGGATCTGGGCCCCGGATCTGAGGGGCCATGGCCTGAGCCGGCTGCCGACCCGGCTTGAGGGACGGCGCAACTGGCATGACCACCGCGATGACCTGGTCAGCCTCCTGGACCATCTGGAGGGGCCGCCCGTCGCCCTGGCCGGCCATTCCATCGGCGGCACCAGCGGCCTGATGGCTGCGGCCGAACGGCCCGGCCGCGTGGCGGGCCTGCTGCTGCTGGACCCGGTGATCTGGCGTCGCGGCATGGTGCTGGCGATGAATTTGCCGATGCTGGATCGCATGGCCGGGCGCAATCCCCTGGTCGCCGCGCCCCTGCGCCGCCGCGCCATCTTCGACAGCCGTGAGCAGGCGCTGGCCGCCTATCGCGGTCGCGGGGCCTTCAGGGGCTGGCCCGACGGGGTCCTGGCCGACTACCTTGCCGATGGCCTGCAGCCGACCGGGCGCGGCCTTGAGCTGGCCTGCGCCCCGGCGTGGGAAGCCTCCAACTACGCCGCACAGGCCCATGATCCCTGGCGGGCCCTGCGCCGCTATGACGGGCCCGTCCAGGTGATGAAGGCCGAGACGGGCAGCCTTTGCGCCGTGAGCCCCGGTGCCCGGTCCGGTGGTCCGCTTGATGTGCGCACCGTCAGCGGCGGCCACCTGTTCCCGATGACCCATCCCCACGGCCTGGGCCAGGCCCTGCTGGACCTGTCAGCCTGACCCGGACCATGGCGAGAAAGTCCGGCACCCTCGGCCATATCCTGCTGGGCTCGGCCCTTGGGGCCCTGCTGGGCCTCGTCCTGCTGGCGATCGGCCTGGCGCTCATCCTGAACGCCATGGAGGCGCGTCCTGCCCCCGGGGCGACGGCCAGTCCGGCATCCGGGGAGGTGGCCCCGCCCAGCGCCCCTGCCGAGGTGGGGCCGGGCACCTCAACCCAGGCCGCCTATCCGGCGCTTGAGGCCGGGCCGGGGCTGGTCGTGCCGCCTCAGGCTCCCGAGCCCCTGCCGCCGCAAAGCCGATCGACCTGGCGCTCCATCTTCGAGGATGACCCGGTGGCCGCCGCGCCTGTGCCGGCCGAGGCGGCCCGGGCTCCGTCCGCGCCCCCGACGGCGACCGCCCCGCAGG
>JAEYQX010000175.1 GCA_023409795.1 Pseudomonadota bacterium
CTGGGAATCAGGTAGTTGAAGGTCGAGGCGACGATCGGCCCGGCCAGCCCGGCCAGGGCCGCTGCCGCCAGGAACCAGCCGGACAGGCCAAGAAGCAGGACGGCGGCGGCCGAGACCAGTGAGGCGGTGACGGCGGCGGCCAGCAGGGCGCTGCCCTGGGCCTTCTGCTGGGCTTTCAGGAGGGCGCGCAGGTGATCCTGGCCGGTAGAGGGGGACACGGGGGCGGTTTCCTTGGTCACAGGCGCACCACCTTGTGCGCCAGGGCGGCCACGGCTTCGGAATGGGTGGCGATCAGGGTGGTGCGTCCACGCGCCGCCGCCCTGATGATCGGCAGCAGGGCGGCCTCGGAGGCGGCGTCGAGGTTGGCGGTCGGCTCGTCCAGCAGCAGCAGGGGGGCAGGCTTCAGGAAGGCGCGGGCCAGGCCCAGGCGGCGACGCTCGCCGCCCGACAGGCCGCCGCCGCGCTCGTCGATCGGGCGCGACAGGGTGCCCGAGAAGCCGGCCAGGGCTGCTGCGCGCATGATGCTGGAGGTCGGGGCCCCGCGCCAGGCTAGGCCGATGTTGTCCTCCAGGGTGCCGGGCACGACGACGGGGTTCTGGCCCGCCCAGGCGACCCAGGCCGTCAGGTCGGTGGGCCGCGACAGCGGGTGCGAGCCCACCATCAACTCTCCCTGCGACAGCGGGGCCAGGCCCAGGAACAGGTGCAGCAGGCTGCTCTTGCCGGTGCCGCTGGAGCCCAGGATGGCAACCATCTGGCCAGGCTCCACGTCCAGGTCAAAGCCTGACAGGACCGGGCAGCCGGGCTCATAGGCAATGCCGACCTGGCGAAAGCGCAGGGCCGGGGCCGTCAGGGGCACGGGCGGCTTCACGGCGGTGGCGGGCTCGCCCTCGGTCAGGCGGCTCAGCTCCGGCACGGCCGCCTCGGCCGCCTGGCGCTCGTGATAGGCTGCGGACAGCCGGCGCATCGGGGCATAGACCTCGGGAGCCAGGGCCAGCAGGAAGAAGGCCCGCGTCAGGTCCAGCTGTTCGGGGGCGGGGAAGGGCAGCAGCTTGAGCAGGTTGAAGCCGCAGTAGACCGCCATCAGGGCCACGGCCAGGGCCGAGAAGAACTCCAGGATGGCCGAGGACAGGAAGGCCACGCGCAGCACCCGCACAGTGCGATTGGCCAGGTCATGGGACGCCCGCGCGATCTGGGCCGACTGCTGGCCCTCGGCCTGGAAGGCCAGGACCATGGGCAGGGCGCGCACCCGGTCCAGGAACAGGCCGGACAGGCGCGTCAGGGCCTGGAACTGGCGGCGGCTCTCGGCGGCGGCCGCCATCCCGGTCAGAGCCATGCCGATGACGAAGGGCAGGAGGGTGAAGATCAGGATCCCCGCGCCAAACGGGCTGACCACGGCGGCCACCGCGATCAGGATCATCGGGCTGATGGCTGCGGCCGCCCGCGCAGGCAGGAAGCGCGAGACATGGCCATCCAGGCTCTCGATGCCCTCGTGCACGGCCGTCATGGCCTCGGCGTCGGAGACGCGGCTGGACAGGGCACGGTCCAGGGCCTGGTGGCGGACCTGGCCCTTGACCGCCTCGGCAGCGCGGGCCCCGGCCATGGCGGCGGCATGGGTCAGGCCGGCCCGCAGCAGCAGGGAAGCCACGGCCAGGCCAGCGCCCGGCAGGCTGTGCTCCAACCCCTGGGACAGGTTGCCCACCGCCAGGGCCAGGCCCGCCGCCAGGCCGGTGGCGGGAATCACGTCCGCGATCGTCAGGGCACCGGCCCGCAGGGTCAGGCGGCGATGCGGGGCCAGCATGGTCTTCAGCCAGGCCGCCGGTGCGGGTTCGGCGGCGTTGATAGGGGCGGGCATCACGTCTCCAGGCCGCAGCACAAAGGACGGCGCTTCGCCCTTCTTAGAGGATCGCCATGGCGGCGACTTTGATCAGGATCAAGGTCCCCGAAACACCCGAAGGGTAATTTGGGCCATGTCGCCGGTCGCAGGGGCCGGAAGTCAGGAGCCTCAAACCCATGATCGACCTGGCGGTCGTTGACCTATCCCGCCTTCAGTTCGCACTGACGGCGCTTTACCACTTTCTGTTCGTGCCTCTCACCCTGGGGCTCTCCTTCATGCTGGTCATCATGGAGAGCATCTATGTGATGACGCGCCGCCCCATCTGGCGGACCATCACCAAGTTCTGGGGTGTGCTGTTCGGCATCAACTTCGTCCTGGGTGTCGCCACCGGCATCACCATGGAGTTCCAGTTCGGCATGAACTGGAGCTATTACTCGCATTATGTGGGTGACATCTTCGGTGCGCCCCTGGCCATCGAGGGCCTGATGGCCTTCTTTCTGGAAGCTACCTTCGTGGGCCTGATGTTCTTCGGCTGGGACAAGCTGAAGCCGCACGCCCACCTGTTCGTCACCTTCCTGGTGGCCCTGGGCACCAACCTGTCGGCCCTGTGGATCCTGATCGCCAACGGCTGGATGCAGAATCCGGTCGGTGCCAACTTCAATCCCGACACCATGCGCATGGAAGTCGTGGACTTCATGGCCGTGATCTTCAACCCGGTGGCCCAGGCCAAGTTCGTGCACACGGTTTCGGCCGGTTACGTCTGCGCCTCGGTCTTTGTGCTGGGTGTCTCGGCCATCTATCTGCTGATGGGCAAGCACAAGGGCTTTGCCAAGCGCTCGATGACGGTGGCCGCTGCCTTTGGTCTGGCCTCGTCGCTGTCGGTCGTCGTCCTGGGCGATGAGTCGGGCTATGCCCTGACCGACAACCAGAAGATGAAGCTCGCCGCCCTTGAAGCCATGTGGCACACCGAGGAGGCACCCGCCGGCCTGACGGCCATCGGCTTCCCCAGCCTGGAAGACCGCGCCACCCACTATGAGGTCAAGATCCCCTATGTCCTGGGCCTGATCTCGACGCGCAGCCTGGACAAGCCGGTTGCCGGCATCCTAGAACTGGTCGCCATCTCCGAAGACCGGATCGAGCGCGGCATCGTCGCCTATGACGAGTTGGAAAAGATCAAGGCGGACCCGCTGGACATGGAAGCCCGCGGTCGCTTCGAGACCGTTCGCAACGACCTGGGCTATGGCCTTCTGCTGAAGCGCTTTGTCGAGGATCCGCGCATGGCCACGCCGGAACAGATCCAGCAGGCCGCCTGGTTCACCGTGCCGA
Organism: Pseudomonadota bacterium; assembly: GCA_023409795.1. Classification (GTDB taxonomy): domain Bacteria; phylum Pseudomonadota; class Alphaproteobacteria; order Caulobacterales; family Caulobacteraceae; genus Brevundimonas. Next base: position 3,161 of record JAEYQX010000175.1, read on the forward strand.
ACGTGCCGGTGATGTTCTGGACCTTCCGCGTCATGGCGGGCATCGGCTTCCTGATGATCGGCCTGTTCGCCACGGCCTTCGTGCTGTGCACCCTGCGCAAGCATGAGACGAAGTGGTTCCTGCGCCTGGCTGTCCTGGCCATGCCGCTGCCGTGGATTGCCATCGAGTTCGGCTGGATCCTGGCCGAGGTCGGTCGCCAGCCCTGGGCGGTCGAGGGTGTCCTGCCGACCTTCCTGGGCGCATCCAGCCTGACGGTCCCGCAGCTGTGGGCCACGATCATCGGCTTTACCGTCCTCTACGGCGCGCTGGCCGTGGTCGAGGTGGGTCTCATCATCCGCGCCATCAAGAAAGGGCCGTTCCACGAACAGGAACAACAGGCCCTGCTCGAGGCGGAAAACGCCCCGGTCGCGGGCTGAGGCTCAGGTTCAAGGATAATCCAAGATGGAACTGCTTCTCGATTTTGCCACGCTTCGCGTGATCTGGTGGGCACTGGTCGGCGTCCTGCTGATCGCCTTTGCCCTGACCGACGGCTTTGACCTGGGCGTCGGTGCCCTGCTGCCCTTCGTCGCCAAGACGGACGAAGAGCGCCGCATGGTCATCAATACGGTGGGAGCCACCTGGGAAGGAAACCAGGTCTGGTTCATCCTGGGCGGCGGCGCGATCTTCGCCGCCTGGCCCTTCGTCTATGCCGTCAGCTTCTCGGGCTTCTACCTGGCCATGTTCCTGGTGCTGTCGGCCCTGATCCTGCGCCCGGTCAGCTTCAAGTATCGCTCCAAGCGGCCCAGCCCGGCCTGGCGCTCGTTCTGGGACTGGTGCCTGTTCATCGGCGGCTTCGTGCCCGCCCTCGTGTTCGGCGTGGCCATGGGCAATGTGATGGCCGGCGCGCCCTTCCGTCTCGATAACACCATGCGCGCCTTTTACGAGGGGTCTCTGCTGGGCCTGTTCACGCCCTTCACCCTGGTCTGCGGCCTGCTGTCGGTGGCCATGCTGGTCCTGCACGGTGCCGCCTGGCTGGGCCTGAAGGCCGAGATTGGCCCGGTGACCGACCGCGCCCGCAAGATCGGCACCATCGCCGGCCTGCTCAGCCTGGTCCTGTTCGCAGTGGGTGGCCTGATGGTGGCCTATGGCGACATGGGCTTCCGCATCACCGGCGAGCTGGACCCGTCGGGCCCGTCGAACCCGCTGCGCGTGGCCGTCGAAGCCCACGCCGGTGCCTGGCTGGACAACTATGGCAAGCACCCGTGGATGATGATCGCCCCGGTCCTGGGCTTCCTGGGCGCAGCGGCGGCGATTGCCGGCCTGTGGCGTCGCAGCGAGCTGCTGGCCTTTGGCGGGTCGTCGCTGTCGGCGGTGGGCATCATCTCGACCGTTGGCCTGTCGATGTTCCCCTTCATCCTGCCCAGCACGATTGACGCCCAGTCGAGCCTGACGGTCTGGAACTCGTCGTCCAGCCACCTGACGCTCTTCATCATGCTGGTCTGCACCGTCGTCTTCCTGCCGCTGATCCTGCTCTACACGGCCTGGGTCTATAAGGTGATGTTCGGTCGCTCGACCACGGGCGCGCTCAAGACCAACCCCGACCTCTACTGACCCCGGAAATAGGAGATTTTTCCATGTGGTATTTCGCCTGGATCCTGGGCCTCGGCCTGGCGGTGGCCTTCGGCGTCCTGAACGGCCTGTGGCACGAGTTTCGTCTGTTTGACGAAGGCGATGAGGGCCGCTCCGAACCCTGACGGACCCCCATTGCAAACTGCCTCCCTGATCAGCGTCAGGGAGGCTTTTTGTTGTTTGAAATCAATCTATTTGAGCTGGATCAAGGCCGCCGGTCCCGGCGGATGCGAAGCTGCTTTCGACATCGGGAGCCGGTCTTTTCTTCGATCGGCGATGTCGGGATGAAGATTATGAAAAGCCTCGCTGCCCTCATGGCCGCCGCCAGTGTCGCAACCCTTGCCGGTGCGGCCTCCGCCCAGACCGTTCCGGCCGATCCGGTCGGCCAGGGAAGCCTGATCGTCACGGCCCGGATGACCGGTGTCCTGACCCAGGCCGACGACGCGATCAGGACTGCCGAGGGGATCGACAGCGGCCTGGGCGTCGATGTCTCCGACGACTGGATGCCGACGCTGGGCTTTACCTTCTTCGTGGCCGACAACTGGGCGGTCGAGGCC
>JAEYQX010000194.1 GCA_023409795.1 Pseudomonadota bacterium
TTCGCCGGCGCCTCGGGGAGCCCGGAGAAGTAGATGAGGTCCTGCGTATAGGCGGCAAACAGCACCAGGGCGCCAAGGCCGGCCGAGCCGATGGCATAGCCCTTGGTCACGGCCTTGGTCGTGTTGCCGACGGCGTCCAGGGCATCGGTCGAGACACGGACTTCAGGCGGCAGGCCTGCCATCTCGGCGCTGCCCCCCGCGTTATCCGTCACCGGACCAAAGGCGTCCAGGGCCACGATCATGCCCGCCACGCCCAGCATGGTGGTGGTTGCGATGGCGATGCCGAACAGGCCAGCCAGCTGGAAGGCGGCGATAATGCCCACGACGATGACCAGGGCCGGAAGCGCCGTGGATTCCAGTGAGACCGCCAGGCCCTGGATCACATTGGTGCCGTGGCCCGAGACCGAGGCATTGGCCACCGACTTCACCGGCCGGAAGCCCGTGCCGGTATAGTATTCGGTGATGACCACGATGGCCGCCGTCACGGCCAGGCCAACCACGCCGGACCAGAACAGGCTGAGCGGCTGGATCAGCAGGCCGTTCGAGGTTTCGACCGCCCCGGGGACCATGCTGGTGATCACCCACCAGACCGCCGCAACCGACAGGATGCCGGTGACGATCAGCCCCTGGTAGAGGGCCCCCATGATGTTGCCGCTCTTGCCCAGGCGGACAAAGAAGGTGCCGTTGATCGAGGTGACGATGCAGATGGCGCAGATGGCCAAGGGCAGCAGCATCATCACTTCCACATAGGGCTGCCCCCGGAAGAAGATGGCGGCCAGGACCATGGTGGCCACGGTCGTCACCGCATAGGTCTCGAACAGGTCAGCGGCCATGCCGGCGCAGTCGCCGACATTGTCGCCCACATTGTCGGCGATGGTGGCGGCGTTGCGGGGGTCGTCCTCGGGGATGCCGGCCTCGACCTTGCCGACCATGTCCCCGCCGACGTCAGCGCCCTTGGTAAAGATGCCGCCGCCCAGACGGGCAAAGATGGAGATCAGCGAGGCCCCGAAGCCCAGGGCCACCAGGCCATCGACCACCTCGCGGCTGGTCGGGGCAAAGCCCATGCCCTGGGTCATGAAGGCATAGTAGCCCGCAACCCCCAGCAGGGCACCGCCCGCCACGAACATGCCGGTGATGGCTCCTGACCGGAAGGCCAGGTTCAGGCCCTTGGACAGGCTTTCAGAAGCGGCCTGGGCGGTGCGCACATTGGCCCGCACCGAAATCAGCATCCCGGCATAGCCCGCAGCGCCCGACAGCACGGCGCCGATCAGGAAGCCCAGCGCGGCCCAGGGCCCGATAAGCAAAAAGGCCGCGACCAAGATCACGACCCCTACGATACCAATGGTGGTGTACTGACGCTTGAGATAGGCGGATGCGCCTTCCTGGATCGCCGCGGCGATCTCGCGCATCCTGTCATTACCGGTTCCGGCCTTCATCAGGGCGGCGGTCTGCAGGGCACCGTAAAGCACCCCCAGGCCGCCAGCCGCAATGACCAGCCACAGATAGTTCGTCATGGCGTTTCCAAGCCCTTGAGCAACAAGCGCACGGATCCTTGGCGCGGCCGGGCTTTTCGCCTCTTTCCGCCTTCCGGCCCCCCCGTGCGTTTACAGACGCAGGTTTACGTCCCCCGGGAATTGCCCAGGCAGAGTGTCAGTTGCGGCGACATGACGCAACAACGGTTTCTGAACGGCCACGCTTGGCGCTAGCGGCGATTGCGCGACATCTGGTTGAGGATTTCCACGCGGGTCACGGCCCCCTGCCCGATCACCGTCGAGGCGTGACGCATGACGGCGGCGCGCAGGGCACGGGCATCCACCTCACGGTCCTGGTCAGGCAGGATGAAGGGGGTCTGGTGGGCGGTGCGCACCAGGGCATCGCGAAGCAGGGGCTCCTTGACCTGGACCGTTTCGGGACGGGTGCCCTTGGCCAGGTGAAGCCTCATGTTTACAAAGACATAGTTGACCAAGCGCCCCTGCCGGATAATGGGCAGGCCGATCATGGTCATGTCGAAGACATTGGGCTTGTCCCCGCCCGAACTGGCAGAAGCCGGCGCGGCAAGGCCCAGGCCGACAGGCAGGGTCAGGGCGGCCAGGGCTGCCGTTCGGATCAGGGCGCGTCGGTTCATGGTCCCGGCCTTGCCACAGCCCCTGTTAGCAAAGCGTTGCCGTCAATCGTGGGTCCAGCCCGAGCGGGTCGGCACCAGGGGCTCGCCGAGGTAGCGGACCGACAGCCCCCTGCCCTCCACGACCCGGCCTAGGCGGGTGAGGCGCAGGTGCCGCTTCTCGGCCTCGCGGCGCAGGGCCTCTTCCATCCCGGCGGGGGCCGTCAACACGATTTCGTAGTCGTCGCCACCCGTGGCCAGCAACTCCAGGGCGGCCTGGGGGTCGACGCGGCCGTCGAGCCAGGCCTGGCCGGCGGCGGACAGCGGCAGGACCTCCAGGTCAAGCGCGATCCCTACCCCGCTGGCCGTGGCGATATGGGCGGTGTCGGCCAGAAGCCCGTCGGACACGTCGGCGCTGGCCGTGGCCATGGCGTGGACCACGGGGGCGAAGTCCAGGCGCGGCATCGGGGTGCGAT
>JAEYQX010000227.1 GCA_023409795.1 Pseudomonadota bacterium
ACCGCATGAAGGCCCTGATCGAGGGGCTGGTGGCCCGCACCGACCTGGCCCCTGGCTCGGACGAGCTGAAGATCGCCGACGCCTACCGCTCCTATATGGATGAGGCCCGCATCGAGGCCCTGGACGCCCAGCCGCTGCAGCCCTACCTGGCCGCCATCCGTGCCGCTGACACCCACGAGAAGTTCGCGGTCCTGATGGGCCAGACCCAGGGCAACCTGGGCTCGTCCTTCTTTGGCACCGGCATCTCCATCGACCAGAAGAACCCGACGCGCTACGTCGTCTCCCTGGGCCAGTCGGGCATCGGCATGCCCAACCGCGACTACTATCTGGACGCCCGCTTTGCGGACAAGAAGGACAAGTATCTGGTCTATATCGAGCGGATGCTGACCAATATCGGCTGGGAACAGCCGGCCGAGGCTGCCGCCGCCATCCTGGCGCTGGAAACCCGCATCGCCGAGGCCCACTGGACCCCGGTCGAGAACCGCAATCGCGACAAGACCTACAACCCCTATACCCTCCAGACCCTGGCCGCCGAGGCTCCGGGCTTTGACTGGAACGGCTACTTCGGGGCCATGGGCCTGGGCGATACCGAGCGCCTGATCGTGCGCCAGAACACGGCCATGCCCAAGATCGCCGCCATCTTTGCCGAGACGCCGATCGCCACTCTGCAGGCCTGGCAGGCCTTCCGCTCGACCGACGAGGCCGCGCCGAACTTGTCCAAGCGCTTTGCCGATGCCCAGTGGGAGTTCCGTTCGCGCGACCTGTCGGGCCAGCCGGAGCAGCGCAGCCGCGAAAAGCGCGCCATCAGCTTTGCCGAGGGCTCGCTGGGCGAGGCCGCCGGTCGACTGTATGTCGCCGACTACTTCCCGGCTGAATCCAAGGCCAAGATGGAAGAGCTGGTCGCCAACCTGCGCCTGGCCCAGGCCGAGCGCATCGAGAACCTGACCTGGATGGGCCCCGAGACCAAGGCGGCCGCCCAGGACAAGCTGAACAAGTTCACCGTCAAGATCGGCTATCCGGACAAGTGGCGCGACTATTCGGCCCTGGAAATCCGCGCCGACGACCTGTTCGGCAATGTGCAGCGCCGGGGCCAGTTCAACTGGAACTATCAGCTGAGCCGCCTGGACAAGCCGGTCGACAAGACCGAGTGGGGCATGACGCCGCAAACCGTCAACGCCTACTATAACTCGGCCAACAACGAGATCGTCTTCCCGGCCGCCATCCTGCAGCCGCCCTTCTTTGACCCGGATGCCGATCCGGCCGTCAACTATGGTGGCATCGGCGGCGTGATCGGCCACGAGATCGGCCATGGCTTCGACGACCAGGGCTCCAAGTCCGACGGCGACGGCGTGCTGCGCAACTGGTGGACCGACGAGGACAAGGCCAACTTCCAGGCCCTGACCAAGCGCCTGGGTGAACAGTACAGCCAGTTCGAGCCGGTCGAGGGCCACCCGGTCCAGGGCGGCCTGACCATGGGCGAGAACATCGGTGACGCGGCGGGCACCGCCGTGGGCCTGGCCGCCTATCACCTGTCGCTAAAGGGCCAGCCGGCTCCGGTCATCGACGGGCTGACGGGTGACCAGCGCTTCTTCTACGGCTGGGCCCAGGTCTGGCAGTCGAAGTATCGCCTGGAAGCCCTGATCAATCAGATCGCGACCGACCCGCACAGCCCGGCCGAGTTCCGCGTGATCGGCCCGGTGCGCAACATCGACGCCTGGTATGACGCCTTCGAGGTCAAGGAAGGCGACAAGTACTACCTGGCCCCCGAGGACCGCGTTCGCCTCTGGTAGGTGCCGCATCGGCTAGATGTCGAGAAGGGCCGGAGCCGCGAGGTTCCGGCCCTTTTTCATGGCCGGGACCGGACGCCCTGAAACTCGAATATCTTTCGATCAGCTGCAGGGCGGTCAGGCCCGGCGTTGGCATCCAGGCATGAAAAAGCCCGCTGCGGGGGATACATCGCAGCGGGCTTTATCGCTCTTATATGAGCGGACGTTTCCTTCCCGAAACGCCTTCAAGAATATCGCTGCAGTTCGCTGCGGCGTCCCTTGAGTGAGGCCAAATGACGCGATCTGGCCGGGCAAGTCAATCGACCCTAAAGCGCCCTTACGTCACTTTTGTAGGTGATCAACGATAAGTCAGGCGAATTGCGCCAAATTAATCGAAGCTTATTCGATAATGGATTTCAGGGCGCTGACCAGGGCGTCGCGCGCCACGGTCTGCTGGCCGGGACGTTCCGCCTTCCAGGCCTCGTTGTCGGCAATGGCTGCGGCGCGGGCGCGACCGGCGTCCAGATCCTTGATGGTGACCTGGTCGGCCGCGATCTCGTCGCCACCCAGGATGACCACGGCGGGAGCATTGCGGCGGTCGGCATACTTCATCTGGGCCTTCATGCCCGCGCGCCCCAGGTAGAGCTCGGCGGCGATCCCCGCCTGGCGCAGCTCGGAGACGGTATCGAGATAGTGCTGCATATCGTCCTCGGAGAAGACGATGACCACCACCGGGCCACGGGTCCGGGCCTGGTCCGACTGGCCCGCCGCGCGCAGGGCCGAGGCCAGGCGCGACACGCCGAACGAGAAGCCCGTCGCCGGAATGGTCTGGCCGGTAAAGCGGGCCACCAGGTCGTCATAGCGGCCGCCGCCCCCGATCGAGCCATAGCGCACCGGGCGGCCCTTCTCGTCGCGGGTCTCCATCAGCAGTTCGGCCTCGAACACCGTGCCGGTGTAATATTCCAGCCCGCGCACGATGGTGGGGTCAAAGACGACCGCCGACTGGCTGACGCCCATCGAGGTCAGGGCGCGGTCGATGGCCGACAGCTCCTTGAGGGCGGCCTCGCCGGCAGCACCCAGGCTGGCCCCGACGCTGGCGATGGCGTCCAGCACCTGGCTGCGGCTGGCGTCGGCCTGGGAGGACGAAGCCAGGAAGGCCTCGATGGCCGAGATCAGCGGGGCGGGCAGATTGGCCCCCTTGGTATAGTCGCCCGAGTCGTCCAGACGGCCTTCGCCCAGCAGCAGGCGCACGCCCTCGATACCCAGGCGGTCAAACTTGTCGACGGCGCGCAGGGCGGTCAGGCGCTGGTTGGTGTCGGTCAGGCCGCCGGCGTCAAACAGGCCGTCGAACAGCTTGCGGTTCGAGACGCGGATCACCGCCTGGTCGGGCGTCAGGCCGGTAGCCAGCAAACCTTCGACGCCCATGGCCAGGATCTCGGCATCGGCCTCGGGCCGGTCAGAGCCGACGGTGTCGGCGTCGCACTGCCAGAACTGGCGCAGTCGGCCCGGGCCCGGCTTTTCGTTGCGCCAGACCGGACCATAGGCATAGCGGCGATAGGGCTTTGGCAGGGTCTCCCAGTTCTGGGCGGCAAAGCGCGCCAGGGGGGCAGTGTGGTCATAGCGCAGGGCCATCCACTCGCCCGGCTCGTCCGATCCGGCATCGTCCTGAAGCGCAAAGACGCCCTCGTTCGGGCGGTCGGCGTCGGGCAGGAACTTGCCCAGGGCATCGGCATATTCAAAGGCCGGGGTTTCCAGCGCCTCAAAGCCCCAGCGCTCATAGACCTCGGACACGCGCGCGACGATGCGGCGCTCGGCCAGCAGGTCATGGCCGCGGCGATCAACAAAACCGCGAGGAGAACGGGCTTCGGGGCGGATGGGGGCTTGGTCGGTCATGCGGGCGAGTTAAGCCATTGGCGGGGTCGCTGCAACTTCGCCCTTGGCCCGTCCTTGCCAATGCTGCCCGATCAGGCCGTGCGGCGCAGCGGCAGGCGCTGGCCGTAGGTCAGGCAGCGCCAGACCCATTCCAGCGGCCCCATGCGGAAGTGCCGCAGCCACAGCGGCGACCAGACCAGTTGCAGGGCCCAGACGGCGATGACGAACAGCCACTGGGCCGGATAGTCGACCTGGCCCATCAGGCGCGGCCCCCACGGCATGTAGAACAGGCTCGTCATGATCAGGGTCTGGCTCAGGTAGTTGGTAAAGGCCATCTGCCCGACCGGGGCCAGCAGCCGGCGCACCCAGCCCCCGCCATGGATGGTCAGCAGGACCAGGGCGCTGGCATAGGCCAGGCTGATGAGGATCGAATAGGCCAGGACCGCCATGGCCCAGCCCCGGGTCGCGTCCTCGGACGGGCCCGAGCCCAGCTCGATCCACTTCAGGACGCCCAGGACCACCAGGACGCCTGCGCCCAGGGCCATCAGGCCCAGGTAGGTCCGCAGCGGCAGGCGGCCGTGGAAGAAGCCCGCCTTGAACAGGCCAAGGCCCAGCAGCATCAGGGCGATGGTGGGGAAGACATAGGCCACCAGGCTGGCACCCTGGGCCAGGCCCCAGGTCTTGAGATTCTCGATCATCATGCCCGACCAGCCGCTCGTGTAGGCGGCGATGGCCTGGGCGACGGCATCCTCGGCGACCCCGGCGTCCATCGAGCCGAACAGATCGGGGTTGGAGGCCAGCATGATCAGGCTGGCCGCCTGGCTGGTGGCCAGGGCCAGGGTTACGCCGCCCCCGGTCAGGATCAGCGTCCGTGCGCTCCAGTCGCGCATCAGCATCACGAACAGGCCGGACCAGGCATAGAGCAGCAGGATGTCGCCATACCAGAAGGCCGCCCCGTGCAGGATGCCGATCACCGCCAGCCAGAACAGGCGGCGACGCAGGAGCCGGCCGCGCCCGGCATCGCTGCGCGGCCCGCCGACCAGGAAGATCGACACGCCGAACAGCATGGAGAACAGAGTCACGAACTTCTGCTGGAAGAAGACGTCCACCACCCATTGCGCCAGGTGGGCCCCCGGGGCGGTGGCAAAGCTGACCTGTGCGGGGGAAATCTCGGCCGCCAGGGGCAGGGCAAAGGCGACGATGTTGACGGCCAGGATGCCCAGGACCGCAGCCCCGCGCACGACATCAAGGGTCTGGATGCGCACGGCGGGGGCAGCCCCCGCTCGGGAAGTCACGTCAGTCATCAGCCAATCCTGGGTCCAGCAAGGCCCAAGGGTGGCGGATCAGGCCGGCAACTTCACCTTAAAGCTCTGTAATCTGCGCCGCTTCGCCGGTGGGCATCAGGCCCAGGCGGTCCTTGACCTGCGGGGCCGGGCGGTAGGCGATGAAGGCCAGGCAGAAACCGGCCCACAGGGCGTAGCTGACCCCGACCAGGATCGCCAGGGGCAGGCCCGCGACGCCAAAGATCAGCAGGGTCGTCTCCATGGCCCCGATCGCCTGGGCCAGGTTCTGGGAGGCAATGACCGCCAGCACCGTCAGCACCACGGCCGTCAGGGTCTGCAGGGCGGCCGCAACCAGGCCGCCAAAGGCGGTGATACGAAAGATAACGCCCAGCCGGGTCGAGGGCCGCCCGGTCAGCCGGTGGCTGCGGTTCAGGAGCCACAGTCCCAGTGGGACGGACAGCAGGCCTACCGCCAGGAGCAGGAGCCGCCAGTCGGTATCGACGCCCGAGGCCCAGTTGCGCGGCGGCCAGATGAACAGGGTCACCAGGGCCGGTGGCCAGGCGGCGGCGACCAGGGTGGCCAGCACGGCGGCCTGTCCCGAGCGGCGCGGCGCGACCCGCTTCAGGCCGGGCAGGTTGTCAAAGCGATCCAGGCCCAGCATCAGCGGGTCGGAACCGGGGTTTCGCCGGAATAGTCATAGAAGCCGCGGCCCGACTTGCGGCCCAGCCATCCGGCCTCGACATATTTCACCAGCAGCGGGCAGGGGCGATACTTGCTGTCCGCCAGCCCGTCATAGAGCACGTTCATGATGGCCAGGACCACGTCCAGCCCCATGAAGTCGGCCAGCTCCAGCGGCCCCATCGGGTGGTTGGCCCCCAGCCTCAGCGCCTTGTCGATCGAGGTGACGTTGCCGACCCCCTCGTAAAGGACATAGATGGCCTCGTTCATCATCGGCACCAGGATGCGGTTGACGATGAAGGCCGGGAAATCCTCGGCTTCGGTCGTGATCTTGCCCAGGCTCTCGGCGAAGGCGACGGCGCTTTCAAAGGTGGTGGCCGAGGTGGCGATGCCGCGCACAAGCTCGACCAGCTTCATCGTCGGGGCCGGCTTCATGAAGTGCAGGCCGATGAAGCGGTCCGGCCGGTCGGTGACCGAGGCCAGGCGGGTAATGGAGATCGACGAGGTATTGCTGGCCAAAAGGGCGTCGGGGCCAAGGTGCTGGCCCAGTTCGCCAAAGATGGCCTTCTTGACGGCCTCGTCCTCGGACGCAGCCTCGATGACCAGGTCGGCACCGGCCACGGCGGCCTTCAGGCTGGTGACCGGCTGGATGCGGGCCAGGGCCGCATCGGCCTCGGCCGCCGTCATCAGGCCACGGCCCGCCCGGCGCGCCAGGCTCGCTGCGATCTCGCCCTGGGCCAGCGGCATCCGCGCGGCGTCCAGGTCAAAGAGCTTCACCTCATAACCGCCGGTGGCAACGGTCTGGGCAATGCCCGAACCCATCTGTCCGGCACCAATGATGGCGACTGTCCTGATCGTGGTCATGAATATGCGCAAGCTGCGGTGCAACGGGCACCTGACCGCGGCACCTTAGGTGCCCTCCCGCACGGCGCAAGAGACTCCATGCAAGGACCTGTCGATTCCTGCGCCCGTGATGCCGGCAGGTTGCCGTGCCTCAGTAGGCCCCGACCAGGCGCAGGGCCGCCAGGTGCGCCGGCGGCAGCAGGTAGCCCAGGACGCCCTGGATGATCAGCAGGGCCACGATCGGCGACAGGTCGATGCCGCCCAGCGGCGGGATGATCCGGCGCAGCGGGGCCATGAAGGGGCTGGTGAACCGCTCCAGGAACTCGGCCACCTGGGCCACGAAGCGGTTGCGATAATTGACCACGTCAAAGGCGAACAGCCAGCTCAGGATCGCATTGGCGAAGATGGCGAACATCAGGAGCTTGAGCAGCGTCCTGACCACAAAAAACAGAAAGCCAATAAGGCCGACGGCCATTTCCATCGCGTGTAATCCCTTGAAACCTGCCCGGTTCTAGCGGTCGCACCGCCGAACGCCAAGGCTTCGTGCAGCGCGACCCGTTGACACTGCCCCGCCACCGCTCCTATCTCATCGCCTGCCTGTCGGTCGGGGCCGTAGCTCAGTTGGTAGAGCGCGTCGTTCGCAATGACGAGGTCAGGGGTTCGATTCCCCTCGGCTCCACCAAGGCGCGCTAAATAATTCAACAAATTCAAATCGATATCGTGATGGTTAGGGTGCGCCCCTAAGGCGAACCCTAAACTAGCTTTTTTCCCCGAGTGCGCGTGAGCCAAGGCTGCGTATGAGGGCGCGCTTAGGGTTGACTTTCACTTTTTTATTGACTTCCGACTCGGTCTAGGTAAGTTCGCGTCGGGCCTAGCCCGTCAGGTTCACCGTACGGGGGCCGCGCAAGAGCCGGGGGTAACACCCCGGTTTTTTCGTATCAGAAGCAGTAGTACTTCACGCCCATTGCGTTGATCTGCTCTGCGCTTTCCAACGCAAAGTTCATTATTTTTCTCGCGTCGCGAAGTTCGCGATACATGTCAAAGCGCTTATCGTAACGCGCTCGTGCAATGGCGTAGATG
>JAEYQX010000267.1 GCA_023409795.1 Pseudomonadota bacterium
TGATCACGCCCTCGTTGCCGACCTTCTCCATGGCGCGGGCGATCATCTCGCCGACTTCCAGGTCGCCGTTGGCCGAGATGGTGCCGACCTGGGCGATCTCCGAGTTGTCCGAGACCTTCTTGCACGAGGCCTTGACGTTATCGATGAGCTCGTGGACGGCCTTGTCGATGCCGCGCTTCAGGTCCATCGGGTTCATGCCGGCGGCCACGGCCTTCAGGCCTTCCTGGACGATGGCCTGGGCCACGACGGTGGCGGTGGTGGTGCCGTCACCCGCGTTGTCGTTCGCCTTGGAGGCGACTTCGCGGATCATCTGGGCGCCCATGTTCTCGAAGGCGTCTTCCAGCTCGATTTCCTTGGCCACCGAGACGCCGTCTTTGGTCGAGCGCGGGGCGCCGAAGGACTTCTGAATCACGACGTTGCGGCCCTTCGGGCCGAGGGTCACCTTGACGGCGTCAGCCAGGACGTTGACGCCCTTCAGCATCTTGTCGCGGGCGTCGGTGTTGAACTTAACGATCTTAGCAGCCATGAGCCTGCTCCTATCTAGATATTTTTATTGAAGAATTCGACGACAGATGGGGTGGCGATCAGGCCAGCACGCCCAGGATGTCGGATTCCTTCATGATGATCAGGTCTTCGCCTTCGATCTTCACTTCCGTGCCCGACCACTTGCCGAACCGGATGCGGCCGCCAACGGCGACGTCCAGGGCGACGAACTCGCCATCTTCGTCACGGACGCCCTTGCCGACGGCGATCACTTCGCCTTCCTGCGGCTTTTCCTTGGCCGTGTCAGGGATGATGATCCCGCCCTTGGTGGTGGTAGCTTCTTCAACGCGCTTGACCAGCACGCGGTCGCCGAGAGGACGAAACGCCATCTGATGATCTCCCAATAGATATCAATTCTAGCCTCGGGCCGACCCGCTTTGGCAGTCGCCGCACCCGAGTGCTAACGGGCGGGGAGTTAGGCACCATGGTGGCAGGGGTCAAGGCGAGGCCACGCGAAATTTTCGCGCAGATGACTGGAAAATGAACGGGCTCCCCCGACCCTGTTCAGACAGGGCGGACTAAAAGGGACACAACGGATCAACCGGCTTTCGAAAGGAGCCCGCCATGAAGACCATGTCAAAGATCGGTGTCGGCGCTGTCGCCCTGACGATGCTGGCCTCTACCCCCGCTGCGGCCCAGTCCTATCGCGACTACCGCGACCGTGACGATTCCGGCCGTGATGCCGTCCTGGGCGCCGTCGTCGGCGGCCTGGCCGGTGCCATCATCGGCCAGGGTGACGGTCGCTATGTGGCCGGTGGTGCCCTGGCCGGCGCCGCCCTGGGTGCCGCTGCGAGCAGCAACGACAACAACTGCGACTATTACCGCGGTGGCCGCTGCTATCGTAACCAGGGCCACTGGGAGCGCGAGCACGGCATCAACAGCCGCGACTACTACCGCAATGATGGCCGCTATTACCGCGATGGCCGCTACTGGCGTAACCATGGCGAATGGCGCAGCTACCAGAACCGCCGCGACCGCGACTATCGCTACGACCGTCGCTGGTAAGGTGTCTGACCCCGAGTGAACAGACCAAGGCCCGGTGTTTCCACCGGGCCTTTTTTCTGGCCCTGGCCCGGTCCGTCAGTCGGCGGGCATCCGGCCATAGTTGACGGCGATGCGGCCGATCAGGCCCTTGACGATCAGGTCGACCGGGGTGCCCTCGCGGTAGTCGCCCTCGGCGACGAAGTTGACCCGGTCCTCGGAGATCAGGCGGTGGATCTTGTTGTGGTCGCGCGGGGTGTTGTCGGGATCATAGACGGCGATCGAGAAGCCGCCCTTGGTGTGCATCATCTTCATGGTCGGCACATCGGTGTCGCCATCGCCCAGAAAGATCATCCGGTCAAAGGGGATGGGGCGCTCGTCATCGGGGATGAAGCGGTTGATGCGCTCGTCCTCCCAGTGGTTGTGCACGCCCTTGTTGATGCGGAACAGGTACTGGGTCTTGGTCGTGTAGTTGACGCCCACGGCGGGCCAGACGGCCACGTCGTTGTCGTCATAGGCATACTTGGACGCAAAGACGTGGGTGAAGGCATCGGCGATGGGGCAGCCGTGGATCATCTCCTCCAGGCCGGCCGAGATGATGTAGTGCTCGATCTCCAGCCCGAACTGGGCCCCGAAGGCGTTCATCCGGTCGAACCAGGAACGGTCCCGCAGGCCCTCGAACAGGGCCACGTCGCGGCCGTGGTCGCGCAGGGTCTGGCGCGTCACGGGGGCCCCCTGCTCGCGCGCGGCCAGCAGCATCATCTGCATATACATCAGGATGCCGTCGCCATCGGCGGCAATCGTCCGTGGACGGACTGTCTCGTTCCAGAACTGGGCAGGCGTCATCCCAATCGAGGGGATGAAGCTGACCTCCTGCATATTGCCCCGCGCCAGGGTGCCATCGAAATCATAGATGATGGCGGTCTTGAGCAGGGGACGGGGGGTGTCAGCCATGGAGGGTTCCTGTTTTCAGAACCCGCCCCATACCAGAAAAACAGGCCAAATTCAGCCCACGGGCCCCTCGACCAACCCCAGTTCGGGCGCAGCCGCCTTGTCGGCGGCGCGGTTCGGCAGGTGCAGGATGAAGCTGGCCCCCTTGCCCGGCTCTGACTGGACCTCGGCCCAGCCCCCGTGCAGCTCGACCAGGGCCTTGACCAGGGCCAGGGCCACGCCGGGGCCGCCACGCTCGCGCCGGACAAAGCGGTCAAAGACGTGGGCCTGCAGGTGATAGGGGATGCCGCGGCCGGTATCCTCGACCCGCAGCCGGGTCTCGCTGATGCCCATTTCCGCGACCAGCCGGACCTGGCCGCCATCCGACACGGCACGGGCGGCGTTCTCCAGCAGGTGGTCCAGGGCCTGGGCGACGCGGCGGCCATCGGCGCGAAGCGGGCGGGTGGCGCGGTCATGCTCGACCACCAGGGTCGCGCCGCGCCCCTCGATCCGGCTGCGGATCCGCTCGGCGCTGGCGTCCAGCAGGTCGTTGATCCAGACGTCGCCCAGCACCAGCTCCATCTCACCCGCGTCGATCTGGGCCATGTCCAGGACGTCGTCGATGGACCGGGCCAGCTGGCTGGCGGCCACGCGGATGGCCCCGGCGTGCTGGCGGCTGCGCTCGGGCAGGTTGCCCATGGCCTCCAGCAGCTCCGAATAGCCGACGATGGTCGTCAGCGGCGTGCGCAGCTCATAGGAAACGCTACCGACGAACTCGCGCTTCAGAGCCTGGCTTTCGGCCAGGGCCGCCTCCTTGGCGGACAGGGCCTGTTCCAGCTCGCGGCGGGCGGTGACGTCCGAGAAGGCCACCAGGGTCGCGCCATCGGGCAGGGGGCGGGTCTGCCAGGACAGGACCCGGCCGTCGGTGGTGCGTGCCTCGCCCGAGATCGGCACCCGGCTTTCGGGATCGGGGTCGGCCACCCGTGCCTTGAGCCCCAGCCAGACCGAGGCATCGGGCAGGATCGGCTGGCAAAGCTGGGCGATGGCGTCAAAGCCGCTGGCCTCGCGCAGGCGCGGGCTGGACAGGCCCCACAGGGTCTCGAACGCCTCGTTGTGCAGGCGCAGGCGGCTGTCAGAGCCGAACACGGCCACGGCATCGTTCAGCTTGTCCAGGGTCGCCGTCTGGACCTGAATCTGGGCGTTGTAGCGGCTGCGCAGCTCCAGCTCGCCGGTGATGTCCGAGAAGATCAGCAGGATGCCGCCCAGCGGGTGGGGCTGGCGCACGACGCGCAGGGTGCGCCCGTCGGGCAGAGACCAGCTGTCGTCGGGCGAGGCCTCGGCGGCGCCATAGAAGTCCAGCTCGCGCGCCTTCCAGCCGGCATAGTCGACCACCTCGGGCAGCTGGCGGCGCTGGCGCAGGCGGTCCAGCAGCTCGGCATGGGTCGGGCGCTCGTCCAGCCAGGCCGGGTCGACGTTGAACAGGGACTGGAAGGCCGTGTTGTGGAAGGCCAGGCGCTTGGACGGGCCAAAGATGGCCACGGCATCGGCCAGGTGGTTCAGGGTCTCGTCGTGGGCCTCGACGTGGCGGCGCAGGTTGTCGCGCGTCTCCTCGGCCTCGGTCATGTCCAGGGCAAAGGCGATGACGGCCCCGCGCCCCCCCGCCAGGGGCTCGGCCACGATGCGCCAGGCCTTGCGCCCGCCCTCGGCAGCGACCCAGCGGAAGCCTTCCTGGCGCTGGTTGAGGCGCGAGGCCTCGGCCACCAGGTTGTCGGCCCCGCGATCGAAGCTGATGCCGGCGGCGCGCGCCTCGGCCAGGGTGGCGGCGCGGGTCTCGTTCAGCCAGGCGCGGTTGGCCCAGATCAGCTGGCCCATGCCATTGGTGACCCAGGTCGGGGTGGGGGAGACCTCGGCCAGGGCACCCAGGCCCACGTCCGAGCCAGCCTCGGCTCCGGTCAGGCGCGCCAGGCGCAGCCAGGCCGATCCCGCCAGGGCCCGGCCCTCCAGCGCCCATTCGCCCTCGGGCGAGGGCAGCAGGCTGTCGAAGGCTTCGCCGCGCCGGACCAGGCTGTCCATCTGGGCCGCATGGCCGCGCCGGATCACCTCGACCAGGTGGCGGCCGGCCTCGTCCTCGCTGCGACCGGGGGCCAGCAGGGCCAGGATCCCGTCGCCGGCAAAGCAGCGCTCGAACTCGCCCTCGGGGCTGAGGGCGATGCGGACGTCCTCGAAGGCGCTGAGGGCCCCCTCGCCCACCGCGACACGCGCCATCAGACCGGCCAGGGTGTCATCCAGGGCCAGCTCGCGCTGGTCCAGCCGGGCGCGCAGGCGCCAGGCCCAGGCGCTGACGGCCAGGGCCAGGCCGGCTGCCCCGGCTGTGGCTACATAGGCGATATCGGCCTCGGCCATGCTCTCCCCAGAGACGCCCCGTTCACCGCCGGGCCGCAGACACCAGGTCCCGGGCCCGTCGAAATGGTTGATTCGCGTTTACCATACCCTGATTGTGCCGATTGCGAATGCGGCTTTGCAGCCAATTGCGCCGCCGGGGCAGGCGGGCGATACCGGCGGCATGACTGATGCCTGGCAAGACCAAACCGCCCCGTCCCTGGATGATTTTGCGCGCCTGGGCGAGGCCGCCTTTGCCGCCCTGCCCGACCTGTTCCGCCAGGCGGCGGGGGATGTGGTCATCCGCGTCGATGATTTCGCCGACGAGGAGACCCTGCGCGACCTGGGGATCGAGGACCCGTTCGAGCTGACCGGCCTCTATTACGGCTTCCACATCGGCGAGCGGGACGCCATGGGGCCGGCGGCCGAGCCGTCGCGCATCTTCCTCTATCGCCGGCCGATCCTGGACGAATGGTGCGAGCGTGGCGATGTGGGACTGAGCGAGATCATCACCCACGTCCTGATCCACGAGATCGGCCATCACCTGGGACTGGATGATGACCAGATCCACGCCATCGAGGACGCGGCCGACTGAGGCCCGCCTCCTCCCTGGGGCCCGTCAGCCGCCAGTGCGTTCCAGGCAGGCGACGAAGAAGCCGTCGACCCCGCCCCGGTCGGCCCATTGCGAGGGCAGGACACGCAGCCAGCCCTCGGCCGTCAGGGCCTCGTCCGGCGCGCCGACCCGGGCGGGCACGGCGGCCACGGTGCGGAAGGCCTTGTTGCGACGCAGGAAGGCAATCACCTGGGTCTCGCCCTCCTCGCGCTCCAGCGAGCAGACGCAATAGACCAGGCGGCCGCCGGGTTTGACGCGGTCCGCCGCGGCATCCAGCAGGCGGTGCTGGACGTCGGCCAGCTTGGCCACGTCGGCGGGGCGGGTGGCGCGCAGGACCTCGGGGTTGCGGCGATAGGTGCCGGTGGCGGTGCACGGCGCATCCAGCAGGACGGCGTCGAACTGGCGCTCGTCCTCCCAGTCCTCGGCCGGGACGGCCACGATCTCGGCCTCAAGCTTCATGCGCTGGAAGTTCTGGCGCAGGCGCTTCAGGCGCGCCTCTGAACGGTCCAGAGCCACGGTGGCGGCCCCCGTCGCGGCCAGTTGCAGGGTCTTGCCACCGGGCGCCGCGCACATATCGAGCACCGTCTGGCCGGCCGAGACGTCCAGCAGGCGGGCGGGGATGGCGGCAGCGGCGTCCTGGACCCACCAGTCGCCGGCCTCGAAGCCGGGCCAGGTCGAGACATCGCCGCGACGGGCGGTGCGGACCGTGCCGCCGGGCAGGACCTGCCCCTCGACCGCCTCGGCCAGGGCGGCCAGGTCGACGCCGGGCCTGGCGCTGAGATCGGTCGCTGGCTCCTCGCGGGTGGCCAGGGCCAGACCCGCCAGGCCTTCCTCGCCATAGGTCGCCTTCCAGCGGGCGGCCAGCCAGTCGGGCAGGTTGGCCTCGGCCGAGGTCTTGCCGGGGCCTTCGCGGCCGATACCGCGCAGGACGGCATTGACCAGGTTCTTGTAGGGACGGGTCTTGGCGTCGCGCTCGGCCAGCTTGACCGCGGTGGAGACGGCGGCAAAGGCCGGGGTCTCCAGCACCAGGGTCTGGGCCAGGGCAATGCGCAGGATGGTGCGGACCGGCGGCGGCGGGGCCTTGGCCAGGCGGCGGTCCAGGATCTGGTCGATCTCGCCCAGCCGGCGCAGGGCGGCCATGGCGACGGCGCGGGCAAAGGCGCGGTCGGCCGGGGGCAGGTCGCGGGCCGGCGACTGGCCCAGGGCCTCGTCCAGGCCGGTGCGCTTCTCCAGCGCGGCATTCAGCAGGATGCCCGCCACCAGGCGCGCCTCGACGCCAATGTTGGCGTGCGGGTCATCGACGATCGCGACCGGGCGGCCTTCGCGACGGGGGCCGCGCGCCTTTTCTGCCAGTCGACGACCACGCGAGGCCGAGTTCTTGCCCTTGGGCGTACCACCACTCATACGGAAACCTGTGTGCCCAGCTCGACCACGCGGCCCGGCGGGATATGGAAGAAGTCAGTCGGATTGGCCGCATTGCGCATCAGGAAGATGAACAGGCGGTCCTGCCACAGCGGCATGCCCTGACGGGCCGAAGGTATAACCGACCGACGGCCCAGGAAGAAGCTGGTCGACATGATGTCGAACTTCAGCCCCTGCTTGCGGCACAGGCCAAGCGCGCGCGGCACATTGGGGCTTTCCATGTAGCCATAGGTGATGGTCAGCCGCTTGAAGTCGTCGGAGATCGGCTCCATCGCCACCCGCTGGTGCTCGGCCACGCGCGGACGGTCAGAGGTATGGACCGTCAGGATGATGTTCTTCTCGTGCAGCACCTTGTTGTGCTTGAGGTTGTGCATCAGGGCGACCGGAGCGACCTCGGCGTCGGAGGTCAGGAAGATGGCGGTGCCGGGGGCCCGGTGGGGCGGGCGGGCGCGGAGCATCTCGATCAGGTCCGTCAGCGGCAGGCTGTCACGGCGGGTCTTTTCGCCCAGGATCTGCGTGCCACGGACCCAGGTCCACATCAGCACCACGATCAGGCCGCCCATCAGCAGCGGCATCCAGGCCCCGTCCGGCACCTTGAGCAGGTTGGAGCTGAGGAAGACGACGTCGACGAAGCCCATCGGCACCAGGACCAGCAGCGCCAGCCACAGCGGCCACTTCCACAGGTTCCGCACCAGGGTAAAGGCCATCAGGGTGTTGACGAACATGACCCCCGTCACCGCCACGCCATAGGCGGCGGTCAGGTTGTGGGTGTTTTGGAAGGTCACCAGCAGGAAGAGCACGCCCACCAGCAGCAGGCCGTTGATGGCGGGGACATAGATCTGGCCCGCCTCGATCTCTGAGGTGTTGCGGATGTCGAGACGGGGCAAGAGGCCAAGCTGGACCGCCTGCTGGGTCACCGAGAAGGCCCCGGTGATCACGGCCTGGCTGGCGATCACCGTCGCGGCCGTCGCCAGCAGCAGCAGGGGCCAGTAGATCAGCTGCGGCACCATGTTCCAGAACGGATTGTCCAGCGCCGTCGGATGGGCCAGCAGGAAGGCCCCTTGCCCCAGGTAGTTCAGCGTCAGGCAGGGCAGGACGATGAACAGCCAGCCCCGGCGGATCGGCGACTTCCCGAAATGGCCCATGTCGGCATAGAGGGCCTCGGCCCCCGTCACGGCCAGGAAGACGCTGCCCAGGATGACGAAGCCCAGCACCGGGTTGGCCGCCAGCATGAGCAGGGCATGGTGCGGCGACAGGGCCGTCAGGATCGAGAGGTCGTCAAAGATGTGGAACAGGCCCAGAAGGCCCAGGCTGGCGAACCAGACCAGGGTGATGGGGCCAAAGAACCGGGCCAGGCCGCCGGTGCCCCGGGACTGGACGACGAAGACACCGATCAGGATGACCGCCGCGATCGGGATGATGAAGGGATTGATGGCGCTGCCGATGCCCGGCGCACCGCGCAGGCCCTCGACCGCCGACAGGACCGAGATGGCCGGGGTGATCACCCCGTCGGCATAGAAGAGCGCCGCCCCGCACACGCCCAGGACAAACAGCCAGGCACTGCGCTTGCCCAGGGCATTCTGGGCCAGGGCCATCAGGGAGAGGGCCCCGCCCTCGCCCTTGTTGTCGGCCCGCATCAGGAAGGCGACATATTTGAGCGTCACCACGATCATCAGGGCCCAGAAGGCCAGGGAGACCACGCCAAAGACCGCCTGCTCGGGGCTGAAGCCGCGCTGGGCATGGCCGATCGCCTCGCGCAGGGCATAGATCGGGCTGGTGCCGATGTCGCCGAACACGACCCCGATGGCCCCGATCAGCAGGGCACGCTGCCCCGCCTTGCTCCGGGGATCGGAGGGGGGAGTCCCAGAGTTGCCCGATGTCAGAGAAGCTTTTGCGGCCGACAGGGGAGTGTCGCCGCGGGGTTGATCCCCAGCCATAGAAAACCTCCGGGTCACGCGGCGCGCACCCACCAAGAGCGGCGGGCCTTTAGACCCTTTCCGTCAGCGGTTCAATCGCGCGCCGGTTCCGATTGGCGCGCGGCGGAAATGATACGTCGGTCAGACTTGCCCTGGACAAGGACTACGACCTTGTCTTGTGAAGAAGAATTGGCAGGAAGTTCATAAAGTGCAGGCCGCCCGTCCCAATCGCCCAGACGATAGACCTGACTGACAACATTGACGTGACGGACAGACTGGCCGCGATTGTCGCCTGATCTTACCTCAACCGTTTGAAGGCCGGGCCTGTAGTGGACGGCCATGACCTCGGCACCGCCCGGCGGCGGACGGCCCGAGCCGATGCCGACCCGGTCGCCGGTCTCGCGGAACTCGATCTCGGGGGGCCAGGCCCGCTCGGAAGCCCCCGCCTCGATGGCGGCGCGCAGCGCAGGGGGATGGGTGCCCGAGACCTGGCGGCGGCCATCGACCACCACCTGGGGGGTCGAGACGTCCCTGAGCTTCAGCGACTGGCGATAAGCCTGGTGGCGGGCGGCAAACTCGGGCCGGGCAAAGGTGTCGGGCCAGCCCAGATAGTCCCAGTAGTTGACGCCATAGGTCAGGGCGATGACGTCCGGGGTCTGGGCCAGGCTTTCCAGTGTGCGGTTGGCCTGGGGGCAGCCGGCGCAGCCCTGGGCGGTGAACAGCTCGACCACCACCGGCCGGGCCCCGCCGCCGTTGCGGGACGAGGCCTGGGCGATGGAGGGCACAGCGACGGGGGGCAGGGCCAGGCCCGCCGCCACCGTCACAACCATAGCCAGCCGGATTGCGCCATCAGGTCTCATGAAGCGAAGCCTAGCGCCTGTGACGCCGGATGCTGCTCATAAAACCGTGAGCGACGGCGCGCCCGGACCGGCTCAGTCCATCAGCTGCTGGGCCAGATAGACATAGTGGCGCGCCCAGCGGCGGGCATTGGCCACCGGATCGGCGTCGTTGGAGTGCCCCCCGACCGTGTCCTCGTAATAGAGGTGGTCATGGCCCTGCTGGCCCAGGCGGGCCGCAAACTTGCGCGCATGGCCCGGATGGACCCGGTCGTCCAGGGTGTTGGTGGTGATGTAGACGCGCGGGTAGTCCACGTCCGGACGCAACAGCTGGTAGGCCGAATACTTCGAGATGAAGGCGGCGTCCTCGGGCTTGCGCGGGTCGCCATACTCGCCGATCCACGAGGCACCGGCCGGCATTTCCGGGTAGCGCATCATGTCGATCAGCGGGCTTTCGATCACCGCCGCATTGAACAAGTCCGGGTTCTGGGTGATCGACACCGAGGTCAGGACACCCCCGTTCGAGCGGCCATAGATGCCCAGGTGGCGCGGCGAGGTGATGCCCCGCGCGACCAGGTCCCGGCCCACGGCGGCGAAGTCGTCGAAGGCCAGCTGGCGGTTTTCGCGCAGGACCGCCTGGTGCCAGGCGGGACCGAACTCGCCCCCGCCGCGGATATTGGCCTGGACGAAGACGCCGCCGTTCTCGAGCCACAGCTTGCCCATCTCGGGCTTGTAGGCGGGTGGGAAGCTGACCTGGAAGCCGCCATAGCCAAACAGGATGGTCGGGGCCGTGCCGTCCATGGCCAGGTCGCGCGGACGGGTGATGAAGTAGGGGATCCTGGTCCCGTCGCTGGAGGTCGCCTCGAACTGCGCGACCACATGGGTCGAGGCGTCGAACCTGGCCGGGGCGGACTTGAGCTCGGCCAGCTGGCCCGAGCCAAAGTCGGCCAGGCTGAGGGTCGGCGGGGTCAGGAAGCCCTGGGT
>JAEYQX010000035.1 GCA_023409795.1 Pseudomonadota bacterium
CGCTGGCGCTGCACATCGGCCAGCTGCGGGGCCGGGTCGGTGAACCGGGTCAGGGGCGTGACCTGGCCATCCAGGCCGCGGATGCGCAGGTTGGCCGGCTCGGACTGGGACTGGCGGCTGGTCAGCAGGCGCTGGCCGTCCTCATCCAGGATGTCGACCAGGGTTTCATACTCGCCCTCGGCCGAACGCCACAGGCGCTCGGTCTCGCCCGACTGCAGGTCCAGGGCGTCGAGGAAGGGATAGGCTCCCTCGCGCGTCGCGCCCTCGCCCGACAGATAGATCCGCGAGCCATCGGCCGAGAAGCGGATCTGCGGGCGGCCGCGGCTGTTGGCCTCGGTCACCACGCTGCCCGGGTTATTGTAGCGGTCCTGATAGTTGCGCTCGACCAAGACGCGGTTCTGCGACGGATCGGACGGGTTCAGCAGGATGCGGGTCTCGCTGCGGTTCTGGAACCAGCGGGTATTCAGGATGGCGACGTCATCACGCCCCCACTGGATACCGGCATAGCGGGTCGGCAGGTCGGCCAGCACCATGGTCGCATCATTGAACGGGGCCCGCAGCATAAAGACGCGGTCGCGCACCTCGGCCGGGTTGCGCGGGTCGCCACCGTCCTGGGCCTCGGCCCAGCCCAGGGTGCTGTCGGCATCGGCGCGCCAGGCAACCGAACGCGGCCCCTCGGCCACGGCATCGAACGAGGTGGGCACATTGTCACGCAGCGGCAGGTCGGCCACGCGGTGAACCGTGCGGCCATTCAGGTCCGTGACCACAATCTCGGTCGGGAACTGGCGGGCCGGAACCACATAGGAATAGGGCTTCTTCACCCGCGTCTGCAGGATGTAGCGGCCATCGGGCGAGACACTGGCCCCCAGGACCACCCCGGCCTCACCCACGCTGCGCACCCGCCCCTGCAGGTTCACGATCGCCGGCTGGCTGGTGAAGTAATAGTCGAACAGCGCCTCATCCATGGGGTCCTTCAACAGGTCCTGATAGGTGCGAACCGGAGCCACCCGGCCGCCGGTCTCGTCGATGACCGGGCCAGTGGGCGGACGGTCGGTGACCGGCGGGCGGCCGCGACCGGCCGGCGTTGTCAGGATGAACAGGCCACTGCTGTCCGGCATCCAGTCAAAGCCCGACCCGGTGGTGGCGTTGATCATGCCATTGGTCAGCTTGCGGGCGCGGGCGTCCGACACCCCGGCCGTCCACAGCTCCAGTCCATTGGCGGCATCGACCAGGAAGGCCACCTGGCGGCCATTGGGCGACCACCGCACATTGGCCAGGCGGGCATCAGCGGGCAGGCCCGTCACCGGGCGCGCATCGCCGCCCTCGGTCGACTGGAAGCTCAGCCCCGTCAGCCAGTTCATGCGCGAGGCTGCCGGGCCATTGTTGCGCGGATTGATGCGGTATCCGGCGAGGCGCAGCATCGGCTCGGCCAGTTCTGCAATGGACGGCAGGTTGGTGCGGTCCATCAGAAGAATGTGCCGGGCGTCGGGGCTGACCGAAACGCCCGGAGTGGGCTTGGCGTCCAGGATCTGGGCGATGGGCGCAGGCGGCTGCTGATAGGTCGGCCCATCGGCCCAGGCCATCATCGGAACCCCACTGGCCAATGCCAGTGCCCCGCAGGCTACCGAGAAATTCCTCAAACGCATAAACGCCCTCCACTTTGCCGATTGAACTCCTGCTGTGTTTGTAAGGCGCGACACATCGGGTCAACCATGCATTGTCATTCCCGACGCCGCCAAAGCCTTGCCCGCTCGGAAAAGCCGATCTAAGGGAAGGAAGACCGCGATATTCATCAGACGGTGAAAAAGGGAGAGCCATGGGAAAGATCTTCGCAGACGTTAAGTCCGCGCTGGAGGGGCTGACATTTGACGGCATGACCGTCATGTCGGGCGGCTTCGGCCTGTGCGGCATCCCGGAGAACCTGATTGCCGGTCTGCGCGACAGTGGCGTCAAGGGTCTTACGGTGATCTCCAACAATGCGGGCGTGGACGGCTTTGGCCTGGGCCAACTGCTGGAAACCCGCCAGATCAAGAAGATGATCTCGTCCTATGTGGGCGAGAACAAGGAATTCGAGCGCCAGTACCTGGCCGGCGAGCTGGAGCTGGAATTCAACCCGCAAGGCACGCTGGCCGAGCGCATCCGTGCCGGCGGTGCCGGTATTCCGGCCTTCTTCACCGCGACCGGCGTGGGCACCCTGGTGGCCGAAGGCAAGGAAGAGCGCGAGTTCGATGGCCGCCGCTACATCATGGAAACGGGTCTGGTCGCAGACCTCGCCATCGTGAAGGCATGGAAGGCCGACGAACGCGGCAACCTCGTGTTCCGCAAGACCGCCCGCAACTTCAACCCGATGATGGCTACCGCCGGCAAGGTCACCGTGGTCGAGGTCGAGGAAATCGTGCCGGTCGGTTCGATCGATCCGGACCACATCCACACCCCGGGCGTCTATGTGGACCGCCTGATCCAGACCGTTTCGGAAAAGCGCATCGAACAGAGAACGGTTCGCCAACGCGCGACTGAGGGCTCAAGTAGCGAAGCGGTAGCCCGCAAGGAGCAAGCATAATGGCTCGTACACGCGAACAACTGGCTGAACGTGCTGCCAAGGAACTGCAGGACGGCTTCTATGTGAACCTCGGCATCGGCATTCCGACGCTGGTGGCCAACTATATCCCAGAGGGCATGACCGTTACCCTGCAATCGGAAAACGGCATGCTGGGCATGGGCCCCTTCCCCTTTGAGGGCGAGGAAGACCCCGACCTGATCAATGCCGGCAAGCAGACGATCACGGAAATCCCCGAGAGCGCCTATTTCAGCAGCGCCGACAGCTTCGCCATGATCCGTGGCGGCCACATCAACCTGTCGATCCTCGGCGCGATGGAAGTGGCCCAGAACGGCGACATCGCCAACTGGATGATCCCCGGCAAGCTGGTGAAGGGCATGGGCGGCGCGATGGACCTGGTGGCGGGCGTCAAGCGCGTCGTCGTGGTCATGGAACACGCCAACAAGCACGGCCAGTCCAAGGTGCTGAAGGCTTGCACCCTGCCGCTGACCGGCACCGGCGTGGTCAGCCGCATCATCACCGATCTGGCGACCTTCGACGTCAAGCCGGACGGCTCGGGCCTGGAACTGATCGAACTGGCCGAAGGCGTCACCCTGGATGAAGTCGCCGCCAAGACTGAGGCGGATTACACGGTAGCAGCCGGCCTGAACTGACCGGGCCACACCGCCAGATGACAAGGGCCGGACGTCGCGGCGTCCGGCCCTTTTTCATGCCTATTTTTCGGCCGGACCGATGCCCGGTGCCGTGGCGGCAACCCAGCCGACGATCTGGCGCACCGCCTGGCTGTTGGCGCGGTCATAGCCCGCCACGATGGCCGAGACGCGGTTGACCTCGACCGGCTCGGTCACGTCAGTCCTGTGCTCGCCCACGATGGTCCGGTCGCCTGGACGCACCAGGGTGGCCACGGCGACCAGCCGGACCTGGGGCGCACTGTCCGCGCTGGCATAGGTCGTCTCGAAGCGGCGCACATCCACCGACAGGACCAGGCCGTCGCGGGCAAAGACGCCGGGGGCCAGGCGGATGCAGGGCGCACCGGCGGCAAAGGCATCCTCAAGGCTGGCCTGGAAAAGGGTCTCGGCCTCGGACACCCAGCGCGCCCCGCCAATATAGGCGGCCTCGGCACCCGTAATGGCCAGGATGCGGTCGCCACGCGCGGCATCGGCGAACTCGACCCGGCGCAGGGCCACGGTCACCGGCTCGCAGCCTGCGGCCTGCCCCCCGGCGGCAAAGGCCGGGGTCGCGCCGAAGCGATAGGCCTGGACGGGATCGGGCGACTTCAGCAGGGCACAGGCCGAGGCCATCAGGCCCAGGGCCGCGACCGCGGCGGTCGACGTCAGGCGGTTCAAACGGATCACGGCTGGACCTCCAGTTCCTTGGCGGCCGGTCGGCCGATGAATTCACGCGGGCTCTGGCGCACGTTGTCGATCAGCTCTTCCAGCGAGCGCGTGGCCTGGTTCAGCTGGCGCACGGCGTCGTTGATCTGGGGCACGGTCGAGGTGCCGAACTCGCCCAGCGGCCCCTCCAGGCCAGCGGCCGAGCGGTTGATCGAGGCGATGGCCCCACGCGCGTCCTCGGTCGCGCGGTTGATGTTGGCGATGGCCTGGCGGCCGTCCGTATTGATGATCTGGCGGGCATCGGCACCCAGGGCCTGGTATTCGCCGACCGCCTCATTGGCCTTGGCGATGGCCTGTTCCAGCTGCAGGAACATACCCTTGCGGGCCTCCAGCTCGCTGGTCAGTTCCTCGATGCTTTGCACGCTGGACGAGAAGCTGCGGATATTGTCATCAGACAGGACCCGATTGATCCGGTTCAGCGCATCGACCGTCTGGGCCAGGACCGTGCCGGAGCCGCTGAGCAGTTCGGAGATCGGGCTGGGCTGGCTCTGGATGACCGGCACGACATTGTCGGCATACTGGTCCTTCAGGATCGGGCTGGCGGGCTCGCCGGCGGTGATCTGGATATAGTTGAGGCCCGTGATCCCCTGGGGCTCCAGCTGGGCGCGCGAGGTGACGCGCACCGGCGTCGTGGCGTTCAGCCGCACGCGGGCCACCACCTGGTCGCCCTTTTGCGGGTCAAGGCTCAGGTCGGTGACCTCGCCGACCCGGATGCCGTTGAAGTGGACCTCGCCCCCCTCGGACAGACCGCGCACGGGGCCATAGAAGACGATGTCATAGACGTCGTAGTCGTTATTGAACTGCAGTCGCGCCAGCCAGATGGTGAACACGGCCAGCGCCGCCAGAAGGGCGACGGTGACGATGCCGACGGCGGCGTAGTGAGCGTCTCTTTCCATTATCCCGCTCTCCTCAAGCGACCTTATGCGCAGCGCGACCGCGCGGCCCCAGGAAGTATTCCCTGATCCACGGATGCCCGGAACGCTCCAACTCCTGGACCGTGGCCTTTGCCACGACGTGCCTGTCCGCCAGCACGGCCACCTGGTCACAGATGGCGTAGAGGCTGTCCAGGTCGTGGGTGATCATGAAGACGGTCAGGCCCAGGTCATCGGACAGGTCCCGGATCAGCGTGTCAAAGGCCGCCGCACCGATGGGGTCAAGGCCGGCGGTCGGCTCGTCCAGGAAGATCAGCTCGGGATCCAGGGCCAGGGCCCGCGCCAGGCCCACCCGCTTCTTCAT
>JAEYQX010000067.1 GCA_023409795.1 Pseudomonadota bacterium
GGTTATAGACGTTGTCGCCCGAGCGGGCGCAGATCTTGCCCTTGAAGCGCGGGGTGGCCAGCTTGGCATAGTCGTCGATCTCGGCCGGCTGGACCTTCGCCGGGTCATAGGCCACGACGCGGGCGCGGCGCGAGAAGCCATAGAAGTGGCCCTCCGGCTCGCGCAGGTTGGCGGGGATGGCCTGGTTCAGGGTCTCGGACGAGCTGGCCTGCAGCAGGCCGGCGTCCTGGGCGCGCCACAGGGCCCCGGCATCGGCAGCGACAAAGACGTCGGCAGGGCTGTTGGCACCCTCGGCCTTCATGCGGGCGATCAGTTCATCGGGGCGACCCTCGATGCGCTTGACCTCGATGCCCGTCTTTTCCTGGAACAGGTCATACAGCTTCTGGTCCGCGTCATAGTGGCGGGCCGTATAGAGGTTCAGGACGCCGCTCTCGGCAGCGGGCGCGTTGCCCGCCTTATCCTGTTGCTGGCCACAGGCAGCCAGGGTCATCGAAACGGCGGCGGCGGCCAGAAGGCCAAGGCGACGGCTCATGCGGGAACTCCGGACGGGTCATTGTTCAGGCCATGACTAATGCGAACGGCTCGCATTCGCCTTGGGGCATACTGACGCATGACGATCAGTCCGCGGCGGCCAGGGCGGCGTGGATGCGGTCGAGCAGCTGCTGGCGGGCGGCGGAGTGGGTGGGGCCGGTGGCGTGGGGCCAGGCGGACAGGATGACCACGACGGTGCCGCGCTGGGGATCCAGGCTGATGGATTGGCCAAAGATGCCGTGGGCACCGAACCGGCCATCGTCCCGGGTCCACCACATGAAGCCATAGCCCTCGCCGGGCACGCCGATGCGCGCCTGTCGGGTAGTGGCGGCCTGCAGCCAGCCGTCCGGCAGGACCGCCTGGTCCTGGATCACGCCGCCCTCAAGGATGAACTGGCCAAAGCGCGCCCAGTCGCGGGCCGAGGCCATCAGGCAGCAGCCGCTGGATTCCTGGCCCGCCTTGTCGATCATCCAGGCGGCGTCCTGGGCCATGCCATAGGGCTGCCAGATCTTCCGGGACAGGTAGTCGGCCAGGGTCTGGCCCGTCGCCCGGGTCAGCAGGACCCCGACCAGATTGCTTTCGCCGGTGCTGTAGTTCCAGCGGGTGCCGGGCGCGTGGGCGCGCTTCAGCTGGCGCATATAGTGCAAGGTGGGGTCCATGCCCCCCGTCTCGTGCGGCTCATAGAAGCGGGCCACGTCGGACGCCGGGTCGGTATAGTCCTCGTTCCAGTCGGCACCCGAGGCCATGGTCAGGAGCTGGCGCACGGTTACCCCGTCATAGGCACTGCCTTCCAGCTCGGGCAGGTAGCGGGTGATCGGGGTCTCCAGGCTTTCGATATGGCCATCCCTGATCGCGGCACCGACCAGGGTCGAGGCGACGGACTTGGCCACCGAGAAGGAGGTCCAGCGACCCTCGGGCCCAAAGCCCAGGCCATAACGCTCGAAGCGCAGCTGGCCATCCTTCAGCACAATGATGGCCGCTGTGCGCTCGGCTTCCATATAGGCCGTGACATCGAGATCGAGCGGCGTGCCCTGGGCAAGGGGACGGGCCGTGCCGCCTGCCTCCACCGTGCGATGGGGCACGATCCGGTCCATTGCGCGAAAGCCCGCTTCACGCGCCGCCTGCGGCCAGAACAGGACCTCGGCAGGACGATCCAGGCTGGGCAGCGAGGCCGGGGCATGGTCCTGGGCCGAGGCGGGCAGGACAAGGCCGGCTCCAAAGGCGAGGGCCAGGGCCAGGCCGGTCAGGTGACGCATGGTGAAGCCTTCCGTTTCGTAGCGCTCAAGGTTGCGCAGCCGTTTCCAGATAGTCCAGCCGGCGCAGCACTTTTGATCCGGGGTCCAGCAGGATGTGGGCCCCCTCGGGCGCGGTGAAGTGGCCGCTGCCGTCCTGCATCGGCAGGGTCAGGACCTGGCCGTCCACCTCGACCTCGACCGGCAGGGGGAAGGGGCCGCCGTTGCCGGTCTTCCATTCCAGGCTGACCTTCTCGCCCGCCCGCGTCATGACCAGGTCCGGCAGGGCCGCCTGATAAAGGTAGGCGTCAAAGAACCAGCCCATGTCGCGGCCGGTCACCTGATTGACGATGGCGATGAAGTCAGGCGTCGAGGCATGGCGGGGCTGGAAGTTGCCCGGTTGCGGGTCCGGGCGGCCATAGACCAGGCGGCGCAGGGAGTCGTAGAAGGCCTCATCCCCGATATGCAGGCGCAGGGTGTGGGCGATCAGCGCCCCCTTGTAATAGAGGTCCAGAGCCGGGCCGGTGGTATCGGTATAGACGGTTCCAGCATCGCGGGGCTGGCCCGAGACCATGGGAAAGCGGTTCTTGAGCGTCAGGCGCATGGTCTGGAGCTCGGCCTGCATGGCCCGCTCGCCGTTCAGCCAGCGGGCATAGAGGGGCTGCATATAGGTGCCGAACCCTTCGTGCAGCCACATATCGTCCCAGTCGACATTGGTCAGCTGGTTGCCGAACCATTCGTGCGCCAGCTCGTGCTGCAGCAGCCAGTCGTAGCCCTTGCCGTCCTTCTTGTAGCCATTGCCATAGGCGTTGATGGACTGGTGTTCCATGCCCAGGTGCGGGGTCTCGACGACGCCCATCTTTTCGTCGGCAAAGGGGAAGGGGCCGATGGTGGCCTCGAAGAACTCAAGCTGACGGGGGAACTCGTCGAACAGGGCCTGGGCCTTGTCCGGGGCGGTGGCGGACAGGGGCCAGAAGTGCAGCGGAACGAGGTTGCCGTATCGGCTGGCATAGGTGCCGCTGAGTTCGGAGAAGGGGCCGATATTGAGGCTGATGGCATAGGTATTGGGCTGGCGTGCCTGCCAGTGCCAGGTGGTCGAGCCGTCGGCGTGGTCCAGCTTGTCGATCAGACGTCCATTGGCGGGGGCGGACAGGCCCCTTGGCACGGTGATGAACAGCTCGACCTGGTCCGGTTCGCCCATCGGGTGGTCGATGCAGGGCCAGAACAGGTCGCAGCCCTCGCCCTGCACGGCGCTGGCGACCCAGGGCTGGCCGACCGATTCGCTCCAGACAAAGCCCCCGCTCCACGGCGCGCGCGGGGCCGTGCGCGGCTGGCCCTCGTAGGCAATGTTAACGGTGGTGGACTGGCCCGGCTGCAGCGGGCGGGGCAGGGGGATGGTCAGGCGGCCGTCCGGATTGGTCCAGGTCGTGACGGGGCTGCCATCGACCTCGATGCCCGTGATGTCGAAGACCGTGTCCAGCTCCAGCACGATGGCCGGGGTGGTGGCGGTCGCGGTGAAATCCAGCCGGGCCTGGGCCAGGAGGCTTTTCGTCTCGGGCCGGACGTCGAAGGCAAGGCGCGCCGAGGTGAACCGCACCGCCTGCTGCTCCGGCGTGCGCGGCGTGCCGCTGGACAGGGTGAAGGGCGTTGAGGTGCGCGCGGTGGTTTGCGCCAGAGCCGGGGTGGCGAGGGCGGCAGCGAGGCACAGGGCAGTGAACAGGCGCAATGGAGGCTTCCCCTTTGAACCGGGGCATGAAAGCACATCCGTC
Source organism: Pseudomonadota bacterium (assembly GCA_023409795.1). Taxonomy (GTDB): domain Bacteria; phylum Pseudomonadota; class Alphaproteobacteria; order Caulobacterales; family Caulobacteraceae; genus Brevundimonas. The sequence goes on from JAEYQX010000067.1 coordinate 3,533, forward strand.
CATCCCGGCGAAGGCCAAGAGCCGGGGAAGCCAGGCGCGCAAGGACCAGGCGCGCAAAGGACCAGGGGCGCAAAGGAAAAGGGCCGGCGTTGCCACCGGCCCTTTCCAAAATCAGGTTCGACAGTCGAACTTAGGCAGCGGCCTGTTCAGCCAGCTTGGCCTTGACCTGGCGCTTGATGCGCTGGGCAGCGACCGACAGGTTCTCGTCGCGAGCCTTGACGATGAAGGCGTCCAGGCCGCCCTTGTAGTCCAGGGTGCGCAGGGCAGCGTTCGAGATACGCAGCGAGAAGGTTTGGCCCAGGGCGTCCGACGACACCTTGACCGTCTTCAGGGACGGCAGGAAGCGGCGCTTGGTCTTGATGTTCGAGTGGCTCACATTGTGGCCGACCATCGGGCCGATACCCGTGAGTTCGCAACGACGCGACATCTTAAGATCCTCAAGGTCACATCCGCGAGACGGCGCGGACGCATGAAACAGGTGTACGCAGCGGCCGGACCCCTGCGAGAGAGGAGGCCGTATAGAGGAATGACTCGGCGGGCGTCAAGGCTGGAGTCGAGTCATATCGGGCTTCCTGGCCCCTGTGGCCGCAATAATACGCCGCCCCGCCCGGCGACGGGGGATCAGCTTTGTTCAGCCTGCGTTCAACCTGTTCTTGTAAGGTGAGCCCATGAAAACCCATTCGAAGTTTCGAGACATGAAGTTGTCTGGCCTTCTGCCCCGGTCAATCCTGGTCATGGCTCCGGTTGTGGCCGGTGCCGTGATGCTGGCGGCCCCCGCGTCTGCGCCCCAGGCCCAGGCCAGCCGCACCGAAGTCCTGCCCGGATACTGGGAATATACCACCAGCGTCATGGGCGTGCGCGACACCGAGCAGAAGTGCGTCCGGCCCAGCGAGATCAACCGCTTCTTCGGCGGCCTGTCGACCCGCAAGTGGCAGTGCACCTATCCGGTCAGCGAGACGGGCAATGGCAAGGCCCGCTTCGAGGGCAGCTGCGAGGACCGCAAGGGCCGCCGCATCAATGTGCGCCTGAACGGCACCTACCAGACCGAGGGTTTCCGCTTCAACGGCGGTGCCCAGCTGGCCCGCGGCACGCCCTATATCCCGGCCAGCATCACGGCGCGTCGCATCAGCGCCCAGTGCCCGGCCGGGGCCGAGTACTTCTAGGGACAGGCCGGCAAAACAAAAGGCCCGGTGGTCGACACCGGGCCTTTGTCATGTCTGGCGGGGCGGGCCGCTTAGGCGGCTTCGGCCTCGGCGTCAGCGGCCGAGGGGACCGGCTTCTTGGCGCTGAGCGACTTGGCCAGCAGGGCCACGGCCGATTCCTTGTCGATGCCATTGGCGGCGGCGACTTCGCGGGCCATGCGGTCCAGGGCCGATTCGTAGAGCTGGCGCTCCGAATAGGACTGTTCCGGCTGGGTGTCGGCGCGGTGAAGGTCGCGGACCACCTCGGCGATCGAGATCAGGTCGCCCGAGTTGATCTTGGCTTCGTATTCCTGGGCGCGGCGCGACCACATGGTGCGCTTGATGCGGGCACGACCCTTGAGGGTGGTCAGGGCCTTGGTGACGGTATCGTCAGCCGCCAGGGTGCGCAGGCCAGCCGTCTTGGCCTTCTTGGTCGGAACGCGCAGGGTCATCTTTTCGTGGTCGAAGGTCACGACATAGACCTCCAGCGACATGCCAGCGACTTCCTGAGTCTCAATCGCTGCGACCTTGCCGACGCCATGGGCGGGATAGACCACCGCATCGCCAACCTTGAATTCCAGACCGGTCTTGCTCGTCATGTCATTCCTTTCCCGGAACAGGGGCTAGGCAGCGCGGCTGATGATCAGAGAACAGGCAACCCTGCCGGCGGAAAATGGCTCCCGTCGGATGGGGTGAAAATCACAGATCAGAAGCGAATGCGGATCACCGAACCTCTGGCCGATCCCATCGTCAGACGGGGGACTGTCGCAAAAGCGGGCGGCGCGCAGGACTGCGGGACCGCCCGTATCGAATGACAGGAAGCTATCACAAAATTGCAGAATCTCAAAACTTCCGCAGGGTCACTGCGCAAACCGGGCACATTGTGACCGGAATGTGTCGAATTCCTAGGAGCCCTTGCCCGGTTTGGGGCTGAAGTACTTCTCGTACTTGCCGGTTTCGCGCTCATACTGCTCGCGGTCGGCGGGCGGGGTGCCCTTTATCGTGATGTTGGGCCAGACCTTGGCATATTCGGCATTGATCTGCAGCCACTTGCCGTCCGGCTCGTCCTCGGTGTCCGGCACGATGGCGTCGACCGGGCATTCCGGCTCGCACACGCCGCAGTCGATGCACTCGTCCGGCGCGATGACCAGGAAGTTCTCGCCCTCATAGAAGCAGTCGACGGGACAGACCTCGACGCAGTCCATGAACTTACATTTCACGCAGGCATCGGTGACGATGTAGGTCATGGCGGGGGCGGGCTTACCTGTTGAGGGGAGACGAAATGGGTTGCGGGCAGGGGAAATGGCCCCGTCGGAACCAAGTGTCAACCGAGTGCGCTCCTGCAGGTGGCTTTCCGCGACGATGCCTTGACGATCGGCAGTCGCATCTGCATCAATGTCGATTACAGTTTAGACCCTGACAGGAGACACCAAGGTGCGCCTATTCCCGAATTCCGTGATGACCCGCGTGGCTGCGGGCGCTCTGGCGGTCAGCCTTGTGGCGGGCGGGGCCGTTGTGGCCCAGTCGGCCTTTACCAAGGTCCCTGCCGAGGTGCAGGCCGGCACCTACAAGCTGGACGCCAGCCACGGCAAGATTACCTACTTCATCGACCACATGGGCTTTTCGACCTATGCGGGCCAGTTCGTGGACGTTGAGGCCGAGCTGGTGCTGGACCCGGCCAACCCGGCAGCCAGCACCCTGACCGCCTCGATCCCCCTGACCAAGGTCGATTCCAACTCCGAGGGCCTGGACAAGCACCTGCAGACCGTTGACTTCTTCGACACGGCCAACCACCCGGTCGCCACCTTCCGCTCGACCCGCGTCGAGGTGGATGCAGAAGATGCCAATGAGGCCCTGGTCCATGGCGAGCTGACCCTGCGCGGCGTGACCAAGCCGGTCGTCATGGAGGTCGAGTTCAACCAGGCCGGTGAGCTGATGGGCAGCTATCGCGTCGGCTTCGACGGTGAGGTCAAGCTGAAGCGCTCGGACTTTGGCATCACCTATGGCCTGCCGATGCTGGGCGACGAGGTGAAGCTGCACATCGAGGGTGAGTTCGTTAAGTAGGGCTGGCCGCGCCGTCCTCGGGCGGCGTCAGGTCTTGATAAAGGGCGCGGGCTTCCGAATAGGGTCCGCGCCTTTCGCCTATCTGCAGCACCCGCACATGGGTGACGCGCCCGCCGATGACAAAGATCACCTCGTCGCCGACGTGGACGGTGCGACTGGGCTTGTCGAGCCGCACCTGCTGGCCATGGCGGGTCAGGCGCACCTTCTTCTTCGACACCATCTCGGCCGCCAGGGTCCGCGTCCGCGCAAAGCGGGCGTGCCACAGCCACAGGTCGATGCGGATGCTGGAAGGGTCCGGCGACATCATGAAAACCTAGTGGGACGGGCGGCGCAGTGAAAGCGCCTTTGCCGGGGCGGCACCGACACCCTCCGCCCCGACCGGCTGCGGGGTCGCTCAGGTGCCGGCTTCAGGTTCCGGGGCGGGGGCTGACGACGCAGGCGCAGCCCTGTCCGGTGCCGGAGCGTCGGATGCTGCTTCGGGGCTGGTTCCGGCGGAGCCGGCCTCGGCCTGACCCGGCTTGCGCGCGCGCCGGCGG
>JAEYQX010000074.1 GCA_023409795.1 Pseudomonadota bacterium
AGCCTCCGCCCCCAAACTTGGAGGACCCATGGCTGACGACGCTTCCATCCACCCTGTCCGCGACCTGGCCCAGCCGCGCCACGACTGGACCTTGCCGGAGGTAGAGGCGCTTTTTGCCCTGCCCTTCATGGAGCTGGTCTATCGGGCCGCGACGGTCCACCGCCGCTGGTTTGATCCCAGTGAGGTCCAGAAAAGCCAGCTTCTGTCGGTCAAGACCGGCGGCTGCGCCGAGAACTGTGGCTATTGCTCCCAGTCCGCCAGCTTCCAGACCGGGCTCAAGGCCGAAAAGCTGATGGAGCCGACCGCCGTGATCGCCGAGGCCATGGCCGCCAAGGCAGGCGGGGCCAGCCGCTTCTGCATGGGGGCGGCATGGCGCGAGCTGAAGGACCGCGACACGCCGAAGCTGGCCGCCATGATTTCCGGCGTAAAGGCCCTGGGGCTGGAAACCTGCGCCACCCTGGGAATGCTGAGCGCCGACCAGGCGCGCCAGTTGAAGGCCGCAGGCCTGGACTACTACAACCACAACCTCGACACCGGCCCGGACTACTACGACCAGGTGGTGACCACCCGCACCTATCAGGACCGGCTGCAAACCCTGGAACACGTGCGTGATGCGGGGATGAGCACCTGCTGCGGCGGGATCGTCGGCATGGGCGAGGCGCGCCGCGATCGCGCGGGTCTGCTGCACGCCCTGGCCACCCTGCCCGTCCATCCGGACAGCCTGCCGGTCAATGCCCTGGTGCCGGTGGGCGGCACGCCCCTGGGCGAGCGGGTGTTGAAGGAGGGCGAGATCGACCCGATCGAGTTCGTGCGCACCGTCGCCGTAGCGCGCCTGGTTTGCCCCAGGTCCATGGTGCGGCTGTCAGCCGGTCGCGAGGGCATGAGCGCCGAGATGCAGGCCCTGTGCTTCCTGGCCGGGGCCAACTCCATCTTTGTCGGCGGCAAGCTTCTGACCACCCCCAATCCGGAGGAAGACGCGGACAGCCAGCTGTTCGCCCTGCTGGACCTGAAGCCCATGCCGGTCCGGGCCTGACCGGGCTGACCACTCAGGTCGGGATCAGCGGCCGGGGCGACGTGTCATGGCCGAGGCCGGGGCCAGTTGCAGGCCGCGCGCCTCCAGGCCTGCGGTCCAGCGCGCAGCCGCCTCGACGGTGACCGGATAGCTGAAGCCGGTGCCCAGGGCCGCGCCGCGTGTCTTGGCCGCCGCCTCAAGCGCATTCAGTTGCCCCAGGATGGCCGCCGGGCTCTGCTGTTCGTCGATGATGCGGTCGGCGCTGGCGCGGGCAAAGGCACCGGGGCGACGGCGCATGGTGCCATCGTCGACAAAGGCCACGCCGCGCTGGCGCAGCACGCCCAGCATGGCCGACATCCCCTCATCGGACCCGGCAAAGCGGTCGCCCAGATAGTTGGTCATGGCGAAGTAGCCGCTGGCCCGGCTCATCAGCCAGTCCATCTTGGTCTCGACATCATCGGCCCCGCCCTCGGCCAGCAGGGTATAGGGGCCAGGGTCGTTGTCGGGATAGCCGGTCGGCTCCATCGGCAGTTCGATCATCACCTCATGGCCATGGGCCCGGGCCATGTCGATCCAGGCCTGCAGCCCGTCGGCATAGGGCACGAAGCTCAGCGTCACCTCGGCGGGCAGCCGCTCGATGGCCGCGCGCGTGGTCACGGCGTTGAGCCCCAGGCCCCCGACGATCAGGGCCACCATGGGCTTGCCGTTTGAACTGAAGGGCCGGGCATAGGCCTGGGCGGGCACGCGGCCGTCTGAGGCAATGCGGGGCACCGGGCCATTGGGTCCGGGCGAATAAAGGCCCGCCAGCGGGGCCTTGGGCAGGGGGTTGGACGGTGCCCGCACCGGGGCGCTGAGCGGCAGCCCACCGGCCACGCTGGCCCCGTCAGGCAGGGTGATCAGGGCCTCGCCTCCGGGATCGCCTCCTTCCAGCACCAGGCCCTCCGGCCCCGCCAGGTCCTGGTAGAGATCAAGCCCGCTGACACTGAAGGCCTCCATTCCCGGCGGGACCTGCGAGAGGGGTGGCGCCTTCTGCACCGCGACCTGGGCCGATGGCAGGGCCGCGCGCGGATCGCCGAAGACGGAGACAAACAGGGCCGCGGTCGCCAGAACAAACACCCCGGCCGCGCCCGCCGCCACCGGCGGCTTCTTCAGGGCAAGCAGGATCCTGTCCACGGACGTGGGGGCGCGATCCTCCGGCGGCGTGCCGGCGGTTGCGGCGAGTGCAGACTGACGCTTGGCGAACATGGCAGGCGGCGCTCGATGACCAGATCAACTGACAGAACCGCACAATGCGATCCTTCAGCCCCCACTTATCAACAGCGCCGGTTAAGAAACCCTAACGGCCCGTTCACCACGTCCGGGCGCGGCCTCAGTCCTGCTTCGGTCGGTTGTCCGGCGTGATTTCGGGCGGGGCAGCGGGCCGTTCGGGCTTGTCGGGATCGACGGGGGCCTCGGCCTCGGCCCCGGCCGTTTCCGTTCCCGGCTCCGTGACGACCACGGTCTCGGGTGCGGCGGCCAGGCGGGACAGGTCGCCGCCCGCGCGCAGCACATCCAGCGCCCGCTCAAGCTGGTAGTCCCGGGTCTTGTCATAGTCGGGACCGGGGGCCTCACGCGGGGTATGGGCCCCGCGCCGCTCTTCGCCGATCGAGGAATCCAGCGCCGTCGAATAGGCCGCTTCCGAATAGATGAAGCTGGAGCGCGAGACGATCTTGGCCTCGGCCTCGGAGCGGGCGACCTCAAGGTCCGGCTCGATGCCGATCTTCTGGATCGAGCGACCTGACGGCGTGTAGTAGCGGGCCGTGGTCATCGACAGGGCCCCGTCGGCCCCGCCGCGCAGGGGCATGACCGTCTGGACCGAGCCCTTGCCGAAGCTGGTCAGGCCAACGACCGTGCCCCGCTCCTGGTCCTTCAGAGCCCCGGCGACAATCTCGGAGGCCGAGGCCGAGCCATAGTTGATCAGGACCACGACCGGCAGGCCGCCGGTCAGGTCGCCCGGCTTGGCCGAATAGCGCTCGATCTGCTCAGGCTTGCGGCCGCGCTGGCTGACGATCTCGCCGCGTTCCAGGAAGGCGTCGGACACGTCGATGGCCGCCGTCAGCAGGCCCCCGCCGTTGTTGCGCAGGTCAAGGACATAGCCCTTGATACCCGGCTTTTCGGCCTGCAGGCGCTGGATGGTTTCGGTCAGTTCGCGCCCGGTATTCTCGTTGAAGGTCGAAATCCGCAGGTAGCCGAAATCGCCTTCCAGGCGGCCGGTGACGGATTCAACCTTGATAGTCTCGCGCGTCAGGGTGACTTCGCGCGGTTCCTCGCCGTCGCGCAGGAAGGTGACCTTTACGCTGGTGCCGATGGCCCCGCGCAGCTTGGACGAGACCTCGGACACCGTCAGGCCCGCCGCGCTCTGGCCCTCGATGGCACTGATGACGTCGCCGGCCTGGACGCCCTCGCGAGCGGCGGGGCTGTCGTCCATCGGCGAGACGACCTTCACCAGCCCGCCCTCGGCCGTGATGGTCAGGCCCACGCCCGAATACTCGCCCGAGGTGCGCTCGCGCAGCTCATCGAACGACTTGGGCGGCATATAGTTGGAGTGGGGATCCAGCGCCCCCATCATGCCCTGCAGGGCCGCCTCGATCAGCTTCTTGTTGTCGACCGGGACGACATAATACTGCTCGACCATGCCCAGCACGTCGCCGAACAGCTCCAGCATGCGGAAGGTCTCGTTCCGCGGGGTCTGGCTGGCGACGGCAACGGCCGACCCGCCCAGGGCCACAGCCGCACAACCGATGAGAAGCAGTTTACGCATTCAGTCTCTTTCTCGTCCCGGCAACTGCCCCGTCCGGTTCGGGATGCAGCAGCGCCGATAGAACCAGCCTATGGCCGGATTTGAAAGGTTTTTCCCGCAGGGGCTGGCCCTACTGCAGCCACGGGGCCGGATCGATCGGCCGCTCGGCCCGCCGCAGTTCGAAATAGACCTCGCCATCCTCGCCGGTCTGGCCGATGGCCTGGCCCTCGGCGACCCTCTGGCCCACGTCGACCGAGGCCTGGTCCAGGCCCGCCACCACGGCGCGCCAGCCCGGCCCGATATCCAGGATGACCACCTCGCCCCACGCCTTCAGCGGCCCGGCATAGGCGACCTGCGCCGGGGCCGGGGCCACCACGGCTTCCTGGCTGGAGCGCCAGCGCCAGCCGCTGGAGCCGTCGCCAAATCTCTGTGAGGGAATGCCCTGGATCGGCGCGGTCAGGCGACTGCGCCCGCCCGGCAGGCGCGTGACGATGACCTCGCCGCTGGTCTCGGCCAGCTGAGGCTTCTGGCCGCCCAACTCGCGGATGCGGGCCTCCAGCGCCCGGGTCGCCCGCTCCGAGCGCGCGGCCTCGGCCCGCAGGACGGTGCGCAGGGCCTGCTTGCGGTTGGTCAGGCTCTCGATCTCGGCGCGGCGATTGCTCTGGGCGCTCTCGACGGTAAACAGGCGCTCGCTGGACAGGGCCGCCAGGCGACGGATGCGATGCAGCTCGGCCTGGCGCTCGACCAGGGCCTCGGCCCGGGCCTGGAGTTCCGGCGTGATGGCACGGATCAGGATCGAGGCCCGCACGGTATCGACCGCCTGGTCCGCCGGGATCAGCAGCGGCGGGGGCGGCTTGCGGCTCATCATCTGCAGGGCGGACAGCAGCCGCCCCTGCCCGGCCTGCTCGCGCGACAGGTCGGTCAGCAGGTCTGCCTCGCGCTCGCCCAGTTCCTTCAGGCGCGCGCGCTGGGCCTGGAGCTGCAGGTCATCGGCCGCCTCGGCCCGGCGCAGGGCGGCCAGCTGGCGGTCCAGGTCGATCAGTTCCTCGCTGGCCTCGGCCGCCTCGGCGCGCAGGCGGCGGGCGCGGGCGAACTCGTCACGATATTCGGACTGGAGCCGGGTCAGCTCGGGATTGGGATCGGCCTGGCGCTGGCCCGCTGCCGGACCGGCCACAGCCAGGGCCAGGCAGGACGACAGCAGGAGAAAGGCAGGGCCACGATGCATCAGTCGCGATGATAGGGCGAACCGGCCAGGATAGTCACGGCCCGATAGAGCTGCTCGGCCAGCATGGCGCGGGCCAGGGCATGGGGCCAGGTCTGCGGCCCGAAGGCCAGGGTCGAGCGCGCCGCGCGCCGCACGCTTTCGTCCAGGCCATCGGCCCCACCAATGGCAAAGACCAGACGCCGCTCTCCCTGGTCGCGCAGGGTGGCGATGTGGTCGGCGAAGGCGCGCGAGGCATAGGTCTTGCCCCGCTCGTCACAGGCGATCAGGTGCGCGCCCTCGGCGGCGGCAAGCAGCAGCTCGGCCTCCGGGCCCTTGCCGGGCTTGCGCGGATCCAGGTCAAGAAGTTCGAGGGGGCCCAGCCCCAACGGACGGCCCGCAAGGGTCGCCCGTCGGGCATAGTCATCTGCCAAGGTGGCTTCGGGACCGCGCCCCGGCTTGCCGATGGCGGCGATCGCCAGCTTCATGACAGCAGCAGGGTCAGATCAGTCAGACGTTGCCAGCGCCACGGTGCGCGCTGTCGACGGCCCAGATCTTTTCGATGTTGTAGAAGGTACGCACTTCGGGGCGGAACAGGTGGACGATGACGTCACCGGCATCCAGCAGAACCCAGTCGCAATGCGGCAGGCCTTCGACCTTGACCTTGCCCAGGCCCTGGTCCTTGAACAGGCGCAGCAGGTGGTCGGCCAGGGCCCCGACGTGGCGGTGCGAACGACCCGAAGCCACGATCATGGCGTCGGACATCGGGCTTTTGCCACGAAGGTCGATCAGGACCATGTCCTGAGCCTTGTCTTCATCGAGCTTGGCGATGATGGCGCGTTCCAGGTCGGTGGTCCCGACCGGCAGCGGTGCCTGATCGCCAGAACTGGGACCGCCGTCCTGACCGTCTTCGGAATGGACGGAATCGCTCGGGTCCATTTCAGAGGCCGCGTTGGAGAAGGCGGCATTGTGCGCATCGTGCGCGGACGAGGGGGTCAGCGTAGGGCTCCCAGGAGGTTACTAAAGGCTCAATCTAGCACAGTCCGGGCCCGGGAGTCACCCTTTGCCGACCAGACTACCACCATTGGCGCGTATGGCCGTCGACGAGCGGGGATTGAGCGGGGCCGTCAGATAGGTCCAGGCCGGGGCTTTCAGGCTGGCCACCAGTCCCGCCTGGGCAGCCGGGATACGGTAGCGGGCAAAGCGCGCAGCCGCCGGTGCGGTCAGGCTGTCCAGCAGGCTGCCCGGCCGCGCGACCACGGCCATGGGCATCATCCGCATGATGTCGGTCCAGCCCCGCCAGCGGTGGAAACTGGCCAGGTTGTCCGATCCCATCAGCCAGACAAACTGGACCCCCGGATAGCGGGCCTTCAGCACCCGCAGGGTGTCCACCGTCCAGCGGGTATTGGCCCGGGTCTCGAAATCCGAGACCAGCATGGCAGGCCCGGCCTTGCTGGCCGCCTGTCGGGCCGAGGCCATCCGCAGCGCCAGGGGGGCCATCTCCTGCGTCGACTTCAGCGGGTTCTGGGGCGAGACCAGCCAGACCACCCGGTCCAGACCCAGGCGGCGCAGCGCCGTCTCGGCCACATGGACGTGGCCCTCATGGGCCGGATTGAACGAGCCGCCGAACTGCCCGACCTTCATGCCCGGCTGCAGGCCCAGGCCGTCGCGCAAGGCACCGGGCCTGGGGCCGGAACCCTTCGGTGCTGGACCGGCGTGGAAGAAGGACAAGGGCGGCTCTTTGGTACGGCCACGGAGGATGTGGCGGCTTATGCTCAAACCTGCCCTAACACGGCCGGGCGGCGCTGTCTCGCCCGGCTTACCCTGGGTCAGGCCAGGGGCAGGATCGCGGCGGGGGCTAGAATTCCTTCCAGCTGGAGCCCGGATCGCGCTGGCCCGGCTGGGCCCGCTGCTGGCCCCAGGTGATCATCATCAGGGCCTTGTGGCTGCGGATCTTGTATTCGCCGATCATCGGGGTGACCGCCCCCAGGGGCATGCCGGTGCGCGCGTCATAGAGGAAGCCCGAAAACTCGGCCACGCCCATGCGGTCGCGGTTCGAATAGATCGACAGCTCGGGGATCGAGACGACGTTCAGGTTCTCGTTGATCGGCACCCGCATCTCGGGAATCCCGAACACGCGGCGCAGCTGGTCCAGCGACAGGGTGCCGGCCCGGACCTCGAAGATGGCATCAGCCTGTTCGCGGTCACGGCTGACCGCATAGCCGGCATCAGCGAGGGCCGCGCGGATGGCGCTGATGGCATAGCGGGCGTTCTCGGCCTGGAAATAGGTCTCGTCGACAAAGACCCGCGCCCCCTGGGGGATCGGCAGGGTCAGGCCCTCGACCGCCAGGTCGGCGGCCCGATTGACCAGCAGCATATCCGTTGCCGTTCGCGCCGGATTGGTCTCGGTCACCGAGGCGCAGCCCGACAGGGTGAGTGTGACCGCTGTAAGCACCATCAACCGGGCCATCATGGGCTTACCAGGCTCCGGTATTGGGCATGGAGGCCCAGGGCTCGGCCGGGGCCAGTCGCTCGCCCGACTGCAGCAGCTCGACCGAGATGCCGTCCGGGGAGCGGATGAAGGCCATGTGACCATCACGCGGCGGGCGATTGATCACCACGCCACCGTCCATCAGACGCTGGCAGGCGGCATAGATGTCGTCGACCTCGAAGGCCAGGTGCCCGAAGTTGCGGCCACCGGCATAGTCCTCGGTGTCCCAGTTATAGGTCAGCTCGACCTCGGGCGAATGCTCGGCATCGGCCCGCGCCTTGTCCTTGGGGGCCGCCAGGTAGATCAGGCTGAAGCGGCCCTGTTCATAGTCATGGCGGCGCGTCTGAACCAGACCCAGCAGGTCACAGTAAAAG
>JAEYQX010000092.1 GCA_023409795.1 Pseudomonadota bacterium
GGCCCAGCACCTTACCCAGACGGCCGACCAGGGCCATCATGTCGGGCGAGGCGATGACGCGGTCGAAGTCCATCAGACCACCGTTGATCTGCTCGTACAGATCTTCGGCGCCGACGTATTCTGCACCAGCGGCGCGGGCTTCGTCAGCCTTGGCGTCCTTGGCGAAGACGGCGACCTTGACGTCACGGCCGGTGCCCGAGGGCAGGTTCACCACGCCGCGGACCTGTTGGTCAGCGTGACGCGGGTCAACGCCCAGGTTGACGGCGATTTCGACCGACTCGTCGAACTTGGCCTTGGCGTTTTCCTTGACCAGCTTGATTGCTTCCGAGAACGGCAGCAGGTCCTGGGTGACGCCGGTGCGAGCCTTTTGGGCCTTGGTTTGCTTGGCCATGGATTAGCCCTCCACCACTTCGATGCCGATCGCACGGGCCGAGCCTTCGATGATGCGCGAGGCAGCGTCCAGGTCGTTGGCGTTCAGGTCTTTCATCTTCTTCTCGGCGATTTCGCGCAGTTGGGTCTGCGTGATCTTGCCGGCGATCTCACGACCGACGAGTTTGGCACCCGACTTGATGCCGGCAGCCTGCTTCAGATACCAGGTCGCCGGCGGCGTCTTGGTGACGAAGGTGAAGGACTTGTCCTGGTAAACCGTGATGACGGTCGGCAGCGGGGTGCCCTTGGCTTCCTTCTCGGTGCGAGCGTTGAACTCCTTGCAGAAGCCCATGATGTTCACACCGCGCTGACCCAGAGCCGGGCCGATCGGGGGCGAAGGCGTGGCCGAACCGGCCGGCACTTGCAGCTTGATATAGCCGAGAATCTTCTTGGCCATTGGTCTCTCCTAGATAAGACCCCGGAACGGATATACCCGGGGCCGGTGAGCCGTGGTCTGGCATGGCTGCCTCCCACGGATTTGCCGCCTGTCGAATCCTGATCCGACGGACGAAGGCGCGCGTTTAACAGGATGGCCCTGAAAACGCAAACGAGGGCTGCATCGCAGCCCTCGAAAACGTGCGCCAAATGGGGTTTGGCCTAGCCGGCGGTCTTTTCGACCTGGTTGTATTCCAGGTCCACCGGGGTCGGGCGACCGAAGATCGACACGGCCACGCGCAGGCGGGCGTTCTCTTCGTCGACGCTCTCGACTTGGCCGTCGAAGCTGGCGAAGGGACCGTCGATGACCTTGACGGTCTCGCCAATGTCGAAGTGGATGGTGGGCTTGGGACGCTCGACGCCCTCTTCCACCTGGCCGATGATGTTCTGGACCTCACGTTCCGAGACCGGCAGGGGCTTGGTGCCGCCTGCGGCACCCAGGAAGCCGGTGACCTTCGGGGTGTTCTTGACCAGGTGATAGGCCTCGTCCGACATCTCCATCTTCACCAGGACATAGCCCGGGAAGAACTTGCGTTCGGCATTGACCTTCTTGCCACGACGAATCTCGACGACTTCCTCGGTCGGAACCAGGATTTCGGAGAACTTGTCCTCGAGGCCCTGTTGCTTGGCCTGCTCACGCAGCTGCTCGGCGACCTTCTTTTCGAAGTTCGAGTAGGCGTTGACGATATACCATTTGTGGCGGGGGTTAGCCGCTGCGGGCGCTGCATCAGTCATATGCGCGTCTCCTTTATTGGCCGAGGCCGAGAATGAAGCGGGACGCGAAGCCCAGCCCCGTATCGACGATCCAGAAGAAGATCGCCGCGATCGTGACCATGATGAAGACCATCACGGACGTGATCCAGGTTTCCTTGCGGCTGGGCCATACGATCTTGCGAGCCTCGGCGCGAACCTGGCTGGCGAACTGAGGAATCGACGTCTTTTTCTTGGGCGCAGGCGCGTCCACGGCAACTGTTGCCGCCCCTTGGGCAGTTGCAGTCTGGTTACCCACGGTGCGGCGACCGCCGGGGGTCTTCGCCTTGGCCATATGACGTCTCTTTTAACCTCTGGAACCTGTTGCATCACATGGGAAGTCCCACACGATTGCAACAGGGGGAATGGCAGGAGCGGAGGGACTCGAACCCACGACCCTCGGTTTTGGAGACCGATGCTCTACCAGCTGAGCTACACTCCTAGTGCCCCCGACAAGGGTTAAGCGCCTCGAGGAACCTCGACGGCGTCAACCTCGCCAGAGCGGCGCATATGCCTGACCCTTCCCGGCATTTCAAGCGCATTTCGCTTTAATTCACCGGCAGATGTGAAAGATTTTCAGAACAGCCGCGCTACGGCGCTCGGGCTGTAGCTGACGCCCTCGATGGCACGGTCCGGGTCACCGATCGAGAAAGTCTGCGCCTGGCTGCGCCCGTCGACGACGGCCACGGCCTTGAGGATCTGGGGCACCACCTTGACGACGACCACGTCATCGCTGCCCGGCGCAAACGGAGCCTGCTGGGGCGTGCGCGCCTCGACCCGGGCCTGGAGCGCGGCAATCTCGGCCGGATCCTCGACGGCCACGGCACGGCCCTCGATCGACAGGCCGACCGCCTCGCCTTCCTCGGCCCGGCCACGAATGGCGACGGCCACCCGCGGATCGGCCAGGATATTGCGGCGCTTCTCGCTGCCACGGGCCGTGATGAAATAGAGATTCAGCCCGTCATTGGCATAGCCCAGCGTACTGAGATGGGGCTGGCCCTCGGGGCTGTTGGTGCCCAGGGTCATCAGGGTCTGGCTGTCCAGGAGCTTCAGAATCGCCGCGACCGCCCCGCCGTGCAGGGGGATCGGCTCGCGCAGGGGCCAGTTCGAATCGGTCATGGGGTCTCCTTCCTCTCACTTGGACGCGACTGTGGCACACAGGCCTTGACGCAGATCAAGGCTTTCCCGGATTGCGCGGCGATAAACAGGGTTCATGACTACCCTGCCCCCCTCTGTGACCTCGGCCCAGGCCGATGGGCCCCGGCTGGCGATCGCCCCGCTGACCGAGGCCGACGCCACGGCGGAATATGCCCTGGCGCAACTGTGGCGGCCCGAGCTGTCGCCGGACCAGTGGCAGGTCTTCCTGCGCGAATGGCACGCAGAGCCGGGACAGCGCGGCATTCTCAGCGCCCGCTCGCAGCGCGGTGGGGTCCTGGGCTTCGTGCCGTGGTGGCAGCAGCCTGACCTGGAGTTCGGCCAGGTGCTGTGGGCCGGCCCCTTTGTCGTGCGCGAGCTGGGGGTGCGCCCCCTGGTCAGGCAGGCCCTGACCGAGGGTCTGGTCCAGCGCGCCAACCACGCCGGGCTGAACCTCAGGCTGGCCGAAGCCGACTAGGGCAGCCTGCCCTATTTCGGAATATCTGCCCTATCCGCTATGGTGTGGCCGGATCAGGAGTAGATCATGTCTGCATTGACGGCTGTCCAAGCGACGGAACGCGCCCCGGAGGTGGCTCTGGAGGACGTGCATCCCTGCGCGACCTGTGGCGCGCGGCCGCTGGGAGTCTGCGCCGACCTGAACGGGGCCGAGCTGAAGGGCATGGCCTGCGCCAGCG
>JAEYQX010000110.1 GCA_023409795.1 Pseudomonadota bacterium
AAGAAGCAGCTGATGAAATTCCCCGTCACGGGCGAGCGCGTCATCTGCGGTCCGGGTGAAAACGCCGGCGTCATCGACATCGATGACGGCGATGCCTGCATCTTCAAGATGGAGAGCCACAACCACCCGTCCTACATCGAGCCTTATCAAGGCGCGGCGACGGGCGTGGGCGGCATCATGCGCGACGTCTTTACGATGGGCGCACGTCCGGTGGCCCTGCTGAACGCCCTGCGTTTCGGCGATCCCTCGCATGAAAAGACCAGGCGTCTGGTTTCGGGCGTGGTGGCCGGCATCGGCGGCTATGGCAACTGCGTCGGCGTGCCGACCGTGGCCGGCGAGACGAACTTCCACAAGGGCTACAACGGCAACATCCTGGTCAACGCCATGTGCGTGGGCCTGGCCCGTGCCGACGAGATCTATTATTCGGCCGCGCCGGAAGCGGGCCACGATGTGGTCTATTTCGGCTCCAAGACCGGCCGCGACGGCATCCACGGCGCGACCATGTCCTCGGCCGAGTTCGATGACGAATCCGACGCCAAGCGCCCGACCGTACAGGTCGGTGACCCGTTTGCCGAAAAGCTGCTGATCGAAGCCACGCTGGAACTGATGCAGTCCGGCGCAGTGGCCGCCATCCAGGACATGGGTGCCGCGGGCCTGACCTCCTCGTCGGTCGAAATGGCCGGCAAGGGCGGCGTGGGTGTCGAGTTGGACCTCGACAAGGTGCCCCAGCGCGAAGAAGGCATGACCGCCTACGAGATGATGCTGTCGGAATCGCAGGAGCGCATGCTGGCGGTCCTGAAGCCGGGCTTCGAAGAGACCGGCTACCGCATCTTCAAGAAATGGGGTCTGGACTTCGCCATCATCGGCAAGACCACCGACACCGGCCATCTGGTGCTGAAGCACAAGGGTGAGACCGTCTGCGACGTGCCGCTGGCCCCGCTGTTCGACGATGCGCCGCTGTATGACCGTCCGGGGGTCCAGCCGGAACTGCATCCGGCCCTGACCGCCGCCGAGGTTCCGGCTCCGCAAAGCTGGAACGATGCGGTGCTGAACGTCCTGACCTGCCCGGACATGGCCTCCAAGCGCTGGATCTGGGAACAGTACGACCGCCACGTCATGGCCGACACCCTGCAGGATTCGGCCACCGGTGCGGACGCCGGCGTGATCCGCGTCCACGGCACCGAAAAGGGTCTGGCCGTGACCTCGGACTGCACCCCGCGCTATGTCCAGAACGACCCCTATGAGGGTGGCAAGCAGGCTGTGGCCGAGGCATGGCGCAACCTGACGGCTGTGGGCTCGCGCCCGATAGCCATCACCGACAACCTGAACTTCGGCAACCCGCAGCGTCCCGAGATCATGGGCCAGATCGTGCGTGCCACCGACGGTATGGCCGAGGCCTGTCGCGAACTGGACTTCCCCGTCGTTTCCGGCAACGTCTCGCTCTACAACGAGACCAATGGCGTCGCCATTCCGCCGACGCCGACTGTGGGGGCTGTCGGCCTGCTGCCCAACTATGATGTCGTCACCGGCTTTGGTGGCGCAGCCGAGGGCGATGCCCTTGTGCTGGTCGGCGAGACCAAAGGCTCGCTGGGCGCGTCGATCTATCTGCGCGAAGTGCTGGGCCGCGAGGACGGCGCGCCGCCGCCGGTCGATCTGAAGCTGGAAAAGAAGACCGGCGACTTCGTGCGTTCGCTGATCGAGGCGGGCGAACTGACGGTCGTTCACGACCTGTCGGACGGCGGTCTGGTCGGCGCTGCCGCCGATATCGCGCTGGCATCGGATGTCGGTGTGGACCTGAACGCCGGTGAAGCCGCCGCCCACGGCTTCTTCTTCGGCGAGGACCAGGCCCGCTACCTTGTGGCCGTCACCAATGCCGACGAAATCGTCGCCAAGGCCAAGGCCGCCGGCCTGTCGGCCTCGGTCGTCGGCAAGGTGGGCGGCAAGGATTTCGCCGGGGCCGATGCCTCGGGCGAACTGTTCCGCATTCCGGTTCCGCACCTGCGCGAAATGCACGAAAGCTGGATGCCCAACTGGATCGAAGGCTGATCCGCAAAGCGAGGTTGTTGATGCGCCGTCTCCTGATTGCCGCTGCCCTGCCCCTGATGCTCGCCGCCTGTGATGGTGGCGGGGATCCCGTCAACCAGGCGCTGCGCGAGGCCTCGTCCAAATACCAGGCCGAGACGGTGCGCGACGGGGCAGTTTCCGGCGCGGCGGTCGATCACGCCGTCATGGGCCACGCCCCGGCGGGTCCGACCGAGGCTGACCGCCTCTATGCCGAGGGCGAGGCCGAGATGCACCGCCTGATGGCCGCCGCCTCGGGCACCACGGCGGATGAGGCCTATGTCAACAAGATGATCGCCCACCACCGGGGGGCGGTCGCCATGGCCCGCACGGCCCTGGAACACGCCACCGATCCCAAGGTGCGTGAATGGGCCCAGGGCGTCATCGCCGCCCAGGAGCGCGAGATCGCCGAGATGAAGGCCTGGAAGCCTGCGGCCAGCGGGCCCCACGCCGGGCATTGAGTCCTTTATCCAACGACCTGGACAGGCTCCCTCGCGGGGGCCTGTCTTCGTTTGGGGCACGGTCTTGAAGATCTCCAAACCCTGATCTTCTTTTTGACACGATGGTCAATAAAATGCTGTCCTGAATGACAGGAGCAGCCGATGACTGACGCGACGCATTCCCGGCCCATCGCCTCGCGGGGCTTTCGTCCCTGGACGCCCCCGCGCCGCACCGAGCGCATGAACCTGATCCCCTTCCTGCTGCAAAGCTGGCGCGACCCGCTGCAGATCTGGGGCGAGGTCCATTTCAGGGACCTGTATGTCGATGGCGAATCCCCGCTGGGGCGCACCCTGGTGGTCAACGACCCTGCGGGCGTGCGCCATGTCCTGACCGACAATGCCCTGAACTATGAAAAGGGCGACCTGCAAAGGCGCATCCTGGGCCCCATGCTGGCCGATGGCCTGCTGTTGACCGAGGGCGAGCAGTGGCGGCGCGCCCGGCGCATCATGGCCCCGCTGTTCACCCCCGCCTATACGGCCCGCACGGCTGACATCATGGACCGCGTCTGCCGCCGCCGGGTCGAGGCCTGGCACCTGGAGAACGGGGCACGGGTCCTGAACATCGACAGCGAGATGAGCGGCCTGACCTTCGACATCCTGTCGGCCACCATGTTCTCGGACGATCTGGACGGCGATGCCGCCGGGTTCGAGCGGGCGCTGAACCAGTTCCTGGACGTTGGCGCGCGGATCAGCCCGCTGGATGCCCTGAAGGCTCCCGACTGGATCCCGCGCATCGGCAAGTTGGCCAGCCGCGGCTCGGCCCGTTTCTTCGAGCAGAGGGTCGCGGCCCTGGTCGCCCGTCGCCGCCGGCGGATCGAGGCTGGCGACGCGCCCGACGACCTGCTGACCGCCCTTTTGTCGGCGCGCGACGAAGAGGGCGACGGCACGGGCCTGTCGGACCATGAGGTCATGTCCAACATCCTGACCTTCATCCTGGCTGGCCACGAGACCACGGCCCGGACCCTGGGCTGGACCCTGCACCTGATCACCCGCGACGCCGCCGTGGCTGACCGGCTGAAACAGGAAGCCGATGCCTGGGACCGCTCATCGGCGGGCATCAAGGGCCTGGTCTGGCACCGGGCGGTGATCGAGGAGGCCATGCGGCTCTTCCCCCCGGCTCCGGCCATGGTGCGCCAGGCGGTGGCCGACGACGAGATCGGCGGCCATCCGGTCCGCGCGGGCGACAGCGTGATCATCGCGCCCTGGCTGATCCAGCGACACGAAAGGCTGTGGGACGAGCCTGACGTCTTCCGCCCCGAGCGCTTCCTGCCCGAGAACCGCAAGAGCATCGACCGCTATGCCTGGCTGCCCTTCAGCGGCGGCCCGCGCATTTGCATCGGCGCGGCCTTCGCCATGCAGGAGGCCGTGATCGCCCTGGTCGAGATCATCAAGGCCGCCGACGTCGAGGCCATCACCCCCATCGAGCCCAGGCCCATCCACCAGGTGACCCTGCGCAGCCGCGAAACCATGCGACTGCGCCTGCGGGCCCGCAAGTAACCCGCTTCCGGCCCAAATTTCCTCCCCATGCCAATGGGGAGGTGGCTCGGCGGCGTCAGCCGTCGAGACGGAGGGGCCGATAGAGGCTGGCACACCCGCCCCTCCACCGCCTCGCGGTCCCCCTCCCCACCTCGTGGGGAGGAAAGCGGGGTCTCCTCCCCATACCAAAGGGGAGGTGGCTCGGCGGCGTCAGCCGGCGCGACGGAGGGGCCGCGGGAGGCTGGCACC
>JAEYQX010000126.1 GCA_023409795.1 Pseudomonadota bacterium
ACGCCGGCGACATAGAGGCGCTCGCGCAGGATGCCCTGCTGGATCAGGTAGCTGGCGACCGAGGAGGCGCGCTGCTCGGACAGGGGCTGGTTGATGGCATCGCCACCCGACGAATCGGTGTGGCCGATGACGTCGACGGTCGAGCGGTCATATTCGCGCAGCACGGCTGCCACATCATTCAGCACCGGCAGGAAGCGGGCATCAATGCTCGACTGGTTGGTGGCAAAGGTCACGTCGGACGGCATGCGCAGCACCAGGTTGTCGCCCTGGCGCGCGACGCCCACGCCCGTGCCGGACAGCTCGGCTTCCAGGGCGCGCTGCTGGCGATCCATGTACTGGCCGACGCCGGCACCGGCTAGGGCACCCACGCCCGCGCCGATCAGGGCATTCTTGCGGCCCTGCTCGCTGTTGCTGGTGTTGGTCAGGTAGCCCAGGACAGCCCCGCCCACGGCCCCGGCAATGGCGCCGGTGGCGGTGTTGTTGCGGCTGGGGGCGGTGCGATACGGGTCGGTGGTGGTGCAGGCCGCAGCGCCCACCAGGGTGGCGATGCTGAGGCTGACGATGGCGATCTTGGCTCGCATGACAATATCTTTCTAAACGGCGCAGTGGCCGGAACGGCCGAAAAACGTCAGGCCCTTATGGAGGTTCCAACCTGTACAGTAGCTGAATGCAAAGGTTCGAAACCCAGGGACCAGCCTGCGCCCGGTGTTGACCCATGGCCCGTCAGTGCCCATCTCTGTTGCGGAACCCGAGGGGCCTTGCCGATGGCGGGGGGCTTCGCCGGGGGTCGCTTTCAGGAGGACCCGATGAACGCTCGTACCATTCTTTTCGACAGCCCGTTCCTGCTGGGCTTTGACCACACGCGGGCCCTGATCGACCGCGCCGCCAAGGCGGCGGCCGAGTCCTATCCGCCCTATAATGTCGAGCAGCGGGGCGAGGCGGGGGTCCGGATCAGCCTGGCCGTCGCCGGTTTCTCGCCCGAGGAGCTGGCCGTGACCCTGGAAGGTCGCCAGCTGACCATTGCCGGCAAGCGCGACGAGACCAACAAGGGCGACCAGGCCTTCCTGCACCGCGGCATCGCCTCGCGCGGCTTCATCCGCAGCTTCGTCCTGGCCGACGGGCTTGAGGTGGCCGAGGCCCGGCTGGAGCACGGGCTTTTGCACGTGGACATGGTCCGACCCGAACAGGACCGCCAGGTCCAGCGCATCCCCATCACGACCTGACGGAGAACCGCCCGGCCATACGGGCGTTTGTAGAGCGTAAGGAGGCGGTCGCATGACGCCGATGAACAAGAACGAATTTGCCGGTCTGGGCGCGCCCGACCTGGTCTATGTCCGGGCCATCCGGGCGTCTGACCTGATGCAGGACGCCCACGTCGATGTCAGTCCCGACATCGAGATCGACCCGAATCAGATCCTCTATGCGGTCCATGGTGCCGACGGCGAGCGCCTGGCCGTGATGCTGGATCGCGAGACGGCCTTTGCCGCCGCCCAGGCCCATGAGCTTGAGCCCGTCTCGGTCCACTGAGGCCCTGATTCCTGACAGGAAAAAGGCCGGGCTCGCGCCCGGCCTTTTTTATAGGCGGGTGGGCGGCGCTCAGGCGGCCGAGGCCGAAACATCCTTGACGAACAGGGCGTTGACGGCATCGACCGTGCGCGCCTGGCGCAGCTGCTCGCGCAGCTCGGGCGAGCGCATGGCGCGCGAAACGGCGGCCAGGGCCCGCAGGTGCTCGGCCCCGGCATTGACCGGGGCGAACAGGGCGAACAGCAGGTCGACCGGGCGATCGTCCAGCGACTCATAGGCCACCGGCGTATCCAGTCGCAGGAAGATGGCGCAGACGCGGTCCAGGCCCGGCACCCGGGCATGGGGCACGGCCACCCCGGCCCCCAGGCCGGTCGAGCCCAGCGCCTCGCGCTCGAGCAGGGCATCCAGGGCCTGGGCCTCGTCGAGGCCGAGAGCCGAAGCCGCAGCCTCGGCCACAGCCTGCAGGGCCTGGCGCTTGGATGATGCACCGCCGCGCAGGACGATGCCGTCCGACGACAACAAATCAGCGATGTCCATGATGAACTCCGAACCTCGTTTCCGGAATATCGGAGAGGTCGAGCGGCCTTTTAGACCGTTCGACCCCGTCAGGAAAGCTTTGGCAGCTACGAGACCTTGGCGGCGTTCAGCGTCCGCTCCGGGTCGATCCATCCGACATTGCCATCATGCCGGCGATAGACCACGGACAGGCCGCCATGGGCGGCGTTGCGGAACATGACCAGGGGATAGCCGGTCATGTCCAGTTCCAGCACCGCGCGACCCACGGTCAGGGTGCGAATCTCGGCCTGGGTTTCAGCGATGACCATGCCGACCGGCGGTGGCTCATCCGGTGCTCCGGCATCGCCAAAATCCTCGTCCTCGACCGTTTCCGGGTTGCGGAAGACGGTCAGGGCCGCAACCTCGCGCGCGGCGTCCTCGGTCTTCTCGGGCGACAGGCCCTTGGGACCGATATAGTGGTCCTTCAGGCGGCGCTTGTAGCGGCGGACGCGCTTTTCAAGCTTGTCGAGGCTGTCGGCGAAGGCCGCCTGGGCATCCCCGCCGAAACCGGTCGTGACCAGGCTCTGCCCCGAGGCCAGCCTGACCCAACAATCCACCCGGAAGCCGTAGCCATCGCGGGAGACAACCACTTCTGCGTTTTCGCCGCCACGGGCGAAATATTTGCCCACTCCGTCTTCAAGTTCCTGGGAGATGCGCGAGCTTAGCGCTTCGCCAACATCCACTTGCTTGCCGGTGACCTGGATTTGCATACCCCTACAACGCGACGCCTTGCGATTGGTGTCAACGTCGATCACCGTTTTGTGGTGTAGCGTAACCGGATCGCGATCAGCCGGCCTTGAGCAGGCGGCGGCGCTGGACAGAGGACGGAATTCTAAGGGCTTCCCGGTATTTGGCCACGGTGCGGCGCGCGATGTCGATGCCCGCTTCGTTGAGGATTTCTACGATGCGGTCGTCACTTAATACGGTTCCCTGGCCGGCTTCGGCGTCGATCAGGCTCTTGATCCGGTGACGGACGGCTTCGGCCGAGTGCAGGGCCCCGCCCTCGGAGGACTGGATGGCGGCGGTAAAGAAGAATTTCAGCTCAAAAACCCCGCGCGGCGTCGCAATATACTTGTTCGAGGTCACGCGACTGACCGTTGATTCGTGCATCTCGATGGCGTCGGCCACCTGCTTCAGCGTCAGGGGGCGCAGGAACTCGACGCCGAAGGCCAGAAAGGCGTCCTGCTGGCGCACGATCTCGGTGGCCACCTTCAGGATGGTCTTGGCCCTCTGGTCCAGGGACTTGACCAGCCAGCTGGCCTGGGCCGCGCACTCGGCGACAAAGGCCTTTTCGGTGTCCGAGCGCGCCCCGGCCGAGACCTGGCCGTGATAGCGCTTGTCCATGATCAGCCGCGGCAGGGTTTCGCCGTTCAGCTCGATGCGCCAGCCGCCGGCCGGGTCGGGGCGCACGATGACGTCGGGGATGACGGTCTGGGCCGGCTCGCCGCCAAAGCCTGCGCCGGGGCGGGGCGTGAGGGCCTTCAGCTCGCTGATCATCTCGGCCAGGTCCTCGGCATCGACGCCGCAGACCCGGCGCAGGGCCGCCAGGTCACGCCGCGCCAGAAGCTCCAGGTTGTCCAGCAGGGCCGCCATGGCCGGATCATAACGGTTGCGCTCGACCAGCTGCAGCTTCAGGCACTCGGGCGCAGAGCGGGCCATGACCCCGGTCGGCTCAAAGCCCTGGCAGACCTCCAGCACCCTTTCGATGCGCGCGACATCCGTGCCCAGCCGCTCGGCCAGCTCGGACAGCTCGCCGCGCAGGTAGCCGCCCTCGTCGGTGGCATCGATCAGGGCCAGGGCAATGGCGTGGTCGGCCGGGTTCAGCCCCGCCGCCGAGGCCTGGGCCTGCAGGGCCTCCCACAGGGTCTGCTGGCGAACCTCGGGGCGTTCCGAATCGCTGTCGCCCTCCAGCCGTCCGCCTGATCCTGCGCGCGACCAGTCGGACAGGCCCGGCTGGTGCAGGGCCTCGTCGTCGCGCATCCGGTCGCTGGTGCGCTCGCCGGGAGCCGCGTCGCCATAAAGGTCATCGTCGCGGGCATCCATCGACTGCTCGGCGGCGCGGCTGTCGCTGAACTGAAGCTCGCCCTCGTCGGCCGGGCTCGAAGCGGGGGAGGGGGCATCGCCGCCGTCGGCCCCTTGTTCGCCCTCGGCGCGCTGCAGCAGCGGGTTGCGCTCCAGCTCGCCCTCGACATAGGCCTCCAGGTCCTGGTTCGACAGTTGCAGCAGCTTGATCGCCTGCTGCAGCTGGGGCGTGATGACCAGCCCCTGCCCCTGTCTGACGTCTAACCTCTGGCCCAGCACCGCGTTCGCATCCCTCATGGGCCGCAGCTGGCCCGGTTCTTGCTAGGGATGATTGCGCCCAAGTGTTTAACGTCCCGTGAGCAGGC
>JAEYQX010000136.1 GCA_023409795.1 Pseudomonadota bacterium
TCGCCGGCGAACAGGGCCGCCTCGTCCCCGCCGGTGCCGGCACGCACTTCCAGCACGGCCGAGGCGTTTTCGTCGGCATCGCGCGGGGCCAGCAGCAGGGCCACGTCGCGCTCCAGCCCGGGCAGGCGCTCGTTCAGGGCGGCCAGTTCCTCGGCGGCCATCTCGGCCATGTCAGGGTCCGAGGCCATGGCTTCCAGGTCGGACATTTCCCGGCGCAGGTGGGCCAGGGCGCTGACCGCGTCGGCCACCGGCTTCAGCTCGGCGTGTTCCTTGGACAGGCGCACGATTTCGGCCCCATCGGTGGCCGCGCCCATCCGGGCCTCCACTTCCTGGAAGCGGTCGAGCACCTGATCCAGTCGGGCTTGAGGCAGTCGCAAGGGCTTACTCCGGTGGGGCGGGAAGCCGCCTGTTTATGTCACCCCCCGTATCAAAGTCCATGGCCTGGCTCCCTGCGATCGCACAGGCGGTCACCAGGGCCATCGCCTTTTTTGCGTCTTTTTTGCGTGAGCGGGGTCGACGGCGGGGCCCGGCCTATCTTCCTGAAAAGTCGGGCGTCTTTGTGCACTGCAACCTGTAAAGCCCAGCTATCTGGATTGTGAAGAGCCGTAACAAGCGCGTCAAAGGTGTTTACACGCCCGTTTCAATCCTTAGCTGACTGTCGTGCTGCGGGGCCGTTTCAGTGTGAAACGCTCGCGGGGCTCTACGCGAACAGCGGAGACAGGGGATGACTGACACGATCAACCACACCGCCATGGGCGGGGATGATATCGCACGCCTGTGCACCCGGTTTGACGGCCTGCTGGCCAGCGGCAAGCCGCTGGGCACCGAAGCCGCGGCCGAGTTGCGGGCCCTGGCCAATATCTTCGACCTGGACAGCCAGGCCGAGCCCTCCGAGCTGTGGCCGACCCTGCGCACCGTGCTGAAGCGCCAGATGCCCAGCGAGGACCACGACGCCGCCAGCCCCGACGACGGGGCCCGCACGGTCCTGCTGGTCGAGGATGACGCCGAGACCGCCGCCGAGCTGACCGAGACCCTGGATGCCGCCGGCCATCGCGTCGTCGGCCCCTTCCACAGCGCCGAGGCCGCCGAGGCCGCCACGGCCCTGCACCAGATCGACCTGGCCCTGCTGGACATCAACCTGTCGGGCCCGGCCACGGGCGTCGACCTGGCCCGCAACCTGAAGTCGCGCTGGGGCACGCCGGTCATCTTCATCTCGGGCGATGTAACCGAGGCGGCGCGAAACGCCGACCTGGCCGCCGCCATGGTGATCAAGCCCTATTCCTCGCGTGATATCCTGGCCGCCATCGCCCGACTGGACGTGAACGCCTGAACCGAGTAGCCGGACCGGAGTTACCCGGTCGTTCCTTGGCCCTGGGCACAGGCCAGCCAATCCCGGTATTTGCCTGACAGTCGGTCAAAGATGGACACCTTCTTCCTGTTTCTGCTGGTCGGAATCCTGGCCCAGGCCGTCGATGGTGCCCTGGGCATGGCCTATGGCGTCATATCCTCCTCCGTCCTGCTGGCCCTGGGCGTGCCCCCGGCGACCGCCTCGGCCAGTGTCCATGCGGCCGAGGTCTTCACCACCGCCGCCTCCTCGACCAGCCACATCGTCCACCGCAACATCGAGTGGCGGCTGTTCCTGCCGCTGGCCGTGGCGGGGGTGATCGGCGGGGTTCTGGGAGCCTATGTCCTGGCCGGGGTCGAGGGGGATGTGATCAAGCCCTTCATCGTCCTCTACCTGGCGATCATCGGCGTCTACATCCTGTGGCGGGCCGGCCACGACATCAAGCCGCGCCGCCTGCCCGGCTGGATGCCCGCGCCCTTTGGCCTGATCGGCGGCTTCCTGGATGCCGTCGGCGGCGGCGGCTGGGGCCCGACGGTCACCTCGTCCATGATCGGGGCGGGCCAGGACCCGCGCCGCGCCATCGGCACCGTCAACACGGCCGAGTTCTTCCTGACCGTGGCGGTCTCGGCCACCTTTGTCTGGAGCCTGGTCACCGGCCACTGGCGCGAGGCCGAGGCCCTGATCGACCATGCCGCCGCCGTTGGTGGCCTGGTGGTCGGCGGCCTGATCGCCGCCCCGTTTGCGGGCCTGATCGTCAAGAAGGTGCCGCGCAAGCAGCTGGCCTATGCCGTCGGCCTGCTGCTGGTCAGCCTGTCCATCTTCCAGGCGACCCAGCTCTTCCTGAAATAAGGCCGTATTTCCTCCCCACGCTGTGGGAGGGGAACCCACGATGGGGTGGAGGGGCCAGGGACCGGATGGCCGAAAGGGCCCCTCCGTCACGGCACCCTGCGCCGCGCCACCTCCCCATGGCTTCGCCACAGGGAGGAATCGTAGAAACAACGATTACTGGGGATAGGTGTCGGCGAAACTCTGGCGCTGCTCCAGGGCCTGGTTCAGGGCGACCAGGTTGGGGCGGCCCGTCTTCCAGTCATAGTCGGGGTGGCGGAAGCCGATCCAGGTCAGGGCGACGCCCGTGGTGATGATCCCCATGTCCAGGGTGTCCGCAGCGGGAGCCTCGGCTTCCAGGGCATCGAGGGTGCGGCCCAGGTTGGTGGTCCAGCGCTCGATCCAGGACGGCGAGCGCTCATGCTCGGGGCGGCGCTTTTCCAGCACCAGCTTGACGCCCATCTCCAGGGCCTGGTTGGCCAGGGTCTCCAGGCGCTTGACCCGCAGCCAGGCGGCGGGATCGGCAGGCAGCAGGGCCGGGCCGGTGCCGATCTGGTCCAGGTACTGGGCGATGACCGGGCTGTCGTTCAGCGGCAGGCCATCCGCGGCGATCAGGGTCGGCACCTGGACCACCGGATTGGTGGCCACCAGCTGGGGATCATTGCCATAGGGATCGACCAGGATCTCCTCTATCCGGGACGCCAGCCCCTTTTCGCGCGCGACGATGCGGACCTTGCGGGCGAAGGGCGACGGGGTGGTGATGTAGAGCTTCATGGCAGGCCCGATCAGAAAGGTTTGAACCCTTCTGCACTAGCGCCGAAAGCGGGGCTTGGCGACCTATTCGGCTGCGGCGCGGGCGGCGTCCAGCTCGGCGGCCTTCTGTTCGACCAGCTCGACGATGTGGTCGATCATGCCGTCATTGGCCTGCTTGTGGGCGATCTTGCCGTTCAGGTAGACCATGCCCGCGCCCTTGCCCCCGCCGGTGAAGCCGACGTCGGTATAGAGGGCCTCGCCCGGGCCATTGACGACGCAGCCGATGATTGACAGCGACATGGCGGTCGAGATGTGGGCCAGCTTTTCCTCCAGGATGCCGACCGTCTCGATGACATTGAAGCCCTGGCGGGCGCAGGACGGGCAGGCGATGATGTTGACGCCCCGGTGGCGCAGGCCCAGCGACTTGAGGATGTCGAAGCCGACCTTGATCTCCTCGACCGGGTCAGCGGCCAGGGAGACGCGGATAGTGTCGCCGATCCCGGCCCACAGCATGGAGCCCATGCCGATGGCCGACTTGATGGTGCCGGTGCGAAGCGGGCCAGCCTCGGTCACACCCAGGTGCAGCGGGCAGTCGATGGCCTCGGCCAGCTGCTGGTAGGCGGCAACCGTCAGGAAGGGGTCAGACGCCTTTACCGAGATCTTGAACTCGTGGAAGTCCAGGTCCTGCAGGATGCGGGCGTGGTTCAGCGCGCTTTCGACCATGGCATCGGGGCAGGGCTCGCCGTATTTTTCCAGCAGCTCCTTCTCCAGCGAGCCGGCGTTGACGCCGATCCGCATCGAGCAGCCATGGTCGCGGGCGGCCTGGACGACCTCCCGGACGCGGTCCATCGAACCGATGTTGCCGGGGTTGATGCGCAGGCAGGCCGCGCCCGCCTCGGCCGCCTCGATGCCACGGCGATAGTGGAAGTGGATGTCGGCGACCAGCGGCACCCGGGCCTCGCGGGCAATGGTGCGGAAGGCGGCGGTGGACTCCTCGTCCGGGCATGAGACTCGAACGATGTCGGCCCCGGCCTCCTCAAGCCGGCGGATCTGGTCGATCGTCGCCGCCGCGTCCGCCGTCGGCGTATTGGTCATCGACTGCACGGTGATCGGCGCGTCGCCGCCCACGGGCA
>JAEYQX010000197.1 GCA_023409795.1 Pseudomonadota bacterium
GGCTGGCCGCCGACGGCACGGTGAAGCCGTTTGAAGGCGATATGGACGACTACACCAAATTCGTACTGGAGCGTGCCAAACAGGGCATGAAGCCCTCGCAGGTGAAGAAGGAAAAGCCGACCTCGGCCACCCGCAGCGGGGCTCAACCAGAGGGCACCCGCGCCACGAGCGATAGTCCTGCCCCAAAAAAGAAGGGCAAGTCGCCGTCCACCCTTCGCCATGCGGTGAAAAAGGCCGAAGAGGCCATGACGGCCCTGTCGAACGAAATCACCAAACTGGATGAAGACCTGGTGGTTGCGGCATCCAGGGATCCGAAAAAGTTTGAAGCCCTGAGCCGCAAGCGCGCCCAGCTTCAAACCGATCTGGAAGCGGCAGAGGCCCAGTGGCTGGCGGCCGAGGAAGAACTGGCTGAGGTAAGCTGATGGCGAGACCCACCCCGATCCTGTCCGCCGAGGAACGCGACGAAGCCGCCAACCGCCTGCGCGGCTGGCTGCGGGACGAACAGGATGTGGAATTGGGTCGCCTGCCTGCCGAAATGCTGGTCGAATTCATCGAGCAGCAGATCGGGCGGCTGTATTACAATCGCGGCCTGCGCGACGCCGAGACGCTGATCCGCGCCAAGGTCGAGGATGTCTCCGACGCCCTTTACGGCATGGAACGGCACGGCGGCTGATCGAGATCAGCCGCCCACCAGCCTTGATCAGCCGCAGGCGCCGCGCGTGATCACGTCCGCATCGTCATAGGTGAAGGTCACCCGGTCGCTGCGATAGTCCATGGTAGCCATGCAGTCCTTGCACAGGACGCGGAAGACCAGCCCGGACGGGGCCGCTGGCAGCGACTGGCGCGTCTTGCCCACATAGGGCTGCCAGTCCTCGATCTTGCACTGGGCACCCGAACCCGGCTCCAGGATCGTCATCTGGTCGTCCGTCGGGTTCAGGTTCTGCGCCGGCGGCACCGGCGCACAGGCGCTGAGGCCCAGAAAACCCAGGGCAAGGGCGCTGGAGATCATCTTCATGGCAGTCATCCTCTGGCTCAGCCGCAGCTGACACGTTCCACCACGCCCGTGCGGGCGTCGTAGAAGATGTTCAGCCGATAGGGGGAATAGTCCTCGGTCACCGGACAGGTGGTGCAGGCGACACGGCGGTTGACCACGTCGACCGGCACGGGAATCTCGCTGCGCGGACGGCCCACCAGCCATTGCAACTCGCCCGCCTTGCACATGTCGGCATTGTTCTGCGGCATATGGGTGCCGACCGGCTGGCTCTGCCGTGCGATCTCGACGGCGACGGGGGCCGGAACGGTGGCGCTGGTGGCATAGGGCGACGAGCAGCCGGCCAGGGCCAGCAGCGACAGGCCGATCAGCCCGCCTTTTCCCAGCGTCCCTCGGGCGTCTGCTTCCAGTAGGCCAGGTTGGCGTTGGCCGACCTCAGGGTGCGCCATCTCTGCCGGGCGTGCTGCAGCGATGTCTCGTTGCGACCGTCGAAAATGATGAAGCATCTCTCAAACCCCTGTGTGTCCCCCAGCTCTGTCTCATCGACAATGAACAGAGCCTGAGCAGCATTGAGGTTCCCCGCCGATTCGGACAGCAGAATGGGCTGTCGCCCAGCCTGGTCCTCTGTCGCCAGGCCGTGGGGCAGGAAGCTGTCGGGACGATAGGTCCACAGATGTTCGTCAAGATCATCCAGCCGATGGGACTGGGTCGAGTGGATCAGGGCCCGCCAGCCCCGCTGGAGCGTTTTCTCCAGAAGGCCCGGCAGCACCTGGTCGAGCGTCGAGCGCTCGAGGTGGTAGAACCAGATTTCCGGCTTTTGGTCGGACACCCGGCCCTACCCCTTCTGCATCAAGCGATTAGGCTTCGTACTTGTCGGCGACCAGCTGGTCGAGCAGACGCACGCCATAGCCGACAGCGCCATCCGGCACGGTCGGGTTCTTCGAATCCTTGATCCAGGCGGTCGAGGCGATGTCGATGTGTGCCCACGGCACGCCGTTGGTGAAGCGTTGCAGGAACAGGGCGGCGGTGATCGAACCACCGGCGCGGCCGTTGCCCATGTTCTTCATGTCGGCGATCGGGCTGTCGATGTGGCGGTCGTATTCCGCCGGGATCGGCATGCGCCACGACTTTTCGCCCACCTTCGGACCGGCGGCGGCAATGCCTTCGGCCAGTTCGTCGGAGTTGGTGAACACGCCGGCATATTCCAGGCCCAGCGAAATGATGATGGCCCCGGTCAGGGTGGCCAGGTCGATCATGAATTTCGGCTTGAAGCGGTCCTGGGTGTACCAGAGGGCATCGGCCAGGACGAGGCGGCCCTCGGCGTCGGTGTTCAGCACCTCGATGGTCTGGCCCGACATGGAGGTGACCACGTCGCCCGGACGCTGGGCGTTACCGTCCGGCATGTTCTCGACCAGGCCCAGGACGCCAACGGCGTTGACCTTGGCCTTGCGGCCAGCCAGGGCGTGCATGAGGCCGGCCACGGCAGCCGCGCCGCCCATGTCCCACTTCATCTCTTCCATGCCCTCGGCGGGCTTCAGGCTGATGCCGCCGGTGTCGAAGCAGACGCCCTTGCCGACGAAGGCAATTGGGGCTTCACCGGCCGGGCCGCCGTTCCACTGGATCACGGCCAGCTGGCTCTCGCGGACAGAACCCTGGCCGACGCCCAGCAGCGAGCCCATGCCCAGCTTTTCCATCTCGGCTTCGCCCAGGATCTCGACCTTGGCACCCAGGGCTTCCAGTTCCTTCACGCGGCGCGCGAACTCCTGCGGATGCAGGATGTTGGCCGGCTCGGACACCAGGTCGCGCGAGAACAGGACGGCATCGGCAACGGCCGACAGCGGCTTGAAGGCTTCCTCGGCAGCAGCGACGTCGGACGTCACCACGCGCACCGTGGTCACCGACGGGATCTTCTCGGGCTTCTGCCTGGTCAGGTATTTGACGAAGCGATAGGCAGCCAGGCGAACCGCGAAGCCTGCGCG
The DNA here is from genome assembly GCA_023409795.1 of Pseudomonadota bacterium. Taxonomy (GTDB): domain Bacteria; phylum Pseudomonadota; class Alphaproteobacteria; order Caulobacterales; family Caulobacteraceae; genus Brevundimonas. The sequence goes on from JAEYQX010000197.1 coordinate 2,971, forward strand.
CGCCGCCTTGTCCCCCGACAGGTGCGACACGTCGATGGTCAGGACCTCTGCGCCCGACATCTTGGCGGCGTGATAGGCCGCAGCGGCGGCCGTTTCGATGGCCAGGTCGTCGAACTTGTCAGCCGCGCCCGCGCCGACCAGCAGGACGCTGTTGGCATCCACGCCCGCCGGGGCGGCGACGTTCAGGTGGCTGTTGCCGGCACCGGTAAAGCGGCTGTTGGCCATGGCCTTGGTCAGCGCGCCCGAGGCAGCGGTATCCAGGGCAGCGCCCGGGCCGGCGAACTCACGACCTTCATGCACCAGAACGGCAAGGATTTGAGCGGCGCTGGGGGAAGCGACGAACTCGATTTTCATGAAATCTACTCCAGGCCGAGGTTCCATGCCCCGGTCGTGCTTGAATCAGACATAGGCGCACCGTGCATTTGCCGATGCGCCTGGACCTGTATTACATGGCCCGCATCTGTCCCGGCTGCAACTCGGTTGCATCCATTCCAGGGTGTTTTTCCAGAGTATGACGCTGATCCAGCGCTATCTTTTCCGCCAGATTGGCCTGCCCGTGGTGGCAGCCTGCGCGGCGCTGGCCGGGATTGGCCTGCTAAGCCAAAGCCTTGACCAGCTCGAGGTGATCGTCGAGCGCGGCCAGAGCGTCGGCGTCATGATCAACCTGACCCTTCTGGCCCTGCCGCAGCTGATCGCGGTGATCCTGCCGATCGGCCTGTTCGTGGGGGCGCTGATCGCCCTGACGCGGCTGCAGCGCGAGCAGGAACTGACGGCCGTCTATGCCGCCGGGGTCGATCGCTGGTCGATGATCCGGCCCGCCATGCAGATCGCCCTGATCGTGGTGGCCGCGTCCCTGGTCACCAATGTCCTGGTCCAGCCCTGGGCCCAGCGCGAGGGTCGCCGCCAGGCCTTTGCCATCCGCACCGACCTGGCGGCCCTGCTGGTCGAGGAGGGCCGATTCGTCCAGGGCCCCGATGGCCTGACCGTCTATGTGCAGAAGATCGAGCAGAACGGCCTGTTGAACAACCTCTTCGTCTACCTGGACGACGGCAAGACGGTGACCACCTGGGATGCCGAGACCGCCCGCTTTGGCCGCATCCAGAACCTGCCGATCCTGACCATGCAGAACGGCTCGATGCAGCGCTATTCCTCGCGCGGGGTGCTGGAGCAGCTGTCGTTTGACCAACAGGTGTTCGACCTGTCCCCCTATGCCAAGACCGACGCCCGGATCCGGTTCAAGCCGTCGGACCTGTGGCTGACCGAGCTGTTTGATCCCACCCCGGCCCTGCTGGACAGCGCAGGCTCGCGCGGCGAGCTGATGGCCGAGGGGCATTCGCGCCTGTCCTCGCCCCTCTATGCCCTGGTGGCGATGAGCCTGGCCCTGACCGCCATCCTGGGCGGGGCCTTCAGCCGCGCGGGCTATACCGGACGGATCGCCAAGGCGGCCGGCGTCTTCCTGGTGGTGCGGGTTGTCGGCTATGGCCTGGTGGCCGCCAGCGCCTGGAACGCCAGCCTCAATGTGCTTCAGTATCTGCTGCCGCTGGGCGTGACCTTTGTGGCCCTGCGCCTGCTGTTCCGGGCGCTGAAGCCCCATCGCCGCCGGGTCTGGCCCGCCTATGAACGGTTCAAGGCGAGGTTCGCATGAAGTTTCGTCTTGGCCGCATCGAGCGGTATGTCCTGCTGCAGCAGCTGCGCGCCCTGGGCGTAGCCCTGGCCGTCATCGCGGCCCTGGTCATGCTGATCGACTTTGTCGAGGTGTCGCGCTCGATCAATGCTTCGGGCGATGCCTCGGCCCTGCGGGTCCTGGGCCTGGTCCTGGTCAAGTCGCCGTCGGTGATCGTCCAGCTGCTGCCCTTTGTCTTCCTGTTCGGCACCCTGGGTGCCTTTGTCAGCCTGAACCGCCGCAGCGAGCTGATCGCCATGCGCGCCGCCGGCATCTCGGCCTGGCGCTTTGTCCTTCCGGCCGCCGGGATGGCCGTTGTCTTCGGCGTCCTGGCCGTCACCCTGTTTGGCCCCCTGGCAGCGGCGGGCGATGCCATCTGGCAGCAGGAGCGCAACCGGGGCTCCGGCCCGGCGGCCCAGGCCGAGGCGCAATCGGCCGTCTGGCTGCGCGAAGGCGACGACGCTCGCCAGATGATCATCCGCGGCGGCCGCCAGGAACGCACCACCGGTCGCCTGATGGACGCGACCTTCTTCATCTATACAACCACGCCGGACGGCCAGCGCAGCTTCTCGGAGCGGATCGACGCCGATACCGCCAGCCTGACCGCCGGGCGCTGGCGCCTGACCAATGCCGTGGGAGCCCAGACCGGGCAGCGGGCCGTGCGCTATGCCACCCTGGACCTGCCGTCCAACCTGGCCGACGAAGAGGCTTTCCAAAGGTTCGCCCGGCCACAGTCGACGTCCTTCTGGGCCCTGCCAGGCCAGATCGAGCGGATCGAGTCAGCCGGCTTTGCCTCGACGGCCTATCGCCTGCGCCTGCAGCAACTGCTGTCCACGCCGCTGATGTATGGAGCCATGTCGATCCTGGCCGCGGCCTTCTCGCTGCGCCTGATGCGGCTGGGCGACCTGGCCCGGATGGCGGTTTCGGCGGTTGTTCTTGGTTTCGCCTTCTTCTTCGTGAACCAGTTTTCCGCCGCCATGGGTTCAGCCGAGGTCATGCCGCCCTTCCTGGCCGCCTGGTTGCCACCCATACTGACGGCGCTCGCCGCCTTTACCTTGCTGTTCTATACCGAAGACGGCTAATCGAACGGTTTCCGGGTTGCACCGGCAAGATGTGGACTATGCATGAGTGATCGCCGCAAAACCCCAGGGAGAGCCCTGCGCGCCCGGCTTCTGGCAGGTGCAGCCTTCGTGGCCTGGGTTCACGGCGCGCCAGCCCTGGCTCAGCAGGTCGATCCGTCGCCTTCTGAAACCCCGCCTGCCGCCCAGCAGGCTTCTGATGGCCTGGCCCCCGGCAGTGTCTATCTGGAGGCCCAGCAGGCGGCGCGCGAGGGCGACGTCATCTCGGCCACCGGCACCGAGGAAGACCGCGTCTTTGCCCGTTTCCGCCAGCGCAGCCTGCAGGCGGCCGAGGTCACCTATGACATGGCGACGGGCGTGGCCACGGCGGCTGGCCGGGCCGAACTGACAGGCCCCGACGGTTCGGTGGTCCAGGCCAGCCGTATCGAGCTGGATTCCGATCTCAACACCGGGGTGGCGACCGACCTGGCCCTGCGCCTGCAGAACGGGGCCAGCCTGATGGCCGCCTCGGCGGTGCGCCGGTCCGAGAATGTCAGCGAGCTGAACCGGGTCATCTTCACCCCCTGCCCCATCTGCGACGTGGATGGGCCCAAGACGCCCAGTATCTCGTTCCAGGCGGAAAAAGCCGTCCAGGACAATGACCTGCGGGCCATTCTTTATCGCAATGTGGTGTTCCGCGTCGGCGGGGTGCCGGTCTTCTACCTGCCTGCCTTTGCCCACCCGGACCCCAGCGTCGAGCGCGCCTCGGGCTTCCTGGTCCCCCTGCCCGACTATGACGAGGGCCGCGGCTTCTCGCTGGAAGTGCCCTATCTGCACGTGGTCTCGCCGTCCGAGGACTGGCTGATCAGCCCCCAGTTCAACACCCGGGTCGCGCCCCTGCTGAACGCCCAGTGGCGTCGCCGCTTTGACAGCGGCACGGTGGTGGTGCGCGGCGGCTATACCTATGAGCGCAACTTCGGCGACTTTGACCAGGACGGCGACGGTCGCGCCGAAAGCCGCGTCATGTTCGGCGATCGCACCCACCGCTCCTATCTGCTGTCGCACGGCAAGTTCGATCTGGCCGGACCCTGGCGCTGGGGCTTCACCGCGGAGCAGGTGTCGGACAAGACCCTGTTCGACCAGTACAGCATCAACGACCCCTACCAGGACAATGGCCTTTATTACGGCGACCGCCGCCGCCTGATCAGCCAGATCTATGCCGAGCGCCAGACCCAGAGGTCCTATCTGTCGGTGGCCGCCTTCAAGGTGCAGAGCCTGCGGGTCGTGGCCTTTGACCCGGTCACCCCGGCGCTCAACGTCTTTGAGGATGACAAGACCCTGCCCGTGGTCGCGCCCCTGATCGACGGGCGGTGGGAGCCTGAGGGCCCGGTCCTGGGCGGGCGCCTGCGCGTGCGGGGCTCCAGCGTCAGCCTGTTCCGCGATTCCTACGTTGGCTTCCCGACCCTCTCGACCATCATCGCCCAGCCCGGCGACACCGAGGGCCTGCCTGGCGTCGACAGCACCCGCGTCACCCTTCGCGCCGACTGGCGTCGCAGCTTCATCTCGCCCATGGGCATCCGCTGGGAGCCGTTCGTTGACGCACGGGTCGATTCCTATTCGGTGCGGGACCTGCCGCCCTCGTCCGGCATTGATTCGGACGTGGTGACGCGGGGCCGGGGCAGCCTGGGCCTGGATGTCAGCTATCCGCTTTATCGACGCCTGTCGGCCACCAGCGACCTGGTCATCGAGCCCCGGGCCCAGGTCTCGGTCTCGAACCGCGCCAAGATTGATCCGCGCATTCCCAACGAGGACAGCCAGACGATCGAGCTGGACCACATCTCGCTGTTCAACCTGGACCGCTTCCCCGGCTACGACCTGCTGGAGGGGGGCCTGCGCCTTACCGCCGGGGCCCGCGCGACCCTGACCTGGGATACCCGCCGCACGGCGAGCCTGTTTATCGGGCGCAGCATGCGCGATGAGGCGATCAACGAGTTCCTGACGCCGATCCCCGACGATCCGACGCGCATCTATGATCCTTCGGGCCTGTCCAGCCGCACCTCGGACTGGGTCGTCCAGGCCGACTTCCAGCCGACCGACCGCATCCATGGCTGGGCCCACGCCACGATCGACGGCAATGGCGAGATCCGCCGCGCCGAGACCACGATCAACGGCGGCTGGGGCCGTCGCAACAACGCCAAGGTCAGCTACATCATCGACCGCTCGAACCCGCTCGATGGCCCGCTGAATCGCAACTACGAGCTGGTCCAGCTGGAGAGCCAGCAGTTCATCTATCGCAACTGGGGCGTGACGGTGAACGGCATCGCCGACCTGGAGCGCGACATCATCACCCGCTCCGAAGTGGGTCTGCTGTTCGACGACGACTGCTTCCGCATCGAGTTCGGCTGGCGCCGCGACAATACGCGGGTGCGCCCCACGGGTCCGGCCGAGGGCGTCTATGTGAGACTTAACCTCGCCACTTTTGGAGGTTCAGGCTATGGTCAGGATGAAAGGCGCTAAACTGGGCGCTGTCAGCTGAACGCGCGCGTCGCTCCGGGCGGTACGAGTGTGTGTGAAGAGGCTGGTTTTCTTTAGGGATTCAGGACTGCAGATGCGTTTGAAGCGTTTTTCGACGGGGGTCGCACTGGCCGCACTGATGGCCGTCACCGGCATCGGTCAATCTGTCGCCCAGACGGCACCGGCCCAACCCGCCGTCCAGGCGCAGCGCCTGAACCCGGCCGCAGAACAGGCTCCTCAGCGTGCGCCGGCCGCCACGCCGCAGTTCCGCATGGCCGATGGCATCATTGCCACGGTCAACGACCGCATCATCACGGGCTTTGACCTGCGCCAGCGTATGCTGGTCATTATTGCCATGGCCCAGGTTCAGCCGACCGAGGAAGACATCCCGGCCATCCAGCAACAGGCGCTGAATGACCTGATCGACCACCACCTGCAGGCCGCCGAGCTGGCCAAGTTCCCGCAGCTGGTCGTGACCGAGCAGGACGTCGACCGCGAAGTGGCCATGATGGCGCGCGAGGCCGGCACCACGCCCGAAAACTTCATGGCCTTCCTGCAGCAGGGTGGCATCCGCCCCGAGACCTATCGCGAGCAGCTGCGCGTCGAAAGCGGCTGGCGGGACCTGGTCGGCGGTCGCTTCCAGGACCGCGCCCGTGTCAGCCGCAGCCAGGTTGACCAGGCCCTGCGCCAGATCACCGAGGCGGCCACCAAGACCCAGTATCTGGTCAGCGAAATCTATCTGGACGCCAGCCGCGTCGGCGGGATGCAGGAAGCCATGAACGGTGGCCGCCAGCTGTTCCAGCAGATGGTCCAGGGCGCGCCCTTCATGAACGTGGCCCGCCAGTTCTCGGCGGCCCCCTCGGCGGCCCGTGGCGGTGACGCCGGCTGGGTGATCGAAGGCACGGTCCAGCCGGCCCTTGAAACCATGCTCGCCAGCATGGAGGTCGGCCAGCTGTCGTCCCCGATCCCGGTCGAGGGCGGGGTCTATATCATCTACCTGCGTGACAAGCGCTCGGGTGCCGCCAGCAGCCTGGTCAAGATGAAGCAGGTCATGGTGCAGCTGCCCGAGACGGCCACGCCGGAAGAAGTGGCCGCTGCCAGCCAGAAGCTTGAAGCCTTCCGCCCCGGCGTCACCTGCGACAACATGATCGAGCGCGCCCGCAGCGAGCCGGACATCATGGGGGCCGACCTGGGCGAAAGCGACGTGGCTGACCTGCTGCCGCAGTTCCAGCAGGTGGCCCGCTCGGCCGAGATCGGCTCGGTCAGCAGCGTGGTCCGCACCCAGGTCGGCGTCCACCTGCTGGCGGTCTGCGACCGTCGCCTGGGTGGCCCACAGGCCCCCTCGCGCCAGCAGGTCGAGAACCGCCTGCGCGAGCAGAACTACGCCATGCTGGGCCGCCGCTACCTGCGCGATCTACGCAACGACGCCCTGATCGAAATCAAGCAATGACCATGGTCCGGCCGCTCATCATCACGATGGGCGATCCGGCCGGCGTCGGGCCGGAGATCATCGCGCGTGCCTGGTCGGAGCTGAAATCGGGCCAGACCCCCTTTGCCGTCATCGGCAATGCGGACGTGATGGCCGGCCTGGGCGCGCCGGTTGAGCCGGTCTTCACCCCCGCCGACGCCGCCGGCGTCTTTGGCCGCGCCCTCCCGGTCCTGCCCCCGCCCCTGCCTGCTGCCGTGGTGGCGGGAAGCCCCGACCCGCGCCACGCCCCCGCCGTCGCCGACTGGATCGAGCGGGCGGTCGACCTGACCATCTCGGGCGAGGCCAGCGGGATCGTCACGGCCCCCATAGCCAAGGCCCCCATGTATGCGGCGGGCTTTCGCTTTCCCGGCCACACCGAGTTCATCGCCGAGCTGACCGCCGACGTGCCGTTCAGCGGCACCCGCGGCCCCGTCATGATGCCGACGGCCAGGGACCTGCGCGCCTGCCTGGTGACCATCCATGTCGCGATCGACCAGTTGCCTGAACTGGTGACGGCTGATCGTGTCGTGCGGGTCGCCCGGGTGGTGCAGGAATCGATGCGGCGCGACTTCGGCATTGCCGCGCCGCGCCTGGCCATGGCTGCCCTCAATCCCCATGCGGGCGAAGGCGGCGCCATCGGCCTGCAGGAAATCGAGGTGCTGCGTCCGGCCGCCGCCATGCTGCGGGGCGAAGGCATCGACATCACCGACCCCCTGCCCGCCGACACCCTGTTCCACGACGAGGCGCGGGCCCGCTATGATGCCCACATCTGCCTCTATCACGACCAGGCCCTGATCCCGGTGAAGACCCTGGACTTCTGGGGCGGGGTCAATGTCTCCCTGGGCCTGCCGATCGTGCGGACCTCGCCCGACCACGGCACCGGCTTTGACATCGCCGGCAAGGGCATTGCCCGGGCTGACAGCATGATTGCGGCCATCCGGCTGGCATCAGAGATGGCGGCGACGCGCGCCACGCGCTAAGGCCATCCCCATGACGGAACTCCCCTCCCTTCGCGAGACGCTCGACGCCCATGGCCTGCTGGCCAAGAAGAGCTTTGGACAGCACTTCCTGCTCGACCTGAATGTCACGCGAAAGATCGTGCGCCTGGGCGGCCCGTTCGAGGGGCGCAATGTCATAGAGGTCGGCCCCGGCCCCGGCGGCCTGACCCGCGCCATCCTGGAAAGCGATGCGGGCAAGATAATCCTGATTGAAAAGGACCCCCGCTTCATTCCGCTGCTGTCCGAGCTGGACGATGGCTCCGGTCGCCTGACCATCGTCGAGGGCGATGCCCTGAAGGTGCGCGAGGCGGACCTGTCCGAGGGCCCGACCCATCTGGTGTCCAACCTGCCCTACAATGTCGGCACGCCCCTGCTGATCAAGTGGCTGACCGGGCCGTGGCTGCCCCATGCCTTGACCCTGATGTTCCAGAAGGAGGTCGCCGAGCGCGTCGTGGCCCAGCCGGGTGACGACGCCTATGGCCGCCTGGCCGTCATCTCCCAGGCCGTGGCCGAGGCCCGCATCATCATGCACCTGCCCGCCGCCGCCTTTACCCCGCCGCCCAAGGTCGCTTCGGCCGTGGTCCAGCTGGTGCCCCTGGCCGTGCGCCCCAGCCCCGAGCGCCTGAAGAAGCTGGAGCGCGTCACCGCCGCTGCCTTTGGCCAGCGCCGCAAGATGCTGCGATCCTCCCTGAAACAACTGGGCGGTGCCGCCCTGTGCGAGGCAGCCGGGATCGAGCCCGACGCCCGTGCCGAAGTCGTTGATATCCCGGGCTTTCTGCGCCTGGCCGATGCCCTGAAATAAGAACGCCATGACCGTCGAGATTGACCCCTTCCGCGCCATCAGCGTCAGTCGCCTGGCCCACGAGCTGAAGAGCCAGGGCCGCTCCATCATCCATATGGAGTTCGGCCAGCCCTCGACCGGGGCCCCGGCCGCAGCCATCGCCATGGCCCATGAAAAGCTCGACAGCGAACCGGGCGGCTACTGGGAAAGCCCGGCCCTGCGCGCCCGCATCGCGCGGCTGTATGACGAGCGCTATGGCGTTGCGGTCGATCCCGAGCAGATCGTGATGACCGCCGGGGCCTCGCCTGCCCTGGTCCTGGCCCTTCTGATGCGGTTCCAGCCGGGTGACCGGGTGGCAACGGCCCGGCCCGGCTATGTCGCTTATCGCAACTGCCTGAAGGCCCTGCACATGGAGGCGGTCGAGATCGACTGCGGGCCTGAGGTCAACTTCCAGCTGACGGCCGAGGCCATCCGCGCGCTTGAACCGGCGCCCAAGGGCATCATCATCGCCAGCCCGGCCAACCCCACCGGCACCATCATTCCCGACGAGGAGCTGAAGGCCATTGCCCAGGTCTGCCGCGAGCGCGGCATCAGCATCATCTCGGACGAGATCTATCACGGCCTGACCTATACCGGCGCGCCCGCCTCGATGCTGCAGTTCGAGCCCGACGCCCTGGTGGTCAACAGCTTCTCCAAATACTGGAGCATGGCCGGCTGGCGCCTGGGCTGGCTGCTGCTGCCGCTGGCCGAGGTGGCCCAGGCCCGTGCCCGCGTCGGCAACATGTTCCTGACCCCCTCGACGCTCAGCCAGCACGCCGGCCTGGTGGCCATGGACTGCCAGCCCGAGCTGGAAGCCAACATCGACGTCTATCGCGCCAATCGCCAGCTGATGCTGGAGGCCCTGCCCGCCATGGGGCTGCGTTCCATCGCCCCGCCCGACGGGGCCTTCTACATCTATGCCGACATCGGTCACCTGACCGACGACAGCATCGCCTTCTGCGAGGACCTGCTGCGCGAGACCGGCGTGGCGACCGCCCCCGGCGTCGATTTCGACCCGGTCAATGGCCACCGCTTCATCCGCTTCAGCTTCGCCGTCTCGACGGCCGAGGTGAAGGAAGCCCTGGCGCGGATCCAGCCCTTCTTCGCGGCCCGCAGCTAGGCCGCGTGGACCGCGTCGGCGGGCCCAGACGTCACCGCCCGCTGCAGGGCGTCATAGAGCTTGCGCGTCTCCAGCGGCTTGGCCAGCCAGTCGGTCATGCCCGCCTGATAGCAGGCCTGGATTTCCTTCTCGGCCGTCCCGGCACTGAAGCCGATGACCGGGACATGGCAGTTGACGCCCGAGCCGGCGCGCAGGCGGCGGGTGGCCTCATTGCCGTCCAGGCCGGGCATATTGACGTCCATCAGCACCACGTCGAAGACCTGCTCGTCCAGGAACCTCAGCGCCTCGTGGCCACTGGATGCGGTCACCAGCTCGACCTGTAGCGGGTGCAGGACCACCGCGATCGTGCGCCGGTTGATCTCATGGTCATCGACCGCCAGCACCCGCAGGGGCCGCACCGCCGGGGCCGCCGTCGCGTCGGCGTCAGCCTCGACCTTGTCGGGCCGGCCCTGGGGCAGGGTCACCGTCAGCATGAAGGCCGCCCCCTTGCCCTCGGCACTGTCGGCGGTCAGGTCCCCGCCCATCAGCCGGGCCAGGTCACGGCTGACCGACAGGCCCAGCCCCGACCCGCCATAGGTGCGCGCCACCTCTGACGAGGCCTGGGTAAAGGGGGTGAACAGGCGATCCATGGCCTCGGGCGAGATCCCCACCCCCTGGTCCGTCACCATCAGGCGGACCTCATGGCCCAGGTCCCTGGGCTGGACCGTGGCCGACAGCCGCACCACGCCCTGGGTCGAGAACTTCATGGCGTTGGACATCAGGTTGTTGACGATCTGGCGCAGGCGCGACGGGTCACCCTTCAGCCAGATCGGGTCCGGCCCCATGTCCGAGACCTCCAGCGTCAGGCCCTTCTGGGCCGCGGCGGCGCTCCAGAACCGGCCCGTATTGCGCACAAAGTCCGCCAGGTCGAAGTCGCGCCGCTCCAGGGTCATGGCCCCGGCTTCCATCTTGGAATGGTCAAGCAGGTCGTTGAGCATCCCCGTCATCAGCCGTCCGGCGTCGATGATCAGGTCCGCCGTCTCCTCGCGCCGCTCAGCCGAGGCCCCGTCGCGCACCGTCTGCGCCCCCGCCAGGATGGCGCTGACAGGCGTGCGCAGCTCATGGCTGATGATGGCCGCCATGGCCGCGCGCTCGGCCATGGCCGTCTGCGCCTGGTTCAGGCGCTTTTCGGCCTCGCTGACCGCGATCACCTCGACCTTGCGCATCGAATAGACGCGCACATAGACATTCATGATCGAGAAGATGCCCAGGATGCTGACGCTCAGCATCAGGGCTGCGGCCCCTATCCCACGGGTGAACAGCGGCACCATGGGCATGACCAGCAGGACAACCAGATAGGGCGCGCTGCCTATGGCAAAGATGACGCGCGAGCCGATGCCCGACGCCACATTGGTCATCAGCCCGCCATACAGCGTCAGCGCCGCCATGGTGGCCAGGATATAGTCGCCCGTCATCCACACCAGGGCCGCCATGACCGAAAAGGCCGTGGCCATGGTCGTCGTGCTCAGCAGGGCCAGGAGGATCGACAGATTGGTCACCGGACGCCCGTGGCGGAACGGCGACATGGCCCAGATCTCGAACAGCTGCACCAGGCTGACCAGGATGATCCACGGCGCGATCCAGGCCTCGTTGCCGCTGTCATACAGCCCCCAGGCCATGCCACAGCCCAACGCAACCCGCACGGGTATCTGCTTGAAGCGTTCCCAGCCGCTCAGCGCAAGCACGGGTACCAGGGCTTTAAGATCGCGCATAATCCCTCCCACGAGGACACAACATTAGCGCGAGAATGCAAACGGGAAATGAACCGGGTTCGTCCGACCACTGAGGGCGCATCGGGGCGCTGCGGTGGAACAGGCGCACCGGCCTGACGTTGCTAAGGCCTGTTATCGGGAGCCTTCATGTTCAAGTCGCCGCTTGCTGTTTCGACCCTTCCCTTCCTGGCGATCGCCCTTGTGGCCTGCAGTTCACCCGCCCCGCAGTCCGACCAGACCGACCAGGCTCCGGTCGAGGCGGACACCGATCCCTTCATGGAACAGTCGGGCGCGACCGACAGCCTCGGCAATGCCGCCCTGACGCGCGAGGCCATTGAAACGGCCCGCTTTGCCGCACCGGCAACGCCCCAGCCCACCGGCGAAGCGCCCAAGGCGACGCCCGACCCGGCCGTCATCCGGGCCCAGATCCTGCTGGACCGCGCGCGCTTTTCGCCGGGCGTGATCGACGGCCTGGGCGGCGACAACACCCGCCGGGCCCTGGCGGCGTTTGAAAGGGCGCATGGCCTGAGCCCGGACGGGATCCTGGACGCCGAGGTGTTCGAAAAGCTGGCCTCGGTCACGGCAGGCCAGGTCCTGGCTGGCTACCGCATTACCGCCGAGGACGTGGCGGGTCCCTTCATCGGCAATACGCCCCTGGACATGGAGGCGCTGGCCGGCCTGAGCCATGTTGGCTATCGCAGCCCGATCGAGGGCCTGGCAGAGAAATTCCATATGACGGAGGGGCTTCTGCGCGCCCTGAACCCGGGCGTCGACTTCTCAAAGCCCGGCCAGGCCCTGCTGGTCGCCGCCGTCAGCGAGGACGACCTG
>JAEYQX010000081.1 GCA_023409795.1 Pseudomonadota bacterium
AGGCCCATCGGGGTCTGAACCCTGAAGGGCGGCCGGAGCGATCCGGCCGCCCTTTTCGTTTATCGGCTGATTGGGTCAGAACAGGCGGCGGAAGGTCTCGCAGGCAATCATCAGATCGCCGTCCACCGCCACGTCGTGCCCGGCCAGGACATCTCTCCCGGGTCGAAGCCCGGGGGAGGATGAGGCGATGACGCGTCAGTACTTGCTGGTAGTGCCGTCGGTGCCCTGGCGCTGGCTGGCGAACAGGCGCGCCAGGCCGCGACGGGCGAACTGGGCCACGTCATCGACGATGGTGAAGACCGCCGGGATGTAGAGCAGCGACAGGAAGGTCGAGGAGATCAACCCGCCCAGGACGGCGATGGCCATGGGCGAGCGGAACTCGACGTCCGCGCCGATGCCGATGGCGATGGGCACCATGCCGGCCCCCATGGCAAAGGTGGTCATCAGGATCGGACGGGCGCGCTTGTGGGCGGCATCCATGATGGCCTCGTAGCGGCTCAGCCCCTCGCGCTCGGCCATGATGATGTAGTCCACCAGCAGGATCGAGTTCTTGGCCGCGATGCCCATCAGCATCAGCACGCCGATCAGGGCCGACATCGAGAAGCTCTTGCCCATGATGATCAGGCCCAGGATCGCTCCGCCGATGGCCAGCGGCAGGGCCGCCATGATGGTGACCGGATAGGCGAAGGATTTGAACAGCAGAGTCAGGACCGCATACATCAGCAGGATGCCCGAGGCGAAGGCGATGCCAAAGCCGATCAGCATCTCGCGGATGAACTCCTCGTCGCCGGCGGCGACCTGGCGCACGCCCTCGGGCAGTTTCTGCATGGCGGGCAGGTTGCGCACGGCGATGGCGGCCGCCCCCGTCGTGGTGCCGTTCAGCTCGGCCCGGATCGAGACCAGGCGGGCGCGGTCGCGGCGGCTGACCCCGGCGGGGCCCGCGCCGAACTCGACATCGGCCACGGCGCTGAGCGGCACGGTGCTGCCGGTATTGGTCGGCACCCGCAGGTTCTGGATGACCGTCAGGTCCTCGCGCGCCTCCTCGGTCAGTTGCAGCCGGATCGGGATCTGGCGGTCGCCCAGGTTATACTTGGGCAGGTTCTGGTCGACGTCGCCCAAGGTGGCCACGCGCACCACCTGGGAGATGTCGCCGGTCGAGACGCCCAGCAGGGCCGCCTCGTCCGGGCGCGGGGTCACGACGATCTCGGGGCGGGCGATGGACGAGGCATTGACCACATTGGCCAGGCCCGGAACCGTGCGCATCTCGGCCTCGATCTGGCGCGCGACATTGTCCAGCACCTCGGGATCGTCGCCCAGGAGGTTCAGCTCATAGGTCGTCCCGTCGCCCGGTCCGCCGCCCTGCTGGGCAATGCCGGCGCGGATGCGGATGCCGGGGATCTGGCGCAGCTCATCGACCATGACCCGCTGGAATTCCTGCTGGCTCAGGTCGCGCTCGCCCTTCTTGACCATGTCGGCAAAGATGTTGGCCTGATTGACGTCCTGGCCGCCGACCGCGGCATAGACCGAGACGACCTCGGGCCGCTCGTTCAGGGCGCGGGTGACCTGCTGCACCACGGCATCGGTCTGGCGCAGGGTGGCCCCCGGCGGCAGCTCGACCTGGAAGGCCGCGCGGCCTTCGTCCGCGGGCGACATGAACTCGAACGACATCTTGGTCGCACCCGCCAGGACAAAGGAGCTGACCAGGAAGACCGCCCCAGCGATGAAGACCATCCAGCGGTGGCCCAGGCACCATTTCAGCGCCCGCAGGTAGCCGGGCATCCACTTGGGATCCTTGTCTTCGTGCTTGGTGTGCTTGAGCAGATAGGCCGCCATCAGCGGCGTCAGCATCCGGGCCACGACCAGGGAGAAGAAGACCGAGATACAGGCCGCCAGGGCAAAGGCCTTGAAGAACTGGCCGATGATGCCCGGCATGAAGCCTACCGGGGCAAAGACGGCGATGATGGTCCCGGTGGTCGCCACCACGGCCAGGCCGATCTCGTCGGCGGCCTCGAAGGCGGCGTCATAGGGCGGTTTGCCATCGCGCATGTGGCGCACGATGTTTTCGATCTCGACGATGGCGTCATCGACCAGGATGCCGATGGTCAGCGACAGGGCCAGCAGGGTGACCACGTTCAGCGACTGGTCCATCGGGGCCAGGAAGGCAAAGGTCGGGATCAGTGACAGCGGCATGGCCGTGGCGGCGATGAAGGTCGCGCGCCAGTCCCTGAGGAAGATGAACACCACCACCACGGCCAGGATCGCCCCCAGGATCAGGGCTTCCAGCGAGGCCAGGTAGGATTCCTCGATATACTTGACCGAGGAGGTGACCTCCTCGATCACCAGGTCGTCGCGGCTGGCGTTGATGGCGGCGATTTCCTCGCGCACCCGCTCGGACACCTTGACCTCGGACGCCTCGCGCGAGCGCAGGAAGTTGAAGGTGACTGCCTCCTGGCCGTTATAGCGGGCCAGGCGGCGCGGCTCGGACCACTTGTCGATGACCTGGCCCAGGTCGGACAGGCGCACGCTGCGGCCATCGCCCAGCGGCACCAGGGTGGCGGCCAGCTGCTCGACCGAGGTGGCGGCCCCGACGGCGCGCACGGCACGCTCGGACCCGGCCACGGTGACGCGGCCACCGGGCAGGTTGTTGTTGACCCCGATCAGGGCCTGGCTGACCTGGCCCGCCGTGACGCCATAGGCGGCCAGGCGCTGGGGGTCCAGCTCGACGCGGATCTCGCGGTCCACCCCGCCCGAGCGGTTGACCTCGCCCACCCCGCCCAGGCCCAGCAGGCGGCGGGAGATCTCGTTGTCGATGTACCAGCTGATCTGCTCGGGCGTCATTGTCGGCGAGCGGACGACATAGGTGATCAGGGCATCGCCGGTGATGTCGATGCGCTGGACCGTCGGCTCCTGCATGTCCTGGGGCAGGGTGCCGCGCACGCCGCTCATGGCGTTGCGGACGTCATTGGTGGCGCGTTCGGTGTCCGTGCCCAGCTCGAACTCGATGGTGGTCATCGAGACCCCGTCGGTGACGTTCGAGAAGATGTTGCGCACCCCCGACAGGCCGGCGACCGAGTCCTCGATCACCCGGGTGACCTGGACCTCCATCTCGGCGGGGGCCGCACCGGGGCGGGCCGCCGTCACCGAGACCAGGGGAAAGTCGATGTCAGGGTTGTTGTTGATCCGCATCGAGCTGAAGCCGACCACCCCCGCAAGGGTCAGCAGCAGGAACAGCAGGATGACGGGGATGGGGTTCTTGATCGCCCAGGACGAGATCTGGTTCATGGCCCCGGACCCTTACTTCTTGGCCGCAGCGGCCGGGGTCGTGCCCGCCGCCGCAGCCGTGGCGGGGCGAGACACGGCACCCTGGGTCACGGTCACCCTGTCACCGTCGTTGAGGAAGCCTGCGCCCTCGACCACCACGCGCACGCCGGGGTTGATGCCACTGACCGCCGTCTGGTCGTCTGCGCGCGACAGGATGGTGATCGGGCTGAAGCGGACCGTGCCGGCATTGTCCAGGACAAAGACCCCGGCCCTGTTGTTGCGATACAGGACGGCATTGGTCGGGACGGCCGTGCTTACCCGGTCGCCGGCATTGATGGTGGCGCGGGCGAACATCCCGGGCTTCAGGCCATTATTGGCGGTCAGGCTGATGCGGGCGATGCCCAGGCGCGTCTGGGGATCGACTTCGGGCGTCACGATGCGGATCGTGCCGGTCGCCGTGGCCCCCTCGTTGGATTCGATCGTCGCCGTCTGGCCGGGGCGCAGGGCCGGAAGATTGGTCTCGGAGACCTGGGCGTCCAGTTCCAGGCGGCCATCGCGCACCAGGCGGAACAACTCGGTGCCGGCGCTGATGATCTGGCCGCGCGTGACGCTGCGGCTGACGATCAGGCCCGAGACCGGAGCCTTGATGTCGCTCTGGGCCAGTCGGGTGCGGGTCTCGGCCCGGGCGGCCTGGGCCATGGCCAGGTTGGCCTGGGACGAGCGCTGGTTGGCCAGGGCGGTGTCGAGCGAGGCCTGGCTGAGGAAGCCGCGGGCCTTCAGTTCCTGGGCACGGGCCAGGGCGGCGTCGTCGCGGGCCACGTTGGCCTCGGCGCTCTGGACGCTGGCGTCCTGCTGGCGCAGCTGGGCGCGCAGCAGGCTGTCGTTCATCTTCACCAGGGTCTGGCCCTGGCGGACATAGGTGCCTTCGTCGACATAGACGGCCACGGCGGTCAGGCCGCCTGCCTCGGCCCCGACCGGGACCTCTTCCCAGGCCGAGATGGTGCCCGAGGCGACGATCATATTGGGCAGGGTGACGGTGGCGGCGGTCACGGCGCTGACCGACTGGCGCGACTGTTCCCGGGCGGCATCCTGGGAGGCGTCACCGCCACCGCAGGCCGACAGGGCCAGGGCCGAGACCAGGCTGGCCAGGATCAGCGGATATTTGGCGGTCAGGGAGCGGGTGTCCACGCGGTCGGTCCTCACGCTGCGTCTATGCAGTGACTGATGGGATACTGACAATCGGCCTGTCTATACGGCCAAAGCCGGCCATGCTCAAAGCAAGACCGGCTCCATGACTCAGAAGTAATAGAAGGTGTGGCGGGGCACCGCCGGGCGCTCAGGGCCGCATCTTTGCGGGCAGGGCGGCGACCTCGGCCTCGGTCTGCGAGCGCACGACGCGGGCACGGCACGGCCCCGTGCCCAGGCTGTTGCCCCCGGTGGACAGGGTGACCCAGTCGCCGACGCAGACCTGGCTGTCACCGGGCTGGGGCACGAAGCCCAGTCGCAGGCTGGAGGTCAGGTTGGGGCAATAGCCGGCCGTCTCAACCTGGTAGACGCTCCTGCCCAGGCCGCGGACATAGAGGGTGTCGCCCTCCACGGTGAAGCCGCTGAAGTGTTCGGGGCTGACGCACTGGCGGGCCGTCGCCACCCGGTCTGCCGGGGCGTCGGTCTGGGCAGTCGGGGCGCAGGCCGCCAGACCCAGGACGAGGACCGATGGCAGGGCCATAAGCGACAAACGAGACATGGGAGGCTCCGGATTATGCCTGAAAAGGGATCAAGCTTGGCAGTGGCAATATGAACAGAAGCTGACGGCCAGCCTGGCCAGCCGTTTTTCTTACGTGCGTGTAAATCGCGCGGGCGACAGTCGTTCCCGGCTGGCTCGCGGCAAGGGCGACGGATGCCCCAGAATCCGGCTGGCGATATCCTCGCCCAGCAGGGGCGCAACGCAAAAGCCGCGTGAGCCCAGGCCCCCCAGGACATAGAGGCCCGGTGCGTCCGGGATCGGGCCGGAGATCGGCAGGCGATCGGGCGTCGTGGCCCTGACGGCCTTCCTGCGCGCAGAGGGCAGGGCCTGTTGCACCTGGTCGGCAAGGGCGGGCAGTGCCTTGGCCAGGGTGGCCAGGTTGACGTCGCTGGCCGCATCAGACGGCAGGCTGTCCGTGGCCTCGCGCTCATGGGTGGCGCCGTAGAGAAGCCCCTTGCCGGTGGGCACGGCATAGCCACCCCAGGCGACCGGGCGGCTGGTGGGCCCCTCGACCCAGTCGGCCTGGCCAGCCACCGGGTTGAGCGGCAGGTCGGGGCACAGGGCCGCCGTGCCCCAGCCGGCCGTGACGACGACCGCATCGGCCGTCAGCAACGGGCAGCTATCGGCGTCGCTGATCCGCCACCGGTCACCGTCGCGCTCAAGCCTGCCGACCTGGGCACTGAGGCGCTCCACCCCGGCCAGCCAGGCCTCGAGCACCGCCGCCGGATGCAGGGCCATGGCACCTTCCATCATCAGGCCAGAGGGCGTGGAGGCCTCGCCCAGCAGGCCTGCAGCCTCGGCTGCGGGCACCCGCTTCATCTGGTCCCGGGACCACAGGGGCTGGGCGGCAATCTTGTCATAGCGGGCCGCGTCACGCTCGGCCTGTTCCAGCTGCAGGACCGAGGGGGCGAGGATGGCCCCCTCGACCCCGGCATAGAGCTGCCCGGACCGCCGCAGGGCCTGGGCATGGACATCGGCGATGACGGCATCGCCCGCGTCGAGGCGCGGCGTGACCAGGGCCGCCGGGAAGCCGGAGCCTCCGTGTCCGGGCTGGTGCGCCTCGATCAGCGTGACCCTGGCCCCCCTTGCCGCCAGGGCGCGGGCGATCGAGGCCCCGGCAATGCCGCCGCCGACGACCGCTATGGCCTCGGGACGGGGTGGGGC
>JAEYQX010000040.1 GCA_023409795.1 Pseudomonadota bacterium
GCCGCAGCTTCAGCGGCGGCCCGGCCCAGGTCCTGCGCCAGGCCCGCGCGGCCATGGCCGGTGAGGACTGGCGCGCCGTCGTCGATGACGTGCGCCATTCGGCACGCAGCCTGTGGGCCTCATGGTCCCCGGTCGAGCGCGGCCGCTTCCTGAGACACCTGCGCGCCCTGTGGGAGAACCACCGCCATCGCCTGGCCCCCGGCGTCGCGCGCGAGGTCGCCGCCATGCTGGCCGACGAGAGCCTGACGATCGAGGCGGGCCATGTCCTGGGCCTGCGCCAGGCCCCGCACGGGGTCGCGGTGGACATTCGCCCTCGCGGTGAGCGCACCCCCGGCCCTCGCCTGTTTGATGCGGTCGTCAACTGCTCCGGCCCGGCCGAGGACGTCAGCCAGAGCCCCGATCCCCTGATCCGTGACCTGCTGGCGCAGGGCCAGGTCGCCGCCGCGCCGCTGGGCCTGGGACTGGCGATCGACGAAGCGGGTCGCCTGAAGAATGCCGCCGGATCCGCCCAGGCACGGCTGTTCGCGGTAGGACCCCTGACCCGCAGCCTGTTCTGGGAAGCCAGCGCCGTGCCCGACCTGCGCCACCAGGCCCTGTTCATTGCCCAGGGGGTCCTGGCCTCGCTCGAGCGGCCGGTGACAGCCCACGACCGGGCGATAGAGGCTGTCAGTTTTTCTTAAATGGCAAAGCTTATTCCGCTGCCGCTCCACATCATGAAGAGATCATAATGCATTGATTTATAAGCTGCTATCTTAGTTCAATGCTTGAACCTCTGCCCACACGCCGGAAGATAATCTGACAGCCAATCTACGGCTGAATCTAGAACAACTGCGTTGTGCGAACCGCGTCCCCCTCGCCAGATCAGGCCTGGAAAAGCGCGAGGGGATCATGACACAGCCTGACCGGCCACAGCGGCCCTTTACCCACCGGCGAAGTTGGCGACAGGCCACCGCCTCCCCGGCCCTGGCCACGGCCATGATCGGGCTGGCGGCACCGGCCCTGGCCGAGGAACCGCAGCGAGCCCCGCCCGAGGTTCCGCTGGTGGCCAGTGTCGGTGACATCGTGGTCACCGCCCGGCGGCGCGACGAGCGGGCGCAGGACGTGCCCATTGCCCTGACCGTGGTGAACGAGGAACTGCTGGCACGGACCGGCACCTATAATGTGGCCTAGGTCACCCAGCTGGCCCCCAGCGTCCAGCTGCTGAGCTCGAACCCGCGCAATACGGCCATCACCATCCGCGGCCTTGGGGCCAGCTATGGCCTGGCCAACGACGGCCTGGAACAGGGCGTCGGCCTGTATGTGGACCAGGTCTATTATGGCCGCCCGGCCACGGCGACGATGGACTTTGTCGACCTGGACCGGATCGAGATCCTGCGCGGGCCCCAGGGCACCCTGTTTGGCAAGAACACCACGGCGGGCGCGCTGAACATCACGACCCGCGCGCCCAGCCTTACCCCCGATGCCCAGGGCGAGATCAGCGTGGGCGACTTCGGCTTCCTGCAGGCCAAGGCGACGGTATCGGGGCCGCTGGTCCCGGACATGCTGGCGGGGCGGCTGTCGATCGTCTCGACCCGCCGCGACGGGATGCTCTACAACGTCCCCACGGACCGCCGCCAGAATGCCCAGGAAGCCATCAGCTTTCGCGGCCAGCTGCTTTACCAGCCGACCGACCGGTTCAGCCTGAAACTGGCCGCCGACTATGCCGACCTGACGCCGGACTGCTGCACCCAGGTCTATTTCACCTATGGCCAAACCCTGAAGCCGGCGGCGCAGCAGTTCCCTGCCCTGGCCGCCGGACGCGGCTATGCGCCCGCCAGCACCAATCCCCATGACCGGCTGAGCGACGTCGACAGCGCGATCCAGGCCGACCAGATCCACCGGGGTGTCCGGCCATCATCGACTATGACCTGGGGCCTGCCAGCCTGACGTCGGTGACCGCCTGGCGCGCCTGGGACTGGGGCCCGCGCAACGATCGCGACTATACGGCCCTGGACATCACCCGGCAGTCGGCCAACCCGTCATGGCAGGATCAGTGGAGCCAGGAACTGCGCCTGTCCTCCAATGGCCAGAGGCGGGTCGACTGGACCGTGGGGCTCTATGCCTTCCACCAGGCCGTCACGACCAGCGGCGTGACCGAATACGGCCGCGACGCCACCTACTGGCTGGTCAGCCCGGACCTGCCCGATGCCCTGCTGGACGGCTACAAGGTCTTCAACGACAGCCGCATCGAGACCGACTCCCTGGCCGTCTTTGGCCAGCTGACCTGGGCCATCACCGACCGCCTGCGCCTGACGCCCGGTCTTCGCTTTACCCGCGAGGAGAAGGCCGGTGTCTATCAGGCCGTGACCGAGGGCGGGCTGGAGACCACGGACGAGGCCCTGATTGCACGCCGCCTGGGCGTGGCGCGACCCCAGTTCTATGAGGCCTCGCTGGCCGACGAGGACCTGTCGGGACAGGTCGCCCTGTCCTATGCCCTGGGTGCCGATGTCCTGCTGTATGGCAGCGCGGCCCGGGGCTACAAGTCGGCGGGCATCAACATGGCCGGCATTCCCCGCCTGCCGACGGCTCGCCCGCGCTCAACAATGCCGTGGTCAAGCCCGAGGCCGTGACAACGTGGGAGCTGGGGCTGAAGACCCAGGGCTTTGGTCGCCGCCTGACCGCCAACCTGGCCGTCTATCGCACCGATGTCGAGGACTACCAGGCCAATGTGGTGGATACCGGCCCCGGGGCCCTGCGCGGCTACCTGGCCAATGCCGAGAAGGTGGTGATCCAGGGCGTTGAGCTGGATGCCTTTGCCCGGCCGACGCCGGACCTAGACCTCTATGCCAACCTGGCCTGGACGGATGCCCGCTATGACCGGTTTGCCAATGGCCCCTGCCCGCTGGAGCGGATCGGCACCTCGACGGTGGCCTGTGACCTGTCAGGCCAGGATCTTCCCGGCGTCTCGCCCTGGGCCGGGTCGGTGGGCGGCGAGTGGCGCCGTCCGGACCGCCTGTCCGCGCACAGCGGCGAGGCCTATCTGGGGGCCGATGTCAGCTATCGCTCGACCTAAAACTCTGACGCCGCCGTGTCGCGCCATACGCAGATCGAAGGCTATGCCCTGGTCAATCTGAGGGCCGGGGTGCGCACCGAGCGCGGCTGGGAAGCCTTTGTCTGGGTCAGGAACGCCCTGGACCAGGACTATATGCAGTTCGTCAGCATCCAGTCCGGCAACTCGGGCCTGGTCATCGGCAATCCGGGCGACCCGCGCACCGTGGGCCTGACGCTGCGGGCCCGCTACTGACGCCCGCGCGCCAGAAAAAACCCCGCCTCGGCTGGAGGCGGGGTTTGTCTTCTAGAACCGCAGGCCCAGGAAGGTGCCTACGTAGGACTGGTCCGAGCTGTGGGTGGTCTGCTCAAGGAAGTCGCCCGCCTTGGTATAGTTGGCCACGCCCGTGATGCTGACGAAGGGGTTGATCGCATAGCGGGCAAAGACCCCGGTGCGCCAGCCGATATAGGCAGCATCGCCCTCGGTCGCGCTGCGGATCACCATGCCGGACAGGGCATAGAAGCCGTCATCCTTGCTCTGGCGCCACAGGCCGGCCGTGTTGGCGCCGACCATCAGCTTGGGCGTCGGGCGGGCCGTCACCTCGGGCTGGACCAGGATCAGGTTGGCAAAGCCCAGGTCCGTGCGCAGGCCCGTCGGCTGCGGGAACAGGGGGTTGTAGCTGTTCAGCTCGCCATCGTTCGGGTCCTTGTCACCCGAGCCGACGTCGATGCGAAGCGCCACGCGCGGCGACCACTTCACATCGGCAAAGCTGCGGCCGACCACGCCCGAGACATACCAGGCGTCGATGTCCAGGTCGCCGAACTCGCCCCACTGCTTGACCGCCTCGACGTCATAGTCCCACGGGGCGACCCGGCCGGTCAGGCGGGCCGAGACGGTGTTGCGGTCGTCACGGCCGGTGCCGACGCGGTCAAAGACAGCGCCCATGCGGTCGGTGTTGGCATAGAGCAGCTCCAGGCGCGGAGCCGTGGCCCCCTCGCCCAGGGTCTTGGCCGCCGTCGCGCCAAATAGGCGGTAGTCATAGTTGGTCGCATCGTCCCACGACGCCTTGCTTTCACGCAGGGCATAGCCGGCAAAGGCACCGCCGCTCCAGCCGGTCGGGCTGTCATACAGGACGCGGACCAGGTCCAGGGCAACGCGGGCATTGGC
Organism: Pseudomonadota bacterium; assembly: GCA_023409795.1. GTDB lineage: Bacteria > Pseudomonadota > Alphaproteobacteria > Caulobacterales > Caulobacteraceae > Brevundimonas. The sequence goes on from JAEYQX010000040.1 coordinate 4,196, forward strand.
CCCTTCGCGCATGTCGAACAGGCGATAGGCGCCCTGGCCGAATTCCTGGCGACCGATGCGGGCGCGCAGCTTGCCGCCAGCCAGGTCGGTGCGGGCCTCGATGAAGGCCTGGTGCAGGTCGGCACGGCTTTCCTCGATCACCGGCTCGCCGCTGTCCAGGCCCGAGTTGCGGGCGTCCTGAACGTCAACGAAGGCGCGAAGATTATCGCCCAGGTTCAGCTCGCCCCACAGGCGGGCGCGGGTCTGGAAGTTGCCGTCCTGGTCCTGGGCACCGCGGCCAAAGCGCTCGTTGTTGCGGTGCTCGGCACGGAAGCGAAGCTCGCCGCCGAAGCTGGCCCAGACGCCGCTGTGCTCGCCGGCGATCGGCACATACTTCAGTTGCGACCAGGTCGAGGTGCGCTTGGCCGGATCGGCCAGGTAGGCGTAGTTCTCGTCGTGATTGATCAGCTTGAACGGCGGCGGTGCCGGGGCGGCCACGGGAACCGGGGCCGAAGCCTGTGCGGCGGTGGCGGCGGCAGCGTCAGCCGCGGGCATGGCAGCGTGCGAGATCAGGGCAGCCGCAGCTGCAGTCATGATAGGCATGGATGTCCTCCGATGGCGGCGCGGTTGGCTCCACGCTCAGTTCGGTCAGGGTTTCAGGGAGAGGTTTACTCGGCGTCGGGCTGCTTGCCCGGAACCGCGTCGGCGAAGGCCGAAAGCTCCAGGCAGGCGGCTTCCAGGGCGACCAGGCGCGGCCAGCGCAGCTCAACGCCAAAGCGTCGGGCATTGCCCAGCTGTGGCACGATGAACAGGTCGGCCAGGGTCACCTGGGCGCCAAAGGCAAAGGGACCGGGCTGGTTGGCCAGAAGCTGGTCAATGGCGTCCAGGCCCTCTTCGATCGTGGTCGCCGCCCAGTCCTGGACCTGGTCTTCCGACAGGCCCAGGTCGCGCAGGCGCGCCAGGACCTTCAGGTTCTGGACCGGGTGGATGTCACAGGCGACCACCTGGGCCACCGCGCGGACCCTGGCCTTGAGCACAGGATCGGCGGGCAGCAGGGCGGGCGACGGTGCCACTTCGTCAAGGTATTCGATGATGGCGAGGGACTGGGTCAGCACCTCGCCATCATCGGTCACAAAGGCAGGCAGCAGCCCCTGGGGGTTGAGCGCCAGATAGTCTGGCGCCCGTTGCTCACCCTTGCGCAGGTGATGAAAGACCTGCCCGGCCTCCAGGCCTTTCAGACCCAAGGCAATACGCACGCGCCAGGAGGCCGTCGACCGGAAGTAACCGTGCAGGGTCATCACTTTCAGACTCCCGAGCGGCGGCGGACGCCGCCCAGAACGAAGACGGCCAACGAGGCCACGACCGCAGGAACGACCGCCAGCAGGATCAGGCTTTGCGGGGTCCAGCCGGCACCCAGCAGCACGCCGCCGACCAGCGGGCCGACGATGGCACCGATGCGGCCAACGCCCAGGGCCCAGCCCACGCCCGTGGCGCGGATGTTGGTCGGATAGACGGCAGCCGTCAGGGCGTTGCAGCCGATCTGGGCACCGACGACGCCGAAGCCCGACAGGGCCGCGCCGACCAGCAGCACGGTCAGGTTGGTGCCACCAAAGGCCAGCAGGGCGATGAAGGCGGCCGAGGCGGCATAGGCCGTGCCCAGGACGATGTAGGGGCTGAAGCGGTCGATCATGCGGCCCAGGGCAATGGCACCGACGACGCCGCCCAGGTTCAGGATGGCGGTCGACAGGATGGCCATCGACAGCGGCAGGCCCGCGCCCTTCAGCAGGGTCGGCAGCCAGTTCACCAGGAAGTACATGACCAGCAGGTTCATGAAGAAGGCGACCCACAGCAGCAGGGTGACCGGGGTGCGGCCTTCACGGAACAGCTGGAAGACCGAGAAGCCCTTGGCAGCTGACGACTGCTCGTGCTTCAGGCCTTCGATGAACTCGGCGACCGAGGCGTTGGCGTCGATCTTCTTGACGATCGGGGCGATCTTGGCTTCCGGCGCGCCCTTGGCGACCAGGAAGCGGACCGATTCCGGCAGCAGGAAATAGAGGACCGGCAGCAGCAGCAGGGGCAGGACGCCGCCGACCAGGAAGACCGATTCCCAACCATAGTTGGCGATCAGGCCGGTCGAGATCAGGCCACCGATGGTCGAGCCCAGAGGGAAGCCGCAGAACATCACGGTCACCAGCGTCGCACGCAGGCGAGCCGGGCCGTATTCGCTCGTCAGGGCGATGATGTTGGGCATGGCGGCGCCCAGACCGATGCCGGTAACGAAGCGGTAGATCAGCAGCTCGGTCATCGAGCCGGCAAAGGCCGTCAGCAGGGCGAACAGGCCGAAGATCAGGGTGGAGACCAGGATGACGGTCTTGCGGCCGAACTTGTCAGCAGCGGGGCTGAGGGTGAAGGCACCCACGGTCAGGCCCAGAAGGCCGATAGCGAAGATCGGACCGAATTCAGACGGGGACAGGCCCCATTCCTCGGCAATCTTGGGAGCCACAAAGGCGATCGACTGGGTGTCGAAGCCGTCCAGCATGGCGATGATAAAGCACAGCGCAGTTACGCCGAACTGCAGCGGACCAAACTTGGCCCGGTCGATAACGGCGTTGCCGCCGCCCTCCCCCATGGATGCCATGGGTCACCTCCTCGATTTGGGGAGGGCACGTCTTGAGCACGCCTCTCCCCTTATGTTGATTGACGTGGGTTACATCGCCTCCCCTCAGGCGATCGGGTCGCCGACCTTGATGGTCAGCGGGGTGAGGCCGTCGATAGTGACAACCATTTCGTCGCCGGGGACGACGGCACCAACACCCGCAGGGGTGCCGGTGTAGATCAGATCGCCGGGCTGCAGCTCCCACAGCCGGGAAGCAAAGGCGATGATGTCATCGACCGGCCAGATCAGCTCGGCCAGGTCAGCGTCCTGCTTCACGTCGCCATTGACGGTCAGCTTGATCGCACCCTTCTCAGGGTTGAAGTCACCCTCGCCGGCCTTGTGGATCAGGCCGATGGGCGAGGATTGCTCGACATTCTTGCCGGTGCACCAGGGGCGGCCCTGGGCGCGCGCTTCCAGCTGCAGGTCGCGGCGCGTCATGTCCAGGCCCGTGGCATAGCCCCAGACGTGGTCCTTGGCCTGCTCGACCGGGATGTTGCGGCCAGCCTTGCCGATCGCCACCACCAGCTCGGCCTCGAAGTGGAAGTTCGAGGTCTGCGACGGATAGGGAATGGTCACGCCCGACGGCACGACCGTTTCGGCCCAGGCGGTGAAGAAGAAGGGCGGCTCACGGTCCGGGTCGCGGCCCATTTCGCGAGCGTGCGCGGCATAGTTGCGACCAACACAGATTACACGACGAACCGGGAAGTCTTCGCCAGTAGAAGTAGGTACAATTACTACGTCTTGCGGTGCGAACAGCAGACTCATGCGTTTTCCTCCCGGTACAGGTTAAGCTTCTCCTGACACGCCTTGTCGGAATAGCCAAACAAAATCAATTCGCTCGTTGCCTTAAATACGACTTTTTTCCACGACGGGACGACAACGATGTTCCGTGGACTTAGTTCGACGATCTCATCCTCGATGATTGCTTGCCCAGTCCCCTCGACCACCACGAAGATGGTGCCGTCGGTCGCGCGGCGCGGCTGGGTCTCGAAGCCGGCGGGCATCAGCCGCACATGGGCCGAGATGGTGGCCATGATCGAGCCGCCGTTGACCGGGTTCAGGAACTCCAGGGCGTGGCCCAGGTGCGGGTCGATCTCGGCCCCGGACGAGGCCATGGCATCCAGGGTCGGACGCCACT
>JAEYQX010000096.1 GCA_023409795.1 Pseudomonadota bacterium
CCGTCGCGCGATCCAGGACCTTGTAGACGAAGCCGCTTGGCCCCTGCTCGATGGCCAGGCGCGGCTGGTTGTCCAGATTTTCGACCGAAACCTGCGGGGCCGGATTGACCTGGGCAGGCGCTTGCAGCTCAGGCGCTGCGACTGATACGCCGGGCACTCTGATGACGTTGTCGGTCATTTCCCTTACGCGACCAGGTCGCGTCCCTCGTTATCGCGAGACGACGGGAGCGAGGCCGTCGGGCCCCGCCCCCGCGCTCAGCTTAGCGGAACAGGCCCAGCAGGATCGAGCTGGACTGGTTCGCGATCGACAGAGCCTGCACACCCAGCTGTTGCTTGGTTTGCAGAGCCGTCAGCTTGGCGCTTTCCTTGGCCAGGTCGGCATCAACCAGATTGCCGATACCGACTTCCAGGGCGTCCTGCATCTTCGAGGTGAAGGTGATCTGACGCTCCACCGACTTCGACTGGGTACCCAGGGTCGCCAGTTGGGCAGTGAAGCCTTCGATGGCCGCGTTGACGCCAGCGACGTCAGCCGTAGCCGGAGCAACCGTGACCGCAGCGGCAAAGCCGATGTCGAAGGTGTTGTCGGCGCTGGCGGTGTTCTTGATCAGGCTGACAACAGCGCCGTCCGCGAACAGGTTCGCGCCGTCGAAGTTGGCACCGGCCAGGGCGTCGTTGATTTCCAGCTGAAGCGCATCGTAGTCAGCCTTGTAGGCATCATACGAAGGCTCGCCAGCAGCGCCGCCTTCCATGGCAACGGCCAGTTGCTTCATCTCGGTCAGGGCAGCGACGATCGTCTCGCCAGCAGCCAGGGCGACGTCGACCAGGGACTGACCGCGTTGCAGGGATTGCTTGACCGAGTGCAGGCCAGCCACTTCAGCGCGTTGGTTGGTGGCGATGGCGAAGATAGCGCCGTTGTCGCGTGCCGACGAAACGTTCATACCCGTGTTGACACGGTTCTGGGTGACGTTCAGGTCGCGGTTGGTGGCGTTCAGGTTTTGCAGCGCAACAATTGCGCCGGTGTTCGTATTGATGCTGTTAGCCATTTTGGCTGTCCTTTTGTCTTCAGACGATGTCCGACGCCATTTTGGCTGCCGGGAGCTTTCTGCTCGGCACGTCTGGTTGCAACAGCCAGGCCAGACAGGCCGCAAGCGTGGCAATTATTTTTATGGCGTAAAATCAGTCGGTTAAGATTTTAATGACTGCCAACTTACCCGGCAGGATATGCCCGGCGGGATCAGTCATCGGCAGTTTTTGCCGACTTGCCCGGCAATATTTGCCGCATCCGGGCCGGACTGCCGGTCCAGAGGTCATAAAGGGCCCGTTCTTCCAGCAGGAGGTCGACCGCCATCCGGCGCGCCGTGTCGCAGGCCACCAGATCGGCACCGCGGGCCATATAGGCGCGCTCCAGGTCAGCCTGGCTCGGGTTGGCGGGCAGCTGGCTCAGCCGACAGGGGCGGCTCGCGCTCTCCGGCAGGACCAGGCGCGGTGGCGCAACCGGCAAGCTGGCTGGCAAGGCGGCACAGCTCGCGATCATGACCATGCAGGCGACCAGCACGATCCCCATCCAAAGGCGTCTTTGCATCCTCGGCCTCCCTGGCCCGGTGTTCGTATGCAGCCGTCACGGCGGCCACCTGTTGCAAGGTTTCATGGGCCTGGGCCTCGACCCGCGCGCGTCTCGCTGTCCCCTCGGCTTCAAGCTGGCGCGCCCGCCGCTCGGCATCGGCCTGCGCCGCCTGGGCCTCTGCCCGTTCCAGCCGCGCGGCCGTGCGACCCAGCGGATCCCAGACCAGTCCGACCGAGCGCGCCACGGTGCCCATCACCGCCATGGCCAGGACGACCACCGCCAGCCCGCCCAGCACCCTTGTCCAGCGCAGCCTCATGGATAAGCCCTCCGGTCGAGCTCGAAATGAGGGCCATCGCGCAGGCGCGGCCAGTCGCCGCCCCAGACCAGCGCAATCCCCATCTCGGCCGCGCTTGCCTTGAAGGCCTCGGCAATGGGCGGATAAAGGGGCCAGTCCCAGCGCACCTCGCGCCCCACCATCGCCGCCACGTCCACGGCATGGCCGGTCAGATGGCGCGAGTTCAGGGTCCGGCTGGCCCCGGCCCGGACCAGCTGGGCCTGCCGCTGGGGCGTGCGCAGGCCCTCGGTGACGCGAAAGTCGACGGGAGTCCTCTGGATGGCTGCCTCCGTCACCCGCACAAGGTCGGGATGCAGGCCCACCAGCCGGCTGCGCGACAGGGCCGACAGACGAAAGCTCATCGGCGTCCTCCCAGTCGCAGGCGCAGTTCGGCCACGACCGCGACGATCTGCTGGGCGCTGGGGGCCACCAGATAGACGACCAGGACCAGGGCCAGCAGGCCCATCAATCCCTCGGCGATACGGGGCAGGTCCGCAGGCAGGCTGCGCCGCACCACGGTCAGCAGCAGGCCCCACGACAGGGCGCTGGTCACAAAGATATAGAGGCGTCGCCAGAACCAGCGTCCCTCCGGCATCGCCTTGTCGGCAGGCGGCTGTTTTGTCATGACAATTCATCCTGATCCTGCGGGGCGGACGGCCAGCGCCAGTCCGCGCCCAGGTGTTCCAGACAGTCGTCCGCGCTGAGGCGTTCGGGCGCGGACCAGGCTTCTTCGTCCAGCAGTTCCAGCTCGGCCGGATCGGTGTGATTTCGGGATCGGGCCATGGCTCACCCCACCGCCGTAATGAGGATCACGCCCGGCGCGCCGTGGCCGCCGGCACCGCCAACCAGCAGGCCCCCGCCGCCACCACCGCCGCCTGCGCCATAAAGGCCGCCGTGGCCGCCCGGATGGCCCGCCGCCGTGGCTGAGCTGCCCCCTCCGCCGCCGCCTCCGCCCGAGGGACTGAAGGCCAGGTCCGCCGTATCCTCCCCCTCGGCCCCGGCCAGTTCGAGGCCCGGCCCGCCTGAGGCCATCAGGGAGAGCCAGCCGCCCGGGCCGCCGCTACCGGCCTCCTGGGCGACGCCCTGGTTGCTGACGCCACCGCCTGCACCGCCGCCACCCGGGCCACTGGGACAGGAAAGCCAGGCCCCGTCCTCGGCCCTGCCCAGGATCGAGGCGTTGCCGCCGCCGTTACCGGGGAGCTGGCCCAGCCCGCCACGGCCCGCCGTCGGGGCCGAAACGCTCTGTCCGGCCCCGCCGCCCTGCCCTGCGCCCGCGCGCAAGATCGGCCGCGCGTCCAGCAGGACCAGGCTGTCGCCTCCAGCCGCGCCGGGGGCGGCATTGCCAACCCCGCCCGCGCCGCCCTGGCCCACGGTCAGGTCAAGCC
>JAEYQX010000104.1 GCA_023409795.1 Pseudomonadota bacterium
TCCGACGCCTGCGCCGCCCGCCAAGGCCAACCCGGCCCCGGCCCGCCCGGCCGCACCGGCCAAGGCCCAGCCGGGCCTGGACCTGGATGCCCTGGCCGGACCGCCGCGCCCGACCCAGAACCGGGGCCGCCCGGCCACTGGCCAGCAGGGCCGGGGCCAGGCCAGCCAGGCCACGGGGCCGCAGCTGACCGCCATCTTCAACCAGGTCTATCCGAACTGGATCCTGCCCTGTGACATCCCCGGTGCCGACTCGCTGAGGATCCAGATCGAGCTGACCCTGTCGGAGGACGGGCGCATCACCCGCGGGCCCAGCCTGGTGAACCCCCAGTCCAGCGCGGTCTATCGGGCCGCCGCAGACGGGGCCCTGCGCGCGCTTCGCCAGACCGCGCCCTTCCGCGTGCCCGACGACTTCCCCGGCGGCGAATACCGGCCGACCTTCAATACCGAACGGGCCTGTGCCAATCGCTAGGGTGGGGCAGGGAACCGGAGGCCGGTGGTCAGAGCTAAGACAGGACTGTCCGTGGAAAGGCCTGGCCAGCCGGTCCGAAAGTTGCCTCATTCGGGCGCAAGCTTGTCTGTTGCGAGCAGAAAATTAAGTCATCCGGTCCAGGCTGGCCTGGACCTGCGAGCCGTAGAAATTCAGGAGCTTTTCATGCGTCTGCCCCTTCTTCTTGCCTCAGCCGCCCTGGCCCTGACGGCGGGTGCGGCGACCGCACAGACCCCGATGGGCCAAGCTCCGCAGTCGGGTCCCGTCGAGGTCGAGATCGACCAGGGCGTCCTGCGCCCGCTGCAGATCGCCATCGTCCCGTTCAGCGGCGAGAACGGCAGCCAGATTTCGGGCGTGATCAGCAACAACCTGAAGCGTTCGGGCTTCTTTGACCCGCTGAACCCGGCCAGCTTCATCGAGACCGGGCTGAGCCTGGCCAATGCCCCCAACTTCCCGCAGTGGACCGCCATCGGGGCCCAGGCGGTGCTTTATGGCGGCGTGACCCAGCGGGCCGATGGCCGCGTCGACGTGGGCTTTCGCCTGTATGACCCCTATCGCCAGTGCCAGCTGGTCTCCTATCAGTTCACCGCCACCAGCGAGCAGTGGCGCCGGATGGCGCACAAGATCTCGGACGTCGTCTATCAGCGCCTGACCGGCGAGAGCGGCTTCTTTGACACGCGGGTGCTGTTCGTCTCGGAGAGCGGGACCCAGACCAATCGCCTGAGCCGCCTGACCATCGTGGACCAGGACGGGGCCAACCCCTTCTACCTGACCCAGGGCGACGAGGTGATCATGTCGCCGCGTTTCTCGATGAACAATCCGGACGAGATCACCTATGTGGCGCTCGGCAAGGATTACAGCCGGATCTATCTCTACAACCTGGCCACCGGCCGTCGCGAAAGCCTGGGCGAGTTTGACGGCCAGGTCCTGGCCCCGCGCTTCTCCAATGACGGGTCGCGGATCGCCTTCTCGATCATCCGTGGCGGCAATACCGACGTCTATGTGATGAACCTGCGCACGCGCCAGCTGTCGCGGCTGACGTCCGACCCGGGCATCGACACCTCGCCGTCCTTCAGCCCCGATGGCAACCAGATCGTCTTTACCTCTGACCGTTCGGGCTCGGCGCGGCTTTACACGATGCGGGCCGATGGCTCGGGCCAGCGCCCGATCAGCCGGGGCGGCGGGCTCTATACGGCCCCGGCCTGGAGCCCGCGCGGCGACCTGATCGCCTTTACCAAGCAGTCGGGCGGGCGCTTCCACATCGGGGTGATGAACACCGATGGCACCGGCGAGCGCATCCTGTCGTCCAGCTATTTCGAGGAAGGTCCGTCCTGGGCCCCCAATGGCCGCTACATCGCCTTTGCGCGCCAGGCACCCGGTGGCGACACCCGCCTGTGGACGGTGGACCTGTCGGGCCGCGTGGTGTCCCAGGCCGGCTATCAGGAGCGCGGCTCGGACCCGGCCTGGTCGGGTCTGCTGGACGCCCCGCCGGCCAATCTGGGACTGAACCAGAGTCCGGATTCCTGCCCAGCCTAACGCGGTTACAGAAACGTGAGCGGAGCCGTGGGACCTGCCTGATAAACAATGCGTTATGCCCGTAGCGCGACAATCAGCCCCGGTTTAGCTAGCGCGATACAGCCAAGGTTGAGGCCGCCGTCCTCATCCCCAAAGGAGACGACCGATGAATACTAGTTCCGTGATGAAACTCGCCATGGTGAGTGTGGCCGTGGCTGCCCTGTCGGCCTGTGCCAGCAAGCCGAAGCCCGAGCCCGTGGCCCCCGCGCCCGCGCCGGCACCGTCGGGCCCGACCTATCCGACCGCACCGACCGGCCCCGTCGACGGCGGCAATGTCGGCGCGGCCGTTCCGGGCTCGGAGCAGGACTTCGTCGTCAACGTCGGCGACCGCGTCTATTTCGACCTCGACTCCTATGCCGTGCGTCCGGAAGCCCAGCCGCGCCTGGACGCCCAGGCCGCCTGGCTGGCCCGCTATCCGCAGGTCATGGTCCGCATCGAGGGCAATGCCGATGAACGCGGCACCCGCGAATACAATCTGGCCCTGGGTGCCCGCCGCGCCGAGTCGGTCCGCAACTACCTGATCCAGCGCGGCGTGCCCGCCTCGCGCATCGACACCATCAGCTTCGGCAAGGAACGCCCGATCGCTGAAGGCTCGAACGAGGCCGCCTGGGCCCAGAACCGCAACGCCCGCACGGCGATTGCATCGGGCGCTCCGCGCTAAGCCAGCGCCGGGTTGAGGTTGAAGGGTGCCGGTGAAAGCCGGCACCCTTTTTCTTTGCCGCACAGGTGCCTAAAAGAGCGCCACCGGGTTTGGGGGATCAGGCATGGATGTGGAAGCAGGGGGCGGTGCCCTTACGGGGGCGCTGATGGCCGGGGCCGTGGAGCGGCCCGGTGGCCGGGCGGGTGAGCCGCATCACGCCTGTTCGGACTGTGGGGCCACGGTCGAGGGAAGGTTCTGCGCCCAGTGCGGCCAGCCGGCCCATGTCCACCGCACCCTGCTGCACCTGGGCGAGGAAATCCTGCACGGGGTCATGCATTTCGACGGCCGCCTGTGGCGCACCCTACCGCTGCTGTTCACCAGCCCGGGGCGGCTGACGCGCGAGTGGATCCAGGGCCGGCGGACCCGCTATGTCTCGCCCCTGGCCATGTTCCTGTTCACCATGTTCGTCATGTTCATGGCCCTGAGCTTTGCGCCCCAGCCCCAGGTCATGACCCAGAGCGTGGCCGAGCGGATCCAGATGGAACAGGCGGCTTTGGCCTCGGCCGAGGCCGAGGTCGAAAAGGCGCGGGCCGCGGCCCAGGCCGCCGAAAAGGCGTTCGAGACCTCTGCCAACGGGGGCGACCGGGTTGCCAAGGGGACGGCCCACGGCCTGGCATCCGGCACCCTGGCTGCCGCCGAGGCGCGGGTGGCGGGCCACCGCGAGAGCCTGGCCGAGCTGATGCGAGCCCGCGACAGGGTGCGCGCCGATGCGCTGGAGCCCGGCAGCTGGCAGGCCCAGATCGCGGACCTGGACTGGGGCACCGACAAGGCCGGCTTTGGCTACAAGCTGAAGAAGAAGCTGCAGAACCCGGACCTGGCGCTCTACAAGCTGCAGCAGACCATGTACAAGTTCAGCTTTCTGCTGATCCCGCTGTCGATCCCCTTCATGGCCCTGCTGTTCCTGTGGCGGCGCGGGATCACCCTGTATGACCACGGGGTGACGGTCCTCTATTCCCTGACCTTCATGGCCATGCTGGGCATGGCGGTGGTCGTGGCCAGCCTGGTCGAGGGCGCGGGAACCTGGGCCGTGATGGCGGCTTGTCTGATCGCGCCGGTCCATATGTTTGCCCAGATCAAGGGGGCCTATGGACTGTCGGTGTTCTCGGCCCTGTGGCGAACCGCGGTGCTGCTGGTGTTCTGCGCCATTATTGTGGGACTGTTCATGACGGCCATTGTCTATCTGGGCCTGGGAACCTGACGGACCCGGTGGGGCCTGGCCCCGGTGTGTGAGTGACGACGGAGGCCTTGTGGTCGCCGCAAAACGATGGGACGACTGACGGATGCCTAAGCTGCCCTTCAGACTGAATAGAACCGTGGCCCTGACGGCCGTTGGCCTGACCCTGATCGGGGGGGCTGTGGTCGCCCAGACCGCGCCCATGGAGCCGGTGCAGTGGGACAAGCGCGCCCTTGACCGGCTGGACCGCAATGTGCGCCGCCTGGAGCGGGCCCTGACTCAGCGCAATGCCGCCGGACAGCCGGTCCTGGTCGAGCTGGACCCCGAGGTGGTGGCCCTGCAGGGGCAGGTGCAGATCATGGAGCGGCGCCTGTCCGACCTGGAATCCACCTTCCAGCGGGTCAATGCCGATGGCGAGCGCCTGACCTTCCAGCTGGACGAGGCGACGCGCGACAATGCGGCCCTGCGTGAGCGGCTGCGCGACGCCGAGGCGCGGATCGAGAAGATGGAAAAGGCGGCCGAGGATGCGGCGGCGCTGACCGGCCCGATCGTGGCCAACTCGCCCACCGGGGATGCGGGCGAGGACCTGGCGGCGGCACTGGACCTGCTGGCCCAGGATGCAGCGCGCGGCGAGCGGGCCCTGCAGACCGTAATCGTGACCTGGCCCGACACGGCCGAGGCGCGCGAGGCCAACCTGCGCCTGGCTGAGCACTATGCGGCGGACGACGACCTGGATGCCGCCGTGCCGCTCTATGCCGCGGCCCTGAGGGACTGGCCGCGTCAGGCCTGGGCCGCCAAGGCGACCCTGGACCTGGCCGATGCCCTGCGGGCCACTGACCGCGCGACCCAGGCCTGTGGCGCCCTGAACGAGTTCAACCGTCGCTATGCCGAGGGGGCCAGCGCGGCCCTGAAGACCCGCGCCACCCAGCTGCGCACGCGGGCGCGCTGCGGCTGACAGGGATGACGGACCACGGGCTGGTCCAGCGGACCCTTGAGCAGCTGGACCGGCGGCTGGCATCGCAGATTGCGGCACCGGTCTGTATCGGCCTGTCGGGCGGCGGAGATTCCGTCGCCCTTCTGCTGTTGGCCGCTGACTGGGCAAGGGCGCGGGGACGGCGGCTGCTGGCCCTGACGGTCGATCACCGGCTGCAGCTCCAGAGCGCGGACTGGACCCGGTTTGCCGGGACGGTGGCGCAGGCGGTCGGGGCAGACTGGCAGGCCCTGGCCTGGGACGGGGCGCGCGGCGGGGCCGGTGTGTCGGCGCGGG
>JAEYQX010000140.1 GCA_023409795.1 Pseudomonadota bacterium
CTCGCCCGGCACCCCCAGGTCCTGACGCCTGGCACAGGCTGCAACAAAACGGGGCCCCGCTCGCCGGATCGGGGCCCCTGTTTTCTTTTCCACGCCTATTTGCGGTCAGAACGCCCGGCCGCCGACCCCACCGTCCAGCATCATCATGGCCCCGGCTGCGACCATGCCCGAGGCCTCGACCATTTCCTCGCGGTAGGCGGTGAAGACTTCCTCGCGCACCATGACCAGCTCCTTCTCGCCCGCACCATAGCGGCGCAGCAGCGAGCGCTCGTTACAGTCGCGCTCGGCCTTCTCGGGACGGCATTCCAGCTGTCCGCCAGCGCCGTGCCACAGGGCCTCGCGCTTGTTGCAATTGAAGGTCTCGCCCGGCCCGCCGTCCAGGTCCATCACGGTCCACTGCAACTTGGACCCGGCGATGCAGCGATAAAGCTCGCCCTCATAGCTGCTGGCCACAGCCTTGCCCGGGCGCACCTGGGAGGCCGGGTGCGGGCGGGCGCGATCATCGATGCAGACGGCCTGGATGCGCACGCGCTTCTCGATCCGGCGCGACTGGGAATAGGGCACCTGGATGGCCCGCAGGGTCGCGCCCTCGACGTTCAGGCCCTGGATGGTCGTGGGATAGGGCTGGTCCACATTGAAGTAGGCCCCGCCGCCCCCGGCCACGATTATGGTCGAGCCGCCATTGCCGTTGCCATCGGCCCGCGCCGGACCGCGGGTCGGGTCATAGCCCCCGATGACATTGACGTTGACGTTCACATTGCCTCCGCCGCCACAGCACGGCGGCGCGGCAGGTGAAGCGCAGCCGCCAGCACAGGGGTTGCCCGGCACGGTCGGCGGGACGGGCGGCGGGGGCGGCTGGCAGGTGCCCGCGCACTGGGCCGCAGCCGTATCGGCCACCGCCATCAGCGCCAGCCCGGCACCGGCTGCCAGCAGCAAAGTCTTGATCCGCACCTGCATCCGCCGCGCTCCCCCTGGTTCTCAGTGGCACACGTGCAAGTCACGGGCCGGTTTGACTGTCAGGAAGTCAGAAAACCCTTGATATTCCGTTTCGGCCAGGGTGCCCGCCGCCGCTAGTCCAGCCGCTGCAGGTCGCGCGCATACCTTTGCCAGTTCTGGACATAGTGCAGGGCCGACATCTTCAGCCCCTGGATCTGGCCCTCGTCCAGTTCGCGGACAACCTTTCCGGGCTGGCCCATCACCAGGGAATTGTCAGGAATTACCTTGCCTTCGGTGATCAGGGCATTGGCTCCGATCAGGCAGTTCCGGCCAATCCGGGCCCCGTTCAGGATGACCGCCCCGATGCCGATCAGGCTGTTGTCGCCAATGGTGCAGCCATGCAGCATGGCCTTGTGCCCCACGGTCACCCCGTCGCCGATGGTCAGGGGCACCCCGTCGTCGGTGTGCAGGATGCTGCCGTCCTGGATATTGGTATTGGCCCCGATGGTGATCGGGTCATTGTCCCCGCGCAGGACAGCATTGAACCAGACGCTGGCACCGGGTTTCAGGATGACACGGCCCAGAACCGTAGCATTGGGCGCAACCCAGTATTCGCCAGAAGGCGGCACTTCCGGGGAAACATCACCCAGTCGATAAAGGCTCATCCGTATTCACCCCCGGATTTCACGAAACCATGGCTTTAAGCCGCTGAAAACTTCGATAGCATCGAACTGTTGATGCGATTCGAGACTTCGCATTTCGGCCTCGGATCCGAAGCCGGATCAAGCCCGGTCCGGTCAGAAACTGGAGCATGCGCTTGGCGTGTTCGCTACCAGTCCTGAAATCCCGCCGCTATGACAGCGGCGACGACCCTGCGACTGATCGGGCCCCGGACGCACAGTCTCTGGACCTCTCCTCCCCTGATGTCACCCAAGGCGGGCCGTTGTCGGTTCGCCTTTTTTCATGCCCCGGAGGCGCACATGGCTAAGCGATCAACCAAGTATCAGGTTCGCGAAGGTGTCCTGGACTCGCAGGAATTCCTCCACGAGGCCAAGGTTCGACGGATGCCGCCGCGAACCGGCTGGTCGCCCTATCCCTCCAATGATGACCGCGACCAGGCCTATCTGAAGACCCTGAAGCCCAAGTCGGATGGCCAGGCCGAACTGATGCGGGCCATGGATGAGCACAACCTGTCCCTGGCCCTGGGGCGGGCGGGCACGGGCAAGACCTATCTGGCCGTCGCCAAGGCGGTCGAGGCGCTGGAGGCCGGCAAGGTCGGACGCATCGTCCTGTCGCGCCCGGCGGTCGAGGCGGGCGAGTCCATCGGCTTCCTGCCCGGCGACATGGAGGACAAGCTGGCCCCCTACCTGCGCCCGCTCTACGACGCCCTGTCCGACCGGCTCAGCATGAAGCGGGTCAAGGCCCTGATGGCCGAGGGCCTGATCGAGATTGCCCCGGTCGGCTATATGCGCGGACGCACCCTGAACAATGCCTTCATCGTCGTGGATGAGGCCCAGAACTGCACCTATGTGCAGCTGAAGATGCTGCTGACGCGGCTGGGCTGGCATTCCACCATGGTGGTGACCGGCGACCCGCACCAGTCGGACCTGCTGCCGGGCGTATCGGGCCTGGCCGACATCGCCCAGCGCCTGGAAGCCGTGCCCGAGATTGCCGTGGTGCGCCTGGCCGAACGCGACATCGTCCGCCACCCGCTGGTCGCCAGCATGATCGGCGTCCTCTAGTCCCGCATCGGGACAAAAAAAGGCCCGGTCGCGCTGACCGGGCCTCTTGCCTTGTGAACTTGCTAGGCCACGCTCAGCGACTTGGGCGGTCCCTCGGCCGGGCGGTCTTCCGGGGCCGGAGGCTTGCCCGCGCCGAACCGGTCGATCACGGCAAAGACAAAGGGATTCAGCGAGATCGACAGCAGGGAGGCGGCCAGGATCAGGTCGTGGGTCTCGCGGCTCATGGCCCCCAGGTACATGGAAAGCGCGGCCAGGATGAAGGAGAACTCGCCGATCTGGGCCAGGCTGGCCGCCACGGTCAGGCTGGTCTGGCGATCCAGCTTGAACGCCGTGGTGATGGCCAGGGCCGCCAGCGACTTGCCGATGATGACAATGCCCAGCACGCCCAGCACGGCCCAGGGGTCGCGCAGCAGGATGTGCGGGTCGAACAGCATCCCCACCGAGACAAAGAACAGGACGGCAAAGGCGTCGCGCAGCGGCAGCGACCGCTCGGCCGCATTATGGCCCAGAGGCGTCCCGTTCAGCACCAGGCCCGCAACAAAGGCCCCCAGGGCAAACGAGGCCCCGAACACCGTATAGGCCAGCCAGGCAATGCCCAGGGCAATCGACAGCACGCCCAGGGTGAACAGCTCGCGCGACTTGGTGTGGGCGATCCGCACCAGCAGCCAGGGCAGGACCTTGCCGCCCACCACGAACATCAGGGCCACGAAGGCCAGCACCTTCAGCAGGGTCAGGCCGATGTCGCCAGCCAGGGCCGCCGGGTCAAAGGCCGTGCCTGCGGGCAGCACCATCAGCGGCAGCATGACCAGGGCCACGACGATGACCAGGTCCTCGACGATCAGCCAGCCGACCGCGATCTTGCCGATCTGGCCCTTGACCTGCTTGCGTTCCTCAAGCGCCCGCAACAGGACGACGGTCGAGGCCACCGACAGCGAAAAGCCCAGCAGCAGGGCCTCGGTATCGCCCAGGCCCAGGCCAAACCGGCCCAGCCCCCAGCCCAGCACCGTGGCCGCCGCGATCTGGACCAGGGCTCCGGGCAGGGCCACCTTGCGGACCTGCATCAGGTCCCTGGGCGAGAAATGAAGCCCGACGCCGAACATCAGCAGGATGACGCCGATCTCGGCCAGCTGCGGGGCCAGTTCCAGGTCCGCCACATAGCCGGGCGTAAAGGGGCCTACGACGATCCCGGCAATCAGGTATCCGACCAGTGGCGACAGCTTCAGCCGATTGGCCAACATGCCAAACACGAAGGCGAGGACGAACCCCCCGACCAGGGTGATGATCAGGCTGTCGGCATGGGGCATCGGCTCTCCTGCAAGGACCAGAATATGTTGGGAATCTGGCCTTAAGTTGGGAGGAAGCCCTCATAATCGCAAGTCATTCCGACAGATTTCGTCGGTTTTCACGCGATCAGGCGGCCAGATGGCCCGGTCCGACCGCCCTCGCCTCAGGCGCGAGCGGCCAGGCTTGCTTCCAGCCCCAGCGCCATCAGGGCATTGGCGACGATGCTGTTGGCGTTCAGGCCGGCCCGCTCATACATGAGCTCGGGCTTGTCCTGGTCCTGGAAGATGTCGGGCAGGTGCAGGGTGCGGATCTTCAGCCCGGCATCCAGGGCACCGCGTGCGGCCAGCATCTGCAGCACAAAGCCGCCGAAACCGCCGATTGCGCCCTCTTCGACCGTGATCAGGACCTCATGCTCGCGGGCCAGGCGCAGGATCATCTCCTCGTCCAGCGGCTTGGCAAAGCGGGCGTCGGCCACGGTGGTCGAGACGCCGCGCGCCGCCAGCTGGTCGGCTGCCTTCAGCGATTCCTGCAGGCGGGTGCCCAGCGACAGGATGGCGACCTTGGTGCCCTCGCGCACGATGCGGCCCTTGCCGATTTCCAGCGGCGCGGCCAGTTCGGGGATCTCGACGCCCACGCCGTCCCCGCGCGGATAGCGGAAGGCGCTGGGGCGGTCGTCGATTTCCAGCGAGGTCGAGATCATCGCGGCCAGTTCCGCCTCGTCCGCGGCGGCCATCAGCACCATGCCGGGCAGGGCTCCCATGAAGCCGATGTCGAACGAACCCGCATGAGTCGCCCCGTCAGCACCCACCAGGCCGGCGCGGTCCATGGCAAAGCGCACCGGCAGGGACTGGATGGCCACGTCGTGGACCACCTGGTCATAGCCGCGCTGCAGGAAGGTCGAATAGATGGCGCAGAAGGGCTTGAGCCCATCAGCGGCCATGCCCGCGGCAAAGGTCACGGCGTGCTGCTCGGCGATGCCGACGTCATAGACCCGGTCGGGGAAGGCCTGGCCGAACAGGTCGATGCCCGTGCCCGACGGCATGGCCGCCGTCACCCCGACGATGGAGGGGTCACGCTGGGCGTGCTTGATCAGCTCGGTGCCGAACACCTTGGTATAGCTGGGCGCGTTGGAGATGGACTTGGCCTGCTTGCCCGAGACCACGTCGAACTTGACCACGCCGTGATATTTGTCGGCGCTGTTCTCGGCGGGGGCATAGCCCTTGCCCTTTTGCGTCACGACGTGGACCAGGACCGGCTTGTCGGTGATCTTCAGGGCGTTCTGCAGCACCGGCACCAGGTGGGTCATGTCATGGCCGTCGATCGGCCCCACATAGTAGAAGCCCATTTCCTCGAAGAAGGTGCCGCCCACGACCATGCCGCGGGCGAACTCCTCGGCCTTGCGCGCCGTCTCGCGGAAGGGGCGCGGCATATGGTCGACGAACTTCTTTCCGAAGTTGCGGATGCGCTGATAGGCGTCGCCCGACACCTGCTTGGCCAGATAGGCGCTCATGGCCCCCACCGGCGGGGCAATCGACATATCGTTGTCGTTCAGGATGACCATGAACTGGCCATTGGTGGCCTCGACGGCGTTGTTCATCGCCTCATAGGCCATGCCCGCCGACATGGAGCCGTCGCCGATGACGGCCACGACCTTGTTCTTCTCGCCCTTCTGGTCGCGCGCCGAGGCAAAGCCCAGCCCGGCCGAGATCGAGGTCGAGGCGTGGGCCGCGCCAAACGGGTCGTATTCGCTTTCCGAACGCTTGGTGAAGCCCGACAGGCCGCCGCCCTGGCGCAGGGTGCGGATGCGGTCGCGCCGCCCCGTCAGGATCTTGTGCGGATAGCACTGGTGGCCCACGTCCCAGATCAGGATGTCTTTCGGCGTCTCCAGCAGGTGGTGCAGCGCCACCGTCAGCTCGACCACGCCCAGCCCCGCGCCCAGATGCCCGCCGGTCACCGAGACGGCATCAATGGTTTCTGCCCGCACCTCATCCGCCAGCTTCTTCAGCTTCGGGATATCGAACCCGCGCATGTCAGCCGGAATCTTAACAGTGTCGAGAATGGGGGTTTCGGGCATATTCGAGGGGGCCTTTGACGCAGTATCGTCAGTTCATAACCCGCAGTGAGCGGGGCAGTTTCTTATCAGGACCGGCGTTTCAGCACAAAGTCGACGCTGGCCTTGAGCAGTTCGGCCTCTTCGCCGAACATATCAAGGTGTGAGCGGGCCTGCTCGGCCAAATGCGCGACACGCTGTCGCGCGTCCTCCACGCCCAGGAGGGTGACGAAGTTCGTCTTGCCCAGGGCCGCGTCCTTGCCCCCGGCGGCTTTGCCCATTTCCTCGGCCGAGCCTTCGGCGTCCAGGACGTCATCGACGATCTGATAAGCCAGGCCCACGTCATTGGCAAAGCTGCTCAGGGCGTGCCACTCGGCCTCGCCGAACCGGCCAATGATCAGAGGAATTTCAAAGGCATAGACGAACAGGGCCCCGGTCTTCAGGCGCTGCATCCGGGCCATGCCGCCCAGGTCATCGCGCACGCCCATCAGGTCGATCATCTGGCCGCCGGCCATGCCGCGTGCCCCGGACGCCAGCGAAAGTCGCCGCGCCAGCTCGCAGCGGATGTCCGCCTCGGGATGGGTTTCCTCGTCCAGGACGATGTCAAAGGCCGAGGTCTGCAGGGCATCGCCCGCCAGGATGGCCGTGGCCTCGTCATAGGCGATGTGCAGGGTCGGGCGGCCCCGGCGCACATCGTCATTGTCCATGGCAGGCAGGTCGTCGTGGACCAGGGAATAGGCGTGCACGCACTCCAGCGCACAGGCGGCCCTCAGCACGGCCTGCTCATCGACGCCCAGCATCCGCCCGGCCTCGATGGCAAAGAAGGGACGCAGGCGCTTGCCCGGCCCAAGCGCCGCATAGCGCATGGCCTCGGTCAGGCGCACCTCGGGCCCATCCGCGCGCGGCAGTAGGCGATCCAGGGCCACCGTCACCACATCGGCGATCTCGGCCACCCGGTCGATGACAGCCTGTTCCGGCGAGTTTGCGGCGAGCGGAACCAAGGCGATCAGCCGAAATCAGCCGGCGCAGTGCCCTTGGCCTGGCCGTCCGTGCCGACCACGATCTTTTCGACGCGCAGCTGGGCCTCCTTCAGGCGCGCCTCGCAGTGCGCCTTCAGCACGGCCCCTTCCTCATACAGGGCGATGGATTCTTCCAGCGGGGCCTGGCCCGACTCAAGCCGGGAGACAATGCCCTCAAGCCTCTCCAGAGCCTTTTCAAAGCTCAGGTCAGCCGCAACAGAAACAGGTTGGGAAGCGTCGGTCATGGGGGCAACCTAAAGAGGCACGCGCCCGGCTTCAACGCCCAAAGCGCCTTTCCCCCAACCGCGACGATCGAACGCCCGGCCGCGCCCTGGCTAGGACCGCTCGAAGCGCCGCTGGCACCAGTATTTGAAGCCCTGGTCCTGGGTCAGTCGCCAACCCCGGGTCTTCAGCTTCTGGCCCACCATGTGATTGAAGTAGCCATGGGCCAGGACCAGCACATCCTGCCCCTTGTCGGCACGCTCGATCAGGCGGTCGGCGACCAGGGCCGCGCGGCGCTCGGCCTCGGCCCGGCTTTCCTGGCCCTGGTGGTGGTTGAAGGCGTGCCACCAGAAGCGCGACACCACGCCCCAGAATCGCGGCGACATCTTGAACCAGCCCGGCATGGCCGGCGGCGGCAGGGGGGCCTCGATCAGCAGCTCGTCCAGGTGGACGTCCCGGTTACCGGCAATGGCGGCCGCGGTTTCGCGCGCCCGGCGCCGCGTCGAGGCATGGATCTCGCCGACTGAGCGTGCCACGGCGATCAGGCCGTCGGGCGGCACCTGGCCCAGCCTCAGCCCGCCCAGCTCATAACGGCCCCACCAGTCGGCATACTCGGCCGAGGTCAGCAGGCATTTGCGCGAAAGGGCCGGCTCTCCGTGACGGGCCAGGATGATGGCACCGTTGCGCCCGGCGGGGGCCGAGGCGGTGAGTCCTGACGGGGCGGCGGCGATCGGACGCCGTGCCCTTGGGGGCTCTGCCGCAGCCATCCTGGCGCGGATCTGGGCGGTTGTTTTCACCGTCTGGCCCTCCCCTCCCTCACAAGTGGCACGCCGGTCCGGTTCCCCTTGCGGCAGCCTGATACAGTTTTGGTAACGGGCCTATGTGAAGGTCGCAAGCATGCCTGCGTCACAGTTTGATGATGGTCGAACGTCACCATCTCGACCCCTTCGCTGGTGCTCGCTAATCAGGCCTATGACCAACGCATCACCTCCGATCCAGATCCGCCCGGCCCGCCGCGAGGACGCCGTGGCCCTGTCGGCCCTCAGCCGCTCGACCTTCCATGAAACCTTCGTCGAGGGATTCGGCATCCCCTATCCGCCGCTCGACCTGGAGGCCTTCTTCGACAAGGCCTTCCACCCCGAGGCCCTGGCGGCGCGGATCGAGGACAAAGCCTGCCTGTTCCAGGTGGCGGAACGGGACGGTACCCTTGTCGCCCTGTGCCATGCCGGGCCCAACGACCTGCCCCATCCCGATGCCTGGCCCGGCGAGATGGAGCTGCGCCGCCTCTATGTGGCCCGCTCGGCCCAGGGCCTGGGCCTTGGCTCGCAGCTCCTGGCCCAGGCGCTCGATTGGATGCAGCCCCGCACCACCGGTGCCCTGTGGATCGGCGTCTGGTCCGGCAACCTCAAGGCCCAGAAGCTCTATCGCGCCCATGGCTTCGAAAAGGTCGGCGAATACGACTATCCGGTCGGGGCCTGGCGCGATCGGGAGTTCATCCTGCGGCGCGCCTGACCTATACTGGCTGACCCTGGCCCCGAGACCCCTTCGATGCTCCTGCCCTTTTTCACTGCCCTGCGTGATGCCAGGGTTCCGGTATCGCTGAAGGAATGGCTCCATCTGATGGAGGCCATGGACAAGGGCGTGATCGGTCCGGGCAGCCCCGATGCCTCGGGCCGCAGCATCGACGACTTCTACCACCTGTCCCGCGCCGTCCTGGTCAAGGACGAGAAGCACTATGACCGGTTCGACCAGGTGTTCGGCAGGGTCTTCAAGGGGCTTGAGGGCCCCATCGCCGGCGAGGACCTGAAGACCGACATCCCCGACGACTGGCTGCGCCTGCTCAGCGAAAAATACCTGACCGACGAGGAAAAGGCCCAGATCGAAGCCCTTGGCGGGTTCGACAAGCTGATGGAGACGCTGAAGCAGCGCCTTGAGGAGCAGAAGGAACGGCACCAGGGCGGCAACAAGTGGATCGGCACCGGCGGCACCAGCCCCTTCGGCCACGGCGGCTATAATCCCGAAGGCGTCCGCATCGGCGGCCCCGGACGGCATGGCCGCGCGGTCAAGGTCTGGGAGAAGCGCGAGTTCAGGAACCTGGACGACAGCGTCGAGCTGGGCACCCGCAACATCAAGGTGGCCCTGCGCCGCCTGCGCCGCTTCGCCCGCCAGGGCGCGGCCGACGAGCTGGACCTGGACGGCACGATCGACGGCACGGCGCGTCAGGGCTGGCTGGACATCCAGATGCGGCCTGAGCGCCGCAATACGGTAAAGGTCCTGCTCTTCCTGGACATCGGCGGCTCGATGGATGGCCATATCAAGATGTGCGAGGAGCTGTTCTCTGCCGCCCGCACCGAGTTCAAGAACCTTGAATTCTACTACTTCCACAACTGCCTCTACGAAGGCGTCTGGAAGGACAATCGCCGCCGCCACACCGAGCGTATCCCGACCTGGGACGTGCTGAACAAGTATGCCGGCGACTGGCGGGCCATCTTTGTCGGCGACGCCACCATGAGCCCCTATGAGATCACCATGCCCGGCGGCTCGGTCGAGCACTGGAACGAGGAAGCCGGGGCGGTCTGGCTGAAGCGCGCCCGCGAGCAGTGGGAACGCTCCATCTGGCTCAATCCGGTCCAGGAGCGCCACTGGAGCTATACCCAGTCCGTGGGCTTGATCCGCGAGATCATGGATCAGAGGATGTATCCCCTAAGTCTGGATGGCCTGGACCGCGCCATGCGTGAGCTGAGCCGTTAGCCCCGGGAGGGAAAGACGATGCTGCTGCTGATTGCCGTCCTGCTGGTGCAGGACCCCGCGCCCCGCATCATCCTGTCCGATGATCCCGAACCGCCGGTTATCACGCGCGCCCCCCGCCCCGTGCCCGACCTGCCCGCCCATGCGATCGGCGATCCCTTTGGCTGGGAGCGGTCGCAATGCAGCCCCTATATCCGCAAGGACGAACCGCTGGAGCATTGCCAGACGCGGGTGCGCAGCGACCTGCTGGCGGTCATGGGCGAGCGGCTGCCGTCGGGCCTGCGGCCTGCCCCGGGACTGGAGAACTGCATCCCCGGCACCGCCGCCAATGGCTACCAGATGCAGTGCGGTGGGCGCAGCCTTCGCCCGACCTCAGGCGACCCGGACTAGACCGGCAGCGGCACAAAAAAGGGGGCCGCAGCCCATGGCGGGCGCGGCCCCCTTTTTTTCGGGACGGAAGGCCTAGTTCTTGCCCAGGGTGTCCTTGATACCGCCGACCGCGTTCTGGGCTTTGCCCTCAAGCTGGTCAGCGCGGCCTTCGGCCTTCAGCTTCTCGTCGCCGGTTACCTTGCCAGCAAATTCCTTGGCCTTGCCGCCCATGTTCTTGGCGGCACCTTCGATGCGGTCATGATCTGCCATTGCGGTCACTTTCTACAGGCGCGCCACGGCGGGCGCAGACCCCTAGCTAACCTCTGGCCCCGTGGCGGGTTCCGTCAGCCCCTGGCCCTGAGCCAGGATGTCACGGCCCAGGCATGGGCGTCATGGCGCAGGCTGGCCAGGGCTTCCCGGGGCGTCAGCCAGACCAGTTCGTGATCCGCCTCGCATTGTAGGGACGCATCGAAGCCAGTCAGGCTGACGGTCCAGAAGCCGCCGACATTGTTGATCGGTGCCCCATCGGTCTTGCGAAAGAACTGGCCCGCCTCGGTCAGCCGGTCGACCGGCTGGATGATCAGGCCCGTCTCCTCGCCAAACTCGCGGACCAGGGCCTGCTGTTCGCTTTCCTCGCCATCAACCGCCCCGCCGGGCAGGTCGAAATAGGTGGCCTCGCCACGATCGACCCGGACACAGGCCAGGTGCCCGTCCCGTTCGGCCAGGCCAAAGGTCGCTGCGCGATGATGATAGTCGAGCCCCGGGCGGGCCGTGCCAAATTGAAGCTTCATTGCACGGAGCCTACGCCTCAAACGGCCGGGAGCGAAAGAGCCTAAAGATCAAACGTCAGGCAGGCCCGCACGCCCGAATGGGCCGGGTCGATCTCGACGCGCGACTTCAGCCCCTGGGCCATGGCCTTGATGATCTTGGTGCCCAGGCCCGTGCCCTTGGGCTTGGCGGTCGTGATGCCCTCGCCGTCATCCTCGACCGTCAGCAGGGCAACCTTGTCACCCTGGGCCTTCAGGAAGACACGGATTTCACCCATCTTCTCGGGCGGATAGGCATATTTGACGGCATTGGTAATCAGTTCGGTGACGATGACCCCCAGCGAAACCGCCTGGTCGGGCGTGACCGAGATCGGCTCAACCTCGACCACTATGCGCAGCGCGCTCTGGTCAGGCCCCAGACTTTTGCCCAGTTCCTCGACCAGGCCATACAGATAGTCGTCCATCACCACCCGGGCGATGTCTGACGAGGTATAGAGCCGGCGGTGCACCTGGGCCACGGCCTCGATGCGGGACTGCGCCTCCTTCAGGGCCAGGCGCGAGGCCTCGTCCTTGATCTGGCGCTGCTGCAGGGAGATGAAGCTCGACACCAGCTGCAGCGAGTTGCCCACCCGGTGGTTGACCTCGCGCAGCATGGCCTCGGCCCGGTCGCGCGCCTGGCGCACCTCGTCCATGGCCTGCTGGTTTTCCTTTTCCAGCCGGCGTCTCAGCAGCGCGTCCTCGATCGCCGCCCGCAGCAGAGAGACGAAATCCTCGGACACATCCTTGATGACATAGTCAGCCGCCCCGGTGCGCAGGGCCGCGACAGCCACGCGGCCGTCCTGGGTGCCGGTGACAAAGACTACCGGCGGGGCGTCGGGCAAGGCCAGCAGCTCGGGCAGGACCTCCAGCCCTTCACGCTCGGGCATATAGTGGTCCAGCGCGCAGATATCGAAGGGCTCGGCCTTAAGGGCCGCCAGGCCCGCGTCACCGCTGGGCACACAGGTCACGCTCATGCCGTGACGCGCCAGCTCTTTCTCAACCAGCCGGGAAAGCCCGGCGTCGTCATCGATATAGAGCAGGCGGATGGGAGCCATGGCCGTCAACCTGGACCTCAGATCTCGGGGGCCTGCATCACCGACAGGAACAGGCCCAGCTGGCGAATGGCCCCGGAGAAGCTCTCATAGTCAACCGGCTTGGTGATATAGACATTACAGCCCAGGTCGTAGCAACGCTGGATCTCGACCTTGTCATCCGTGGTCGTCAGCACGACCACCGGGGCGCGACGCAGCTTGTCGTCCGACTTGACCTTTTCCAGGATGTCCGTGCCGGACATATCGGGAAGGTTAAGATCCAGCAGGATCAGCAAAGGGCCGTTGATCCGCACTTCCTCGCTGAACAGATAGGCCAGAGCCGACTGTCCGTGATCGAAATGAACAATATCATTGGCAATATTGGCGCGACGGATGTTCTTTTCGATCAAACGGGCATGGCCATGATCATCCTCGATCATGACGATTTTTACGGCGTGGCTCACAAGCTGTCCCCTTCGACCCTGGATAGAGTCAGATGCTTGGGTAATTTCACCAGGAATGTCGAGCCAATTCCGACTTCTGACTCGACGTCAATGCTGCCGCCGAGGCGACGGACACTGTTGCGGACGAAGGCCAGCCCCAGCCCTTCGCCCGGCTGGTCCTGAACGCCCGCACGGCGGAACAGTTCAAAGATGCGTTCATGGTCGCGCTGCGAGATGCCGCGGCCATTGTCGGCCACCCGCACCAGCACCGTCTGGTCGTCAAGCGCCTCGCCGTCGATCTCGACCCGCAGGGGTCGCCCGGCGTGGCGATACTTGATGGCATTGTCGATCAGGTTGCCAAAGACCTGTTCGATCACCAGGCGGTCGCTGATGATGTTCGGAACCTCGCCGACGATGATCTCGCCGTCGCCTTCCACCACCTGGTGGCTGACCGCATCGACCATGGTGTGCAGCATGTCCTGCATGCTCAGCGGCTGCGGCATCAGGGGCCGGCGTCCCTCGCGCGACATGCGCAGGATGGCATTGATCAGCCGGTCCATCTTGGTGGTGGAGGCCCGGATGAAGCCGACCGCCTCGGGGATGTCCTCGCGAACCGCCCGCGCGGTTTCCTCGTCCACCAGGTCGGGACTGGTCGTCTCCAGCTGGGCCAGCTGGGCGTCGATCAGGGTGCCGACCTGCTCCAGCTCGGAGGTATAGCCCATGACATTGACCAGCGGGGCCCTCAGGTCATGGCTGACGATATAGGCAAAGCGCTGGATTTCCTCATTGGCGCGGACCAGTTCGGCCGTCCGGTCGCGGACCTCGTTCTCCAGCCCGGCATTGGCGCGGTCGACCTCCATCCGGGCGGCCTCGATCTCGCGGATATAGCGCTGCACCATCCAGATGCTGATGACGGCAAGCGTCAGGATCAGCAGGGCGGCGATCACATTGCCCAGGACCGTCATGCGCGAGGTCGCCTCCGACTTCTGGGTCTGGGACACCAGATAGTCGGCCTCGATGTCGTCGATGGCCATCAGGTCGACGCGCATGGCGTCGGTCAGGGCCTTGCCCCGGCCGCTGCGCACCAGCGACACCGCCAGCCCGATCCGGCCATGGGTGTTGTGATCGACCGTCTCGGTCATCAGGTTCACGCGGTCGTCAAAGTTCGCCTTCAGCGACTGGAAATGGTGCTGCTTGACCGGATCATCGCCGATCAGCTTGCCCAGGTCGTCCAGGGCCCCCGGCAGCTGGGCCAGGGCCGCGTCATATTCGTGTCGATAGGCCGGCTGGGCCGTCAGCATATAGCCGCGCTGGCTGGTCTCGGCATTGGTCAGCAGGATCAACAGGTCCTTGGCGGCCAGGCGCACCTTCTCGCTGTGCGCCACCGCGTCGTTATAGGCGATGGTGCGCTGGTTCATCACCATGGTGGCGACGTTCACCGCCAGCAGCAGGACGATGGCAAGCATCAGCAGGCCCATCACCATGCGACTGAGCGCAGGGGTCCCGAGCCGCGAAGTCCTGGCCCTTACGTTCGTCAGTAGGCTCACCATAACCTCACCTTAGCGACCCGCCCGGGCCTGTCCAGCTTCGGCCCTAAACCGAACCGACGGTTTTCAGACGGGCCTTGGGATGGACCTCGTTCTGGCTCATCACCACCGTCTGGCCCCGGAAGCGCTCGATGATCGAGCGGACATAGGGACGGATCATCGGGCCGGTCAGCAGGACCGGGCTCTCGCCCATCATGGCCGCCCGCTCGAACACGTCGCGCACCACGCGGATGAAGTCCTGCAACTGGCTGGGGGCCATGGCCAGCTGCTTGTCCTCGCCGGGGCCGATCAGGCTGTCGGCAAAGGCCTGTTCCCACTCGGGCGACAGGGTCACGATGGGCAAGGTGCCGTCGTCGGCCCGGTTCTGCCAGCACAGCTGGCGCGCCAGTCGCGTGCGCACGTGCTCGACCAGGGTCGTGACGCTGGTGGTATGGGGGGCCGCCTCGGCCAGGCCTTCCAGGATGGCGGGCAGGTCGCGGATCGACACCTTCTCGCGCAGCAGGCTCTGCAGCACCCTTTGCAGGGTGGTGACCGTGACCACCGTGGGGATCAGTTCGTCGACCAGCTTCTTCTCTTCGCCCTTCAGCTCGCCCAGCAGCTTCTGCACCTCGGCATAGGACAGAAGCTCCGACATGTTCTCCTTTAGGATTTCCGTCAGGTGGGTGGTCAGGACGGTCGAGGGATCGACCAGGGTATAGCCCCGGAAGGTCGCCTCCTCGCGCAGGGACTCGTCGATCCAGGTGGCCGGCAGGCCAAAGGCCGGCTCGCGGGTATGCTCGCCCGGCAGCTCGACCTGGCGTCCGGCCGGGTCCATGGCCATCAGCTGGCCCAGGCGCACCTCGCCCTGCCCGGCCTCCATCTCCTAGATGCGGATGGCATAGCCCTGGTTGGGCAGGCGCATATTGTCGAGGATGCGCACGCTGGGCATGACGAAGCCGAAGTCCTGGGCCAGCGAACGTCGCAGGGCCCGGATCTGGTCGGTCAGGCGACGGCCATCCAGTTCGTTGATCAGGGCCAGCAGGGAATAGCCCAGCTCGATCTTGACCTCGTCGATGGTCAGGGCCGTCGAGATCGGTTCCTCGACGTCCTCCTTGGGGGCCAGGTCCACCGGCTCGGCGGGCGGTGGCTTCAGGCGGTCGCGCCCCAGCTTCCAGGCCATGAAGCCCGAGCCCAGCGCCAGGGCCGCAAAGGGCAGCAGCGGCATGCCGGGGATCAGGCCAATCACCCCCGCAGTGCCCGACACCACGCCCAGGGACACAGGGTTGGATGCCAGCTGGCTGACAAAGGCCTTGTCCGCCGCGCCCTCGACACCGGCCTTGGTCACCAGGAAGCCGGCAGCGACCGAGACGATGATGGCCGGGACCTGGGTCACCAGGCCATCGCCGACCGTCAGCTGGATATAGGTATTTGCGGCCTCGCCCACCGGCATCCCGTGCTGCATCACGCCGATCAGCAGGCCGCCGATGACGTTGATGAAGGTGATGATCAGACCCGCCACGGCATCGCCGCGCACGAACTTGGACGCACCGTCCATCGCCCCGAAGAAGGTGGATTCCTGCTCCAGCTCCTTGCGGCGCAGCTTGGCCTGTTCCTCGGTGATCAGCCCGGAAGACAGGTCGGCGTCGATCGCCATCTGCTTGCCGGGCATGGAGTCCAGGGTAAAGCGGGCCGAGACCTCGGCGATCCGGGTCGCGCCCTTGGTGATGACGACAAAGTTCACCACCAGGACAATGGCAAAGATGATGACCCCGATGATGAAGTTGCCGCTCATCATCAGCTCGCCAAAGGCGGCGATCACCTTGCCCGCGCTGTCCTCGCCTTCCTGTCCGTGGCTCAGGATCAGGCGGGTCGAGGCCAGGTTCAGGCCCAGGCGGTAGAGGGTCGAGACCAGCAGGACCGTCGGGAAGATGGCGAAGTCCAGGGGCCGCTTCATCATCACGGCGGTCATCAGGATCAGCACGCTGGACACGATCGAGATCGCCAGCAGCAGGTCCATCAGCATGACCGGCACCGGCACGATCAGCAGCATGATGATGGCGATCACGCCCGCAGCCAGGCCGACCTCGCCACGCAGCAGCCAGCCGAGCGCCTCGCGCCCGGTGGGGCGCGCCAGCCCGTCCTTCATCAGGATGGGCGCATCAGCCATGACGACCTGCGAAGCTCATGGGGGCAGATGACAGGATTCGCGGCGGCCTAGCCATGCCCAAGCGCAGCCAGGGCCATTCGCGTCGCCTCGGCCATCACCGCCTCGCGCTGTTCCAGGGAGGCGTCCGTCCCGGGCTGGTAGTAGAGCGCCAGCTTCAGGGCCTCGTCGGCCCCGCCACCCTGGGGCAGGATATAGGCGATCTCGTGGGTCAGGCCGGCGGTGCCCGTCCCGGTCTTGTGAACCAGGGTCAGGCCGCGCCCGGTGGGAAGCCCCGCCCGGATGCGGCCCGGCGAACGGCCATTGGTCGCCCACTCCAGCAGGCGCGGAAAGCGCCCGTCATGGCTCCTGAACACGTCAGGCTTGATCCGCTCCAGGTTGGCCACGGCCTGATCCGGTGTCGTCGTGTCCTTGTCGCCATCGACGATATTGAGGTCGGTCTCCCAACGGTCCACCCGCGTGACCTGGTCGCCCATGGCGCGATACCATTGCTGGAAGGCCTCCAGCCCGCCCAGTTCGCGGATCAGGATATTGGCCGCCGGATTGTCGCTGAGGACGACTGCGGCCTGGCACAGGTCTGCGATGCTCAGTTGTCCGCCCACGGCCGGGCCGGTGACCGGGGCGTGCTCGACCATATCCTGCGCCGTCACCGGCAGTTGTCGGTCCCAGTCCGCCTGGCCTCGCGCCACCTTCTGCTGGAAGGCTGTGGCCAGGAACAGCTTGAAGGTCGAGCAATAGGTGAACCGCTCATCGCCGCGCCAGGCCAGGCGCTGCTGCGGTCCCTCCAGGCTCAGCCCGATACGCCCGCCCAGGCGGGCCTCCAGCCCTGAAAGGTCAAGTTGCGGGGCCGCAACAGCCGTCTGGCGCGCACAGCCGGCCACGGCCAGGGCGGCTGCGCCTGCCAGGACCGACCGGCGACCGAGCAAAGGCATTACCCGGCCGCTCCATAGGCCGCTGCCACGCCCGACTGGGGGGCCGGGATCGGCGTGCCCGCGTCGGCATATTCGTTCAGCTTGTTGCGCAGGGTGCGGATCGAGATGCCCAGGATGTTGGCCGCATGGGTGCGGTTGCCCAGGCAGTGGTTCAGGGTGTCCAGGATCAGGGTCTTTTCCATCTCCGCCACGGTCTGGCCCACGAAGCTGCGGGTCATGGCATCGGCCACCTGGGCCGCGTGCCCGGCCACCCCGGCGTCATAGGCCGAGGCCGGGGCTGCAACCGGGGCCGCAGCCTCGGCACCAGCCACCAGCGGACGCCCGTCCGGCAGCCGCAGGGCGTTCAGGTCAATCTCGGCACCCGTCGCCAGCAGGACTGCGCGGTGCATGGTGTTTTCCAACTCGCGCACATTGCCCGGCCAGCGGTGTCCGGTCATGGCGCGGCGGGCCTCGGCCGAGATCGGCCGGGGCGGCACGCCATTGGCCGCGGCATACTTCTTGACGAAATGGTCGGACAGGACCGCGATATCGCCCGGACGCTCACGCAGGGCGGGAAGGCGCAGGTTCACCACGTTCAGGCGATACAACAGGTCCTCGCGGAACGTGCCCTCGGCCACGGCCTTGGCCAGGTCGCGGTTCGAGGTGGCGATGATGCGGATATTGACCGGCACCGGCTTGGAGCCGCCCACGCGGTCGATCACCCGCTCCTGGATGGCGCGCAGCAGCTTGGCCTGGAGCCGGGCGTCCATCTCGCTGATCTCGTCCAGCAGCAGGGTGCCGCCGTCGGCCTCCTCGAACTTGCCGATCCGGCGGGCGACAGCCCCGGTAAAGGCCCCCTTCTCGTGGCCGAACAGCTCCGATTCCAGCAGGTTGTCGGGAATGGCGGCGCAGTTGACGCTGATGAAGGGCTTGTCGGCGCGCCTGGAGCCCGCGTGCAGGTGACGGGCCATCACCTCCTTGCCGACGCCGCTCTCCCCCGTGATCAGGATCGACGCATCCGAACGGGCCACCTGGTCGGCCAGCGCCACCACGGCCTTCATCGCCGGGTCCGCCGAGATCATCGGGCGCTCGTCATCGGCCACTGCCGACAGGACAGCCGCGATCAGGTCTGCCTCGGGCGGCAGGGGGATGAACTCCTTGGCCCCGGCGCGGATGGCATCGGCCGCCTCGCGCGCATCGGCGTCCACGCCACAGGCCACGACCGGCACATGGATGCGCTCGGCGTCATTGGCGGCAATCAGGGCCGCGATGTCGATGCGGTAGTCGACCATCAGCAGGTCGGCCCCCTGCCCGCGACGCAGTTGCTCGGTCGCCTGATCGGCGCGTTCGACGTGCTGAACCTTGGCACCATGGGCCATGGCCATCTTCACCGCCGTTGCCAGCTGTCCGCTGAGCCTGCCAACCACCAGAAGCCGCATCGGTCTTCTCCTCTAGTATCCTGTGTCCGGGTCCGGTCGCCGATCAGGCGCCCTTGTCCTCGGTCTTGATGATTTCCGTCATGGTAACGCCCAGGCGGTCCTCGACGACGACGACCTCCCCGCGCGCCACCAGGCGGTTGTTGACGAAGATATCGATGGCCTCGCCGACCTTGCGGTCCAGCTCCAGCACACTGCCCCGGTTCAGCTTCAGCAGCTGGGCCACCGACATATGGGCCTTGCCCAGGACCGCCGAGATATTGACCGGCACATCAAAGACGGTCGCCAGATCGACAGCCGACTTGTCTCCGCCGTCGTCCGCCACATTGACGGCAGTCGACTCGCCGAACTCTTCCAGCGCAAGATCATCAGTAGCCATCAGAAGGCGCTCCGGTTGAGGGGTTCATCCTGTCCCCGGTCAGGGTCAGAACCATTGGCAATGTCGGATTCCAGCGCCTGCTTGACGGCGCTTTCGACGCGGGCGGCGACGGCATCGGGATCGAACTCGGCCCGGCCATCGGCCCATTCCAGGCAGAAGGCGGCCGGGGCCGCCATCGGGTCGTCCCGGAAGGCGATGACGCCGGTGTAGCCGATGTCAGCGCAGCGGCCCTCGATCTGCTGGCGGGCCTCGTCGTCCAGCCCGGCCGCACGGACCACCAGCCGGGGCGCGCTCTCCAGCTCCTGGCCCAGCTGGCCCAGGGCCGCGTCGATCGGGCGGCGCGGATAAAGCTCGCAGGCCGAGCCGGCAATCACCCGGGCCGCCGTCAGGGCCATGTCTGCGGCTTCCTCGCGGTGGGCATTGGCCAGGGCCGTCAGCCCACCCATGGCCTGGGCCACGCTCTGGGCCAGCGCCGACAGGGCATTGGCGCGCAGGGCCTCGACCTCGTTCAGCGCCTGCTGGCGGGCTTCCAGGCGAGCCTGGGCCACCAGCGCCTCGACCTCGGCGGGCGCATAGGGACGCTTGGGGGCCTGCCAGGTCGACGGGCGCACGATCTGGCCGGCCGCGTCAAACTCGGTGTCAAAGGCAAAGGGGCGGGGTGTGGCCTGGCTCATGTCAGTAGATCAACTCGTCGTCGCCGCCCTGACCGGCCAGCATGATTTCACCGCGCGCGGCCAGGTCCTTGGCCACCTGGACCATGTTCATCTGGGCCGCATCCACGTCCTTTAGACGCACCGGGCCCATGGATTCCATGTCTTCGCGCATGATCTTCGAGGCCCGCTCGGACATGTTCGAGAAGAACATCTCGCGCAGGTCATCGGACGCACCCTTGAGCGCCAGCGCCAGCTGGTCCTTCTCGACCGCCCGCAGCAGGGTCTGGACCCCGCCCGGATCCAGGCGCGACAGGTCCTCGAACACGAACATCAGGGCGCGGATGCGCTCGGCCGACTCGCGGTTGCGCTCTTCCAGGGCCCCGATGAAGCGGGCCTCGGTCTGGCGGTCGAAGCTGTTGAAGATTTCCGCCATTGCCTCGTGGCTGTCGCGCTTGGAGGTGCGCGCCAGGTTGGACATGAACTCGGTCCGCAGGGTCTGCTCGATCTTGTCCAGGATGTCGCGCTGCACCGGCTCCATCCGCAGCATCCGCTGGACGCATTCCAGGGCAAAGTCCTCCGGCAGGGCGGTCAGCACCCGCGAGGCATGCTCGGCCTTGATCTTGGACAGGACCACCGCGACCGTCTGGGGGTATTCGTTCTTGAGGTAGTTCGCCAGGACCGCCTCGTTCACATTGCCCAGCTTGTCCCACATGGTGCGACCGGCCGGCCCGCGGATTTCCTCCATCAGGGCTTCGACGCGGTCGGGCGGCATGAAGGAGGCCAGCAGACGCTGGGTCTGTTCATAGGAGCCCATCAGCGAGCCATTGCCGCCGATGCCGGACACGAACTCCAGCAGGACTTCCTCGACCTGGGTGGCCGTGACTGTGCCCAGCCCGGCCATGGCCTGGGAGACCTCCTTGACCTCCTCGTCGTCCAGCTGCTGCCAGAGGGCGGTGTGCTCCTCGCCCAGCGACAGCAGCACCACCGCGGCCTTTTCCGGGCCGGTCAGCTTGCGGGGGCCATCCTCAGGCTTTTTCGTGACCAGGCGGCTCATGTCGTTTCATGCACCCAGGAACGCAGGATGGCCGTGGATTCCTCGGGGTGCTGCTGGACGAAGTCCGCCACCTTCTTGATCGAGGACGCCTTCACCTGGCCTTCGATGCGGGCGATGTCGATGCGCTGCTCCATGTCGGTCGGCGCGGCCAGCAGCCCGGCATTGCCGACCAGCTCGGTATCGACCTGGGTGACCGGCAGGCCATCGGGTCCGACTGCGCCCTTGCCCGAGCGGGGCGTGGCCGTGGCCGTCTTCAGCAGGGGACGCAGGACGAAGAAGATCAGCAGCAGGCCAGTGGCCAGCAGGACCGCCAGCTCGATGCCGCGCATGATGTCGTTCTTATCGAACGAGAAGGCCGACATCAGGCCCTCGTCGCCGCCCGGCGCACCCGCCGACAGGGCGTCGCGGTTGAAGCGGACGTTGATGACCTCGATCTTGTCGCCGCGCGCCTCGTCGATGCCGACGGCAGCCGCGACCAGGGCCTTGATCTGCTCGACCTCCTCGGCCGTGCGCGGGGCATAGGTCGGCTCGCCATTGCCATCGGCGGCGGGGGTGTAGCGGCCATCCACCGCGACCGAGACCGACAGGCGCTTGACCTCGCCCGGCTCCTTGATGGTCGTCGTGGTGGTGTTGGAAATCTCGTAGTTGATGGTCTCGTTGTTCTCGGCCGAGGTCGAGCCCACCGGCGCGCCGGCATCCTCGCCGCCGGGAATATTGGCCGTGGCCGTCGTGGCCCCGCCGTTCATGCTGGTGTCCTGGGACTGCGACCCGCCCGTGGTGGTCGAGCGCACGACCTGGCCATCGGGGTCAAAGCGCTGTTCCTGGGTGGTCGAGCGGCTGTGGTCGATGTCGGCGGTGACCTGGACGCGGGCGGCCCCTGCGCCGACGACACCCTCGACGATGTCGCGGATGCGGGTCTGCAGCTGGGCCTCGGTGCTGGCCTTGGCCGCCTCGGCGGTGGCCGAGGTGAAGCCGGTGTCCTCGGAGCCTGCCGCCAGGGTGCGGTTGGCCTGGTCGGTCACCGTCACCTTTTCGGGCTTCAGGTTCGGCACGGACGAGGCGACGACATTGCGGATCGCACGCACCTGCTCCGCCGACAGGTCACGGCCGGACAGCCCCACCACCACGGCGGCGGTCGGGTCGGACGTGGCCGTCTGGAACATCTCGCGGCGCGGCATGGTGATGTGGACGCGGGCGCTGGAGATCCCGCGCATCGACATGATGGTGCGCGCCAGCTCGCCCTGCAGGGCGCGCTGCTCGTTCAGGTTCTGCTGGAACTCGGTCTGTCCCAGGACCGACTGGTTATCAAAGATTTCGTAGCCGACGCTGCCCGAGGTCACCAGGCCTTCGGTGGCCAGCATCAGGCGGGCGGTGCCCACCTGGTCACGGCTGACGAAGATGGTCGAGCCATCCCCGCGCGAGCTGTACTTGATGCCCGCCTGGTCCAGGGCAGCGCCGATCTCGGCCGCCTCGGTCAGGTCCAGGTTGGAATAGAGCAGGGCATCGGGGGCCGAGCCCACGCGCAGCATCAAGGCCACCAGGACGGCCGAGACGCCAGCTGCGACGCCCAGCACAGCGGCCAGACGCCCAATCCCGAACTTCTGCAACGCCGCAGTAAAGCCGCCCACGAACCCGCCCATCACCAAACGGGGACGATCTGTCTCCGCTAGGCAGAAGTTGCCGCCTGGATGGTAAACGCCGCGTTAAGGCACCCTAAAGATTAGGAGAATCGCGCTTACTCCTGTGGGCGGTGCAATAGGACGCCTGCAAGGCAGGCCTCAGGGACGCGCGCGCCGCTCCAGCTGGGGCTCTACGGGCCCTGCCCCCGACGGCAGGGCGGCATCGGGGGCGCGAAGCCAGGCCTCGACATCGGCAAACACGACCTCGGCCGCCAGGTCGCGGTTCAGGATATGCCAGCCTTGCGGATACCAGGCCGTGCGCAGGCTGGGTGCCTCGCCCGCCCGCTCCAGCGCCCGCGCCACCGCCGCTCGCGGCACGATCATGTCATGGGCCCCATACATCAGCAGGGTCGGCACCCTCACCTGCCCCAGCCGCCCGGACGCGGTCTCCATCAGGCTGACCAGGCCATAGAGGCTGTCGAACCGGGTGCCCAGGATCACCTGCGGGTCATGGCCCATGCGAACCAACTCGGCCTGGTTGTCCGAGGCGCGGATGCGACGGACGGCAAAGCTGGGCGGGCGCACGGCCTTGTCGCCCATCAGGCGCGCGGCCGTCCACAGGGCGGCCCGGTTGAACGGCGACTGGCTGGCCCAGCCCCAGACAGCCGGGGCCAGAAGCACCACGCGGTCAGCGGCCGGGGGCCGGTCCGTGCCAAAGGCGGCGATGGCCGTGGCACCGCCCATGCTCTCGCCCGCCACGGCGATCAGGGCATTGGGCCGCTGCGCCCGCACCAGGGCCACCACCGTCCGCAGGTCCTCGCTGGTCAGGCTTTCGGGCGCGAACTCGCCGCGATGGGGCGCGTCGCCAAAGCCGCGCTGGTCATAGGCCCAGGTCTCGATGCCCCGCTCGGCCCACCAGGGCCCGGCCAGGCGGAACGAGGCCCGGTGGTCGTTGAAGCCATGCAGGGCAATGATCACGGCCCAGGGCTCCTGGTCCTGCGGCGTCCATTTCAGATAGGGCAGTTGCGCCCCGTCCTGGACGACAAAGGTCCCGCGCCCCAGGCTGCCTGGCTCGATGCGCGGTCCGGCAAAGTTGGCTGGCGGCGTCAGCGGGGCCTGCAGGTGCGGCGTCGCACAGGCTGCGGTCAACAAACCCAGGTGCGCGGCCATGGCCAGCCCGGCCCAGCGCCTCCGCCCCCTATGCTTCCATCGCGTCATGTCGCCAGAATCTCCGCCGTTCTTTGCCGAAGATAGGGCAGAACCTCGGCTTCGAACCAAGGGTTCCGCTTCAGCCAGGCCGTATTGCGCCATGATGGATGCGGCAGGGGCAGGATGTCAGGTGCATAGTCGCGCCAGGCCTGCACGGTCTGGGTCATGCTGGCCTTTGCCCGGCTCCCCAGGGCCCAGTCCTGGGCATAGCCGCCGACCAGCAGGGTCAGCTCGACCCTGGGCAGCTCGGCCAGCAGGCGGGGCCGCCACATCTCGGCACAGCGCGCCGGCGGCGGATAGTCGCCGCCCTTCGGGTTCGTCCCCGGAAAGCAGAAGGCCTGGGCCGCCACGCCCAGTCGCGGATTGTTATAGAAGGTCGCCTCGTCCACCCCCATCCAGTCGCGCAGGCGCACGCCGGACGGGTCGGTGAAAGGCAGGCCGCTTTCATGCACCCTTCGTCCGGGGGCCTGGCCACAGATCAGCAGACGGGTGTCCGCCGACACCATGACCACGGGGCGCGGCACATGGGGCAGATAGGCCTGGCAGGCCCGGCAGGCACGAATGTCCGCCAGGACCCGGGCCAGGCCCTCGCTCCGGTCAGTCGAAGTCGTCATCCGAGGCTTCGACCGGCGGCAGGGCCGCCAGGGCCGCAGCCGTCTCGGCCTCGGTCGGCAGGCGCAGGCGCGTCACGCCCTTGAAGGCGTCGGGGTCAACGGCCTTGCCCTTCTTGGTGATGGTCAGCTTGCCCTGGCGCATCAGGCCAAGCGCCGTCGCGCGGACCTTGGGCAGCATCCGCTGCCACTGCTCGGGTTGCAGGTGCTTGGCCACGTCAGACGGCTCAATGCTCTTGCCGCCGACATTCTTGGGGTCGGCCTTAGCCAAAAGTTCGAAAATGGCTGCTTCGATTGGATCGCTCATTGCGCCTATATGATGCACTGCGAGATCAGAAAGAAGGCGAAATCGGCATGGTTGGACGAGTCACCATCACAGAAGGCGAGTTTGCCGGCTGGGAAACCTATGAGGTCACCAACACGACCTTCGATTCCACCGTGGGTCCCTTCTATCGCAAGATGGACCCGGACGGCTCGATGCGCTGCGCCTTCCGCGCCGAACAGAAGCACATGAACTTTGGCGGCCGGATGCATGGCGGCTGCCTGATGACCTTTGCCGACATCTCGCTGTTCCAGATCGCCTACCAGGAGATGGAAGGAGCCTCGGGCGTCACGGTCCAGCTGGATTCCACCTTTATCGACGGGGCCTATGTCGGCGAGCGGGTCGAGGCGACGGGCCAGGTCATCAAGGCGGGCAAGAGCCTGATCTTCGTGCGCGGCCAGATCACCACCGGCGAACGGGTGCTGATGACCTTCTCGGGCGTGATCCGCAAGTTTACGCCGCGCGCACCCGCGTAACCACCGACAGGAGGGCGGCGACGGCGGCCGGCAGCCACAGGGCGTGCAGGCCCAGGTAGCGATAGGCAAAGGCCCCCAGCACCGCCCCGGCGAACAGGCCGAACCACAGCTGCAGGTGCGGCAGGAAGCCCATCGGGTCCTCGCCGCGCACGGCCCGGGCCAGGCTGTGGCCCAGCTTGACCAGGGCCCCGGTCATATAGGTCAGCCCGACCCCGACCACGCCCTCGCGCAGGAAGACCGCGTTCTCAAGCCCCATGGCCAGGACCATCAGGCTGACGCTGATCCAGCCGTGGCCGGTCAGGGCCGCAGCCGCCGCTGCCGCGAGCAGGATGGCCTCGACCGCCAGGATACGACTGCGCGCCTTCTGCCCCTGGTCGCGACCCAGCAGGCCGCCCAGCATGGCCCCGACGACGAACACGACCAGGATCAGCCCCGCCGTGCCGACCGTCTTCCAGTCGCCGTGGGAAATCCCGACCGCCAGCCGGGTCGAGTTGCCGCTCATGAAGGAGACGAACAGGCCGCCGAGCTGCAGGAAGCCCAGGCTGTCGACATAGCCCGCCAGGGCGGACAGCAGGACCGCCAGGGTCCGTTCATGCCGCTCCAACCCCCTCACGGCGGATCAGAGGCCAGCCTGCGCGGCCGGCCGTGCCAGGCAGGCGGCCAGCCAGCGGTTCAGATGTTCCAGCTCGGCGGGCGGACGATACTTGACCAGTCGCCCGAAATCTATGCCCACCGCCGCCACGATGTCGGCGATGGAGAAGCGTCCGGCCAGGTATTCATGGCTGGCCAGGTGACGGTCCAGAGCCTTCATGAACTTCTCGGCATTGACCTTGTTATAGGCCCCGACCTCGGGCTGGGGCGCTTCCAGCGCCGACAGCGCCGGATGGCTCATGCGCACGAACATCATCATCGGATTGGCCAGATAGATCTCGGCCCGGCGGGTCCACATCTCGATGAGGGCCTGCTCGACCGCACTGGTGCCGAACAGGTTGGGCTCGGGATAGACGGTTTCCAGGTAGCGGGCGATGGCCAGGGTCTCGGTGATGCAGGTGCCGTCGTCCAGCTCCAGGCCCGGCAGGTGGCCAAAGGTGAAACGGTCGCGATAGTCGGGCTGGCGATGCTCGCCCGCCAGCAGGTTGACCTCGACCTGCTCGATGTCCTCGACGCCCTTTTCCGCCAGGACCCAGGCAACGCGGCGTGGGTTGGGCGCAAACCGGGTGGTATAGAGCTTCATGACCGTCCCTCCGTTTTCTTTAGGAACGGACCTTAGAGGCCAAATATGCTTCCCGGCAAGGCACCGACCACGCAGGCGGTCATCAGGGTGGCCAGGAAGCCGCCCAGCAGGGCCTTCCACACCAGGCCCAGCACCTCGGTCCGGCGCTCGGGCAGCAGGACCGACAGGCCCGTCACCGTAATGCCCACCGAGCC
The DNA here is from genome assembly GCA_023409795.1 of Pseudomonadota bacterium. Taxonomy (GTDB): domain Bacteria; phylum Pseudomonadota; class Alphaproteobacteria; order Caulobacterales; family Caulobacteraceae; genus Brevundimonas. The sequence continues at coordinate 26,439 of JAEYQX010000140.1, forward strand.
GATATTGGCAAAGCCGCACAGGGCATAGGTCATCAGCATCCGCGTGCGCTCGCTCATCTCGCCGGCCGGAATCTTGCCCAGCTCGATGAAGGCCACGAACTCGGTCAGGGTCAGCTTGACGCCCAGCAGCCAGCCGGCCTGGGACGCCTCGGACCACTGCACGCCGGTCAGCCAGGCCACGGGAGCGAACAGGACGCCCAGGATGCGCTCGACCGACAGGGGCTCGCCGCCGATCCACAGGCCGCCCAGCATGATGTTCACCAGGGCAACAAAGGCCACGAAGGTGATCAGCACCGCCGAGATGTTCAGCACGACCATCAGGCCATCCGACGTGCCCTTGACGATGGCATCGATGGAGGAGTCATATTTCAGCGCCGAGTTATAGTCGGCGTTCTCGCCCCCCTGCCCCGGCTTTTCGGGGATCATGATGCGGGCCAGCAGCACCGCCGCCGGGGCCGAGACGATCGAGGCCACCAGCACGTGCCCCGCCGCATTGGTCAGGACCGGCGACAGGATGGGGGCATAGGCCACCATGGTCGAGCCCGCGACCGTGCCCCGGCCCACCAC
>JAEYQX010000150.1 GCA_023409795.1 Pseudomonadota bacterium
TCATGGCCTTCGACGAGGCCGGACAGGCCGATACCTGCGCGCGCAAGGTGGAGATCTGCACGCGCGCCTACCGCATCCTGGTCGACGAGGTCGGCTTCCCGCCCGAGGACATCATCTTCGACCCCAATATCTTCGCCGTGGCAACCGGGATCGAGGAACACGACAACTATGCCGTGGACTTCATCGAGGCCACGCGCGTCATCAAGCAGACCCTGCCCTACGCCCGCGTATCGGGCGGCGTCTCGAACGTGTCGTTCAGCTTCCGTGGCAATGAGCCGGTGCGGCGCGCCATCCATTCGGTCTTCCTGTACCACGCCATCAATGCAGGCATGGACATGGGCATCGTCAATGCGGGCGACCTGCCTGTCTATGACGACATCGACCCCGAACTGCGCGAAGCCGTCGAGGACGTCATCCTGAACCGGCCACAGCGCACGAACGTGTCCAACACCGAACGGCTGGTGGACATGGCCCCGCGCTACAAGGGTGAAAAGGGCGCGGCCCGTCAGGTGGATCTGAGCTGGCGCGAACTGCCCGTCGGCAAACGTATCGAACACGCCCTGGTCCACGGCATTACCGAATATATCGAAGCCGACACCGAAGAAGCCCGCGCCGCGTCCGAGCGCCCGCTGCACGTCATCGAAGGCCCGCTGATGGACGGGATGAACGTGGTCGGCGACCTGTTCGGTGCGGGCAAGATGTTCCTGCCGCAGGTGGTGAAGTCCGCCCGGGTGATGAAACAGGCCGTGGCCTATCTGGAACCCTTCATGGAGCTTGAGAAGGCCGGCAAGCCGCGCGAGCAGGCGGGCCGCATCCTGATGGCAACCGTAAAGGGCGACGTTCACGACATCGGCAAGAACATCGTCGGCGTCGTGCTCCAGTGCAACAACTACGAAGTGGTCGACCTGGGCGTCATGGTGCCCGCCGACCGCATTCTGGACGAGGCCATCGCCCACAATTGCGACATCATCGGCCTGTCGGGCCTGATCACGCCGTCGCTGGACGAAATGGTGTTTGTCGCCCGCGAGATGGAGCGGCGCGGCATGGACCTGCCGCTGCTGATCGGCGGTGCCACCACCAGCCGCACCCACACGGCGGTGAAGATCGAACCGGCCTACAAGCGCGGCTCGACCACCTATGTCATCGATGCCAGCCGCGCCGTCGGTGTGGTGTCGGGCCTGCTGTCCAGCACCGAAAAGGACAGGAACGAGGCCGCCACCCGCGAGGAATACGCCCGCATCCGCGAGCAGTATGCCCGTAGTCAGGAGGTCAAGGCCCGCGCGGCCCTGCCCGCTGCCCGCGCCAACCGCTTCAATGCCGCCAATCCGGTGCCGCCGCCCGCGCCGACCTTCCTGGGCACCCGCGCCTATGAGTGGGACCTGAAGGATCTGGCCGACCACATCGACTGGACGCCCTTCTTCGCCAGCTGGGAGCTGATCGGCCGCTTCCCGCAGATTCTCGAAGACTAGATCGTCGGCGATGCCGCCCGTGACCTTTACCGCGATGCCCGGGCCATGCTGGACCGCATCGTCGAGGAGAAATGGTACACCGCCAAGGGCGTGGTCGGCTTCTGGCCCGCCAATGCCAAGGGTGACGATATCGTCGTCTGGGCCGACGAGGACCGCAGCGACCAGATCGCCACCTTCCACGGCCTGCGTCAGCAGATCGCCAAGACCAATGGCAAGCCCAACCTGTGCCTGTCGGATTTCGTGGCTGAAGACGGGCAGGACTACATCGGGGCCTTCGCCGTCACCGCCGGTCATGGCGAACTGGCAAGGGCCGCCGAGTTCAAGGCCGCGGGCGACGACTATTCGGCCATCATGGCCACGGCCCTGGCCGACCGCCTCGCCGAAGCCTTTGCCGAGCGCCTGCACAAGGAAGTCCGCACCAGGCTGTGGGGCCACGCCCCGCACGAGGACCTGACGGTCCAGGACCTGATCGAAGAGAAATATGAGGGCATCCGCCCCGCCCCCGGCTATCCGTGCCAGCCGGACCATACGGAAAAGGCCACCCTGTTCCGCCTGCTGGACGCCGGGAACGCCGCCGGCATGCAACTGACCGACAGCTTTGCCATGACGCCGCCGGCCTCGGTCAGCGGCCTGTATTTCGGTCATGCCGAGAGCCACTATTTCGGCGTCGGCAAGATCGACCGCGATCAGGTCGAGGACTATGCGGCCCGCAAGGGCTGGGACGTGGCCACCGCCGAACGCTGGCTGGCCCCGATCCTGAACTACGACCCGGCGGGATAGGCCCTCCTCCTTCATCCCCCACACCGTGATCCTCCGGTTTGACCGGAGGCCCCAAGGGCGCGCGGCGACGCGAAATGGGGGGCGAAATGGACAGCCAGCACCTGGGATTGCGGATCACCGGCAGTGCAGCTGGTTTCCCCGGCACCGACACGAAAAAAGGGCGGCGAACCCGAAGGTCCGCCGCCCCGCTTTCAAGCCTGTAAAGGCTTAGAAGTTGGCCGTGACGCCGAAGAACAGGTAACGACCCATCGCATTGTACAGCTGCGGATAGGTGTTGTTGTTACCCGTCGTACCGACGCTGTAGGACAGCGGCGGATCGGTGTCGAAGACGTTGTTCACGCCCACGCGCACCGTGACGTTGTCACGAGCCTGCCAGGTACCGGCCAGGTCGAAGTAGTTCTGGGCGTCCAGAACGCGGTCCAGACGGGTCGGAGCCGCATTGTTCAGGCTGCCATCGGAACCCAGGACGGCGACTTCGGCTTCGCCGTAGTAACGCCAGGTACCCGAGACGTTCAGGCCCTCAACCGGGGTGCCCCAGTCGACGCGGAAGCGGTGACGCCATTCCGGGTTCGGAACGCCGCACTGGTTGCCGTAGAAGCCGGCGCAGTCATAGACCGAGTTGCCGAAGCCCAGGCCGGTGTCAACTTCCAGCGAGTCCAGCAGGGTACCCACCAGGGCGAAGCCCAGGGTACCTGCGCGGTCCCAACCGTAGTCGGCCAGGTCCATGCGGTAGTTGGCTGCAACGTCCAGACCCGAGGTCTTCATGCCACCGATGTTGGTGTTCAGGTCGATGACGTTACCGGTACCGATCCACAGCTGACCGTTCGAGTTACGGACGATCTTCTCACAGGCAGCCATAACGCCGGCGTCATAGCAGGCGTCGATCGAGTTTTGCGGCCCGATCGAGGACACCAGGTTATCGATCTGGATGTCGAAGTAGTCGAGCGTCAGGTTGAAGCCCGGCAGGAACGACGGGGTGAAGACGACGCCCAGGGTCAGGGTGTCGGATTCTTCCGGCGTCAGTTCGGTGTTGCCACCCTGGGTGAAGTTGTACTGGCCAGCCGGGCTCGAGATACCGATCGAGTCAGCCTGCGCCTCGGTCACCTGCCACGGGTTGGTACCGATACAGACGGCATCACCCTTGTACAGATCAGTGTTGCGATCGCAGGGGTCGGCGTCCAGGTCGAACAGGTTGAAGCCCTGGGCCGTGAACAGCTCGATCACGTTCGGCGCGCGAACAGCGCGCTGGACGCTGGCGCGGAAGCGGATGTCCGAGGTCGGAGCCCAGTCACCACCGATCTTCCACGAGTCCGTGCCACCGCCCAGCTCGTATTCCGAGTGGCGATAGGCGAGGTCGACCGACAGCTGGTCAGCGAAGGCGCGGCCTTCTGCCAGCGGAACCTGAGCTTCGACGAAGACGTCGTAAACCTGGTTCGCACCGCCCAGACCCAGGGTCGGGCCACCCTGACCGGCACCGTCACCCGAGGTGAAGGAGATGTCGGGGGTCAGGTCCAGGGCGTCGCGGCGGTATTCAGCACCGAAGGCGGTCTGGACACCGCGGTCGGCCCACGGCGACTGGATGCCATAGGCACCCAGGTCAGCGGTGAACGACAGCGAGGCAACCTGCTGGGTGGTCCAGCCGGTGGCCAGCAGCGGCACCTGCAGGTAGTCCAGGGCTTCCTGGGTCACGCCACCCGAGCGGAAGATGTTGTAGGGCACGCAGTCGGCGTCCAGACCAGCCAGGACCGACGAGCAGACGATGTTGCCCGTTGCCGGGTCAACCACGGCGTCCAGCGCGCGGGCCAGACGGGTGTTCGAGAACTCGTTGCGGTAGATCTGGTTGTACTTGACGCGCGAGTACTGGAACGACGCATCATAGGACCAGGCTTCGTTCAGGTCACCACGTGCACCCAGGACGCCGCGATACGACTGGAAGTTGAGGTCGGACTGGCGACCACCACCTTCGACGTTACGACGGCCGATATACATGTCCTTCGTCGCGCCAGCCGCAATGTCGGCGGCCGAGCAATCGATGGCAGCGCGTTGCTGGGCCGACAGCAGCGGGTTGGCGCAGCTGATGGTCGACGAGCCGTCCGTGGTGCGGAAGCCGTTGGCGAACTCACCGAAGAAGTTACCCGACGGTGCGATCTGGGCGATCGTCGAGTAATCGCTGAACATCAGCTGGGTATAGACTTCGATCTGGTCGGTGACGTCGTAGTGACCGAAGGCACCCAGGGTGTAACGCTCATCCGGGCGCTGGAAGTGGTTCAGCGGGCCGAAGTTGTAGGCGTGCAGCGAACCGTCATACGGGATGAAGTTGCCGGCATCGTCGACGGTGTAGGCATAGGTGGCAAAGTCAGTGAACTGACCCGGGAAGCTGGTGCCCGAACCACCGCAGGTGAAGTCGTTCGGCGTGGCCGCTGCGGCAGCACCGATCGAGCAGGCCGAGTAGTCGTAGTCGCGACCCAGGACCTTGTTGTTCTTGCGGTAGCCGGCATACAGCGTGATGTTACCGCGGTCGTCCGGGGCGTTGACGCCCATCAGCAGGTTGACTTCGCGGCTGAACCCGGTCTGGACGTTATCGTCCGGCAGCTGGAAGTTGCCCGGGTTGGTTGCAGCACGATCCTGGATCACGCGACGCAGGTTGCCCACGCCGTCGTAGTCGTTGTTGTGCTGGTTGAAGCCGTACTGGGCGTCGATTTCGATGCCTTCGAAATCGCGGCGCATGATGAAGTTCACGACGCCGGCGATGGCGTCCGAACCATAGACGGCCGAGGCACCACCGGTCAGGACTTCAACGCGCTCGACCATCTGGCCAGGGATCTGGTTCAGGTCGGCGGCGTCATCCTGCGGCGAGCCATAGCCCATGCGCTTGCCGTCGATCAGCACCAGGGTACGCGACGAGCCAAGGTTACGCAGCGAAACCGTGGCCGTACCCGAAGCGCCGTTGGCAACGGTCGAGTTCTGGGCGGCGAAGGCTTGCGGCAGTTGGGTGACCAGGTCTTCGACGCGGGTCACACCCTGAATGTCGATGTCCTCGCCCGTGACCTGGGTCACCGGGCTGGTCGTCGTCAGGTTGGGCTGGCGAATACGCGAGCCGGTCACCACGACGTCTTCGATCTGGCTGGCCTGCTCAGTCTGCGGGGCAGTCTGGGCCATGGCCGGGGCGGCCATGCCAGCAAGCGCGAAGCCTGCAATCATCGTGGACGCCAGCAAGCGCTCGCGTTTGTTGAGTAGATTCAAGGTCACCCTCCTCATGTTCCAGTCGCCGCAGGACAGGTTTTCACCCCCCCGTGCGGGCCCCCCGAAGCACCACAATCGTGCGATTCCGGGCTGTAGCCATCTGCAGATTAGGCGCGCTACAACTGTTGGAGACAGTGAAAATACCAATCCGTCACGATGTAAGCGCCTCCATGTCACAAAATCGCCACGGTAGAGCTTAGCCATACATGAAAGATACTTCGCGACTGAGCCACCCTCTCGATACGTCCGTGCAAGGACTTTACCGCGTGAACAAAATAATTCTCACAGCAGCTGCCATAATGGCAATTTTCTGCCGACCCGGCTTGGCCGTGGCCCAGAACCCGGCGGAAAATCGCTCCAACCTGCTGTCGGCGCTGTCCGATTGTCGAAATCTGGCCGATAACGCGGTGCGACTCGCCTGTTATGACAGAACGGCGGCTGCGCTGGACCAGGGCGAGAAGGCGGGCGAGGTGGTGGTCATCGACCGGGCCCAGGTCCAGGCCGCGCGACGCGACCTGTTTGGTTTCAACATGCCCTCCCTTTCCGGCCTGTTTGGCCGCGACGCCGAGGAAAACCGGCTGACCAGCGTCGAGACGACCCTGACCCGCGCGGGCCAGGCCCCGGACGGCAAGTGGGTCTTCCACCTGGGGGACGGGTCCGAATGGCGCCAGATTGATTCCATGCCCGTGCGCTTTCAGAATCGCGCCGGGGCCGAGGTCAGGGTAAGAAACGCCGCCTTGGGCAGCTACCTCCTGACAATCGGGGGCAGCCGCGCTGTTCGCGTCAGGAGACAATAGCCATGAGCCACCCGATCGCCTTGGACGACACGACCTATGTTTCGGGCCAGATTGACCCGGCCTCGCTTCGCAGCCTTGCCGCCGAGCTTGGCATCCGCCGGGTGATCAGCAACCGGCCCGACCACGAGGAGCCCGGCCAGCCGACGGCCGAAGAGGTGCGCCAGGCGGCCGAGGCGGCAGGCCTGGACTTCCTGTTCGCTCCCGTGCGCGGCATGCCCAACCCCGAGACGGTCGCCGAGGCGGCTGCCTTCATGGACCAGGACGGGGCCACGCTGATGTTCTGCCGCTCGGGCATGCGCTCGACCGTGGTCTGGGCCCTGGCAGAGGCCTCGCGGGGTGCCGACCCCGCGACCCTGCGCCAGGCGGCCTTCGACGCCGGCTATGACCTCACCAGCCTGCCGCTCTGATACGGCGCGGGCATGATTCCCTATGTGCGGCAGTTCGCCTTTGAGCCGGGCCAGGTCCAGGCGGTCAGCCCGCTGGTTCAACGGCTGATTGCCGCCAACCCCGGCCCTTTCACCTATACCGGCACGGGCACCTATGTGGTCGGCCGCCCCGATCCCGACGCGAGCGTGGCCGTGATCGACCCCGGCCCCATGGACGAGGCGCACCTGCAGGCCCTGCTGGCCGCGATCGGCCCGCGCCGGGTCAGCCATATCCTGGTGACCCACCGCCACCGGGACCACGCCCCCCTCGCCCGCCCGCTGGCCCAGGCGCTGGAAGCGACCGGCCCCGCCCCCCTGGTCCTGGCCATGGCCGCCACGCACCGCCCGAACCATGTCTCTGCGCCCCTGGACGAGGAAGACGACCCGGACTTCGAGCCGGACCAGGCCCTGTTCGATGGCCAGGTCATCAAGGGCGATGGCTGGACGCTGGAAGCCCTGTTCACGCCGGGCCACACCTCGGACCACGTCGCCTTTGCCCTGCGCGAAGAAAACGCCCTGTTCAGCGGCGATCACATCATGGGCTGGTCGACCAGCGTGGTTGCGCCGCCCGATGGCGACATGACCGACTACATGGCCAGCCTGGACCGGGTGATCGCGCGCAACTTCACCACCCTGTGGCCCACCCACGGCCCGCCGGTCACCCAGGTGGGGCCATTCTTGCAAGCCTACCGCCAGCATCGGCTTGAGCGTGAGGCCCAGGTCCTGGCGCAACTGTATGACGGCCCCGCCACCATCGCGGACATGGTGCCGGTCCTCTATGCCGCCGTCGATCGCAGGCTGTGGCCCGCCGCCAGCCTGTCGGTGCTGGCCCACCTGATCAAGCTGGTCAGGGAAGGCCGGGTGTCAGTGGACGGCGAGGCGGACCTGGCCGCGACCTACAGCCGGGCTCAGGGCTGAAGCTGGGCCACCACGGCGCGTGCCAGGCGGCAGGCCTCGTCCCCGGCCGGGACCGGATAGCGGGCTGCGACGCGCACATCGGTCCGCCCCGGACGGATGCGGATGGCGACATGGTGCACCTGGCCAAACCAGAAGCTCTCGCGATAGCCATCGGCGCGGAAGGCCGCCGTGCCCAGGGCCGTGAACCCGGCCTCGCGCATGGCATAGGAGGCCGTCTCCGGCGCAATCTGGCGCATCACCGGCTCAAGGCCTGAACAGGTCTGGGGCCGGGTCTGCACCCCGCCCCGCTCGGCCATGACCGCGCGCGAAAACGCCGGCGGCTCGGCGGCATCGGTGGTGACATCGGCCCCGCCGGGCGCGGCATAGCGGGCCAGCTGCACCTGATAGGCCGCCAGCGACCCCACCGCCGCCACCACCGCGACCGCGGCATAGATCCCCGCCTGGCGCAGATGCCTGAGGGCGATCACCACGGCCAGAAGCGCCGCCGCCGCCCCGACCCAGGCCAGGACGCGCCCGACCTGGAGAGCCAGGACCTCAAAGCCGAAGGACAGGCTCCACGCCCCCAGGCGGGTGCCGAACACCGCCACCAGGAAGACCAGCGGACACAGGAGGCTGAGCAGGACCAGGATCTTCACCAGGCTGGCCGGGCGGCGACCGTCTCCCATTCCTGACCTACTCATGCCAAACCTCCCGATACCTATCCGGCTGTGGGCAGACGATAGTCCTTCATCTGCTCGCGAAGCGCCTTCTTATCGATCTTGCCCGTGGCACCCAAAGGAATTTCAGGCAGGAAAACAACGTCGTCCGGCATCCACCACTTGGCGATCTTGCCCTGCAGGAAGTCCAGGTGCTCCTGCTTGTCCTCGGCCTCGCCGTCCTTCAGCTTGATCAGCAGGACCGGTCGCTCGTCCCACTTGGGGTGACGGGCCCCGATCACGGCGGCCAGGGCGACCTTGGGATGGCCCACGGCGATGTTCTCGATCTCGATCGAGCTGATCCATTCGCCACCCGACTTGATCACGTCCTTGGCCCGGTCGGTGATCTGCATGTAGCCGTATTCGTCGATGGTCGAGACGTCGCCGGTGTCGAAGAAGCCCTCCTCGTCCTGGATCGAGGTCTCTTCCTCGCGGAAATAGGCGCGGGCCACCGTGGGCCCCTTGACCATCAGGCGGCCAAAGGTCTGGCCGTCGTGCGGCAGGGTGCGCCCCTCATAGTCCTTCAGCTTCATCTCGACGCCCAGCGGGGGAATGCCCTGCTTGATCCGCTGCCTGATCTGGTCATCGAAGGACCAGCCGGTCATCTCGGGCAGCAGGCCAGAGACCGTGCCGATGGGCGAGGTCTCGGTCATGCCCCAGCCCTGGACGACCTCGACGCCGAACTCGTCATGGAAGATGCGGATCAGGGCTTCCGGCACCGCAGCCCCGCCGATCAGCACCCGCTTGACCGTCGACAGCTTCAGGCCGTTCTCGCGCATATGCTGCAGCAGTCCCTGCCAGACGGTCGGCACGGCGGCGCTGAAGGTCACGCCCTCGGTCTCCAGCAGCTCATAGATGGCCGCCCCGTCCATCCGGGCCCCCGGCATGACCAGCTTGGCCCCGGCCGCCGGGCCCGAGAAGGCGATGCCCCAGGCATTGGCATGGAACATCGGCACGACCGGCAGGATCACCTCGTGCGGGGTTGCGCCCAGCACCGTGGCCTGCGAGCCCAGCAGGGTGTGCAGGAAGTTCGAGCGGTGCGAATACAGCACGCCCTTGGGATTGCCCGTCGTGCCCGAGGTATAGCAAAGGCCGCAGGCGGTCTGCTCGTCGAAACCACCCCAGGTCACATCCTCGGACGACTGGGCCAGCACCTCCTCATACGAATCAACAACCTTGAGTTGCGACTGTGGCAAATGGTCCCTGTCCGTAAGGACAACAACGCGCTCGACCGCCGGGCAGTGGGGCAGGATCGCGTCCAGCAGGGGCACGAAGGTGATGTCGGTGAAGATGATCCGGTCACCGGCGTGGTTGATGATATAGATCAGCTGGTCGGGGAAAAGCCGAGGGTTCAGGGTATGGCAGATCGCGCCGATCCCCATGATGCCATACCAGGTCTCGATATGGTCCGCCGTGTTCCAGGCCAGGGTCGCGACGCGGTCGCCCGGCTGGATTCCCCAGGCTTTCAGGGCGTTTGAGACCCGCTTGGCCCGGCCGTGGATCGCGCCATAGGTGGTGCGCTCGATGGGCCCCTCGACCGACCGCGTGACCACCTCGGCCCCCGGATGCCAGTTTTTGGCATGGTCCAGTATCTTGTCGACCGTCAGCGGCCAGTCCTGCATCAATCCCTGCATCGTCTTCCCTCTGCCTGCTCCCATTCGCGTTCGGGGAGCTTGGAGACGACGCTATCAGTCGAACCATGAATTTCAACGGGGAACCGGCTGCCAAAGCGTCCCCTGAAATGGTCATATTTGCTACCTAAGAAGAATAGCCTCGCTTGAACGCAACCTGTAGTATCAGCCTCCCAGGCACCCCGGAGCGCCCGCATGACCCTTCTTATCGCCATCACCGGCGGCTCGGGCTCTGGCAAGAGCACCCTGGCCGAGGCGCTCGTGGCCAGCCTGCCTGCGGGCGTGGCCAGCCTGATGCGCGAGGATTCCTATTATCGGGACGCCGCCAGCGTGCCGGGCTTTGACGCCGACACCCACGACTTCGATGACGTGGCGGCCCGTGACCACGACCTGCTGATCGAGCACCTGACCCTGCTGAAGCAGGGCCAGTCCATCGAGGCCCCGCTCTATTCCTTCATCCACCACGGGCGGGACCCGGGCGGCGAGCCCATCCCGGCGGCCGAGGTCATTATTGTCGAGGGCACCCACGTTTTGTGCACCCCGGCCCTGACCGCCCTGTTCGACATCAAGGTCTTTGTCGACACCCCCGCCGACATCCGCTTCATCCGCCGCCTGCTGCGCGACCAGAACGAGCGCGGGCGCACGGCCCAGTCGGTGATTCACCAGTATCTTCTGACGGTTCGCCCGGGCCATGAGCGGCTCACGGAACCTTCTCGCACCCACGCGGATTTTATCGTGGCTGACGCAACTGCAGCAGTTCGGCTTGAAGATCCTCAGGCCGTGATCCGGCTTGCTGCGCCCCTTCTAGCGCATCCTCTACTGTCCCAATGGCGAAAATAAATAGTTTACAGGCGATAACATCGTTACCGTTGCAATATTCGAGCATTCGAGGCAGTCTTTCTCTCAACCGGGAAGGCTGACATGACCAATTTGGTCCACGATTTGAAAGATCCGCGACGGGCGACAATCGTTCGCCAAGCCTGGCAGCACTTCGTCACGCATGGTTTTACCGCCACGCGCATGGAACCCGTGGCCCGTGAATCGGGCGTGTCTACAGCAACGCTTTACGGTTTCTTTGAAAGCAAAACCGCGCTTTTCGAGGCTGTGCTCAATGCGGCTACCGACGAGATCTCGGAACAGCTGGAAACCCTGCCGACCGGATCAGGCTCAGTTCAGGATCAACTGAACGCCCTGCTGACCTTCTATGCCGAGTTTCTCAGCAACGAAGATGTCCAGGCCGTCTTCCGCCTGGTCCTGGCCGAGCGTCACCGCTTTGTCGACGTCTCGTCACGCTTCTTTGAACGGGGCCGGAATCGCTTCGGCGGCTCCCTCATCGCGCTGCTCAAGAAACTGGACAGTGCCGGGGACCTGAAGGTCAAGAACAGCCCCGTGGCTGCGGGCCAGCTGATGGGCATGATCGAGCATTCGATCTTCTTCCTGCCGCTGATCGAGGGTGAAGGCTCCGAAACGGACCGCTCGCCGCAACAGATCGCCGAGGACGCGGTCGAGACCTTCCTGGCCCGCTACCGGGCCTGACCCTCACCCCGCGCGGGTCAGGGCCACAGGCGCTGGCGGGTCCAGCCCTCGCCCTGGCGATCAAACCTCAGCCGGTCATGCAGCCTGAAGGCCCGGTCACGCCAGAACTCGATCGACTGGGGCAGGACGCGCCAGCCTGACCAGTGGGCGGGACGCAGCACCTCCTGGCCTTCAAACTCGGCCGCCTTTGCCGCGACGCGCGCCTCCAGGGTCGCGCGGCTGTCCAGCGGGCGCGACTGGTCCGACACCCAAGCCCCGATCCGGCTTTCGCGCGCGCGGCTGGCGAAATAGGCATCCGCCTCTGCCGCACTGACCGGCTCGACCTGGCCGCGAATCCGCACCTGGCGATGCAGGCTCTTCCAGTGGAACAGCAGGGCCGCAGACGGCTGGTCCGCCAGCTGCATCCCCTTGGCGCTTTCCTGGTTGGAATAGAAGGTAAAGCCGCGCGGATCGACGTCCTTCAACAGGACCATGCGCGCGTCGGGCATCCCGGTCCGGTCCACCGTGGCCAGGCACAGGGCATTGGCATCGTTCAGCTCTGACGCCTTGGCCTCTTCCAGCCAGTCGATGAACAGGGCGATCGGGTCCGTGCGCTCGAACACCGTCTCGTCGGCATTGGCGGCCAGGCGCGCGGCATAGTCTTCGGCTGAGGGGCTGGGCGGGATAACCGGGTCTGTCATGGCGGGACCCTAACACCGGCAAAACACGGACGCCACGGGCCACACGGTTAACCGGGCCTTGACCATATCCGTTCGAAGCTGGGGCCATGTCCGGTGACGCCCTTCATATCGCCCAGGCCCGCTCCCTGCTGGGCCTGTCGACGCCGTTCACGCCCCAGGCCCTGAGCGCGGCCTTCCGCGTCGCCGTCAAGGCTGCGCGTCCCGACATACCCGGCGGCGACGTGGTGCGGTTCCGGCAGGTGATCGACGCCTACCACCTGCTGCAGAACCAGCCCCTGCCCCTGCCCGCGCCGGCGGCCCCGGCTCCTTCCGCCCCCTTTGCCGCCCCGCCGCCGCCCCGGCCCGCCCTTGTCCTCACCCCGCTCCAGGCCGTCAACGGCAGCCCGGTCCGCCTGCGGCTGGGCGAGCGCACCTTGCAGGTCAGGGTGCCAGCCGGACTGCGCTCCAATGACCAGGTGCGCCTCAAGGGACTGGGGCCTGCGGGCCAGCCCCTGCACCTGCCGGTCCTGATCCGCCCGGCCGAGGGCCTGACCGTCCTGGGCAGCGACCTGTTCATGGACTGGCCTGTCCCCGCCCGCATGATCCGCGACGGCGGGCGCATCGAGATCCAGACCCATGCCGGTCTGCGGCACGCCTGGCTGGTGCCCGATATGCCCCAGCCCACCCGCCTTCGCCTGAAAGGCCTGGGCCTGCCCGCGCGCGGCTCGCGTCGGGCCGGTGACCTCTTCGTCAGGCTGGAGCCGACGGACGACCAGGTCTCGGCCGCCCAGGACATGCTGCGTCGCTTCACTCAGGTCTGGACGCCAAAGCCCCTCGCGGCCTAAGCCATAACCATGTCACATAACAGCTTCGGTCACCTGTTCCGCATCACCACCTGGGGCGAAAGCCACGGGCCGGCCATTGGCGTCGTCGTTGACGGCTGCCCGCCGCTGATCCCGCTGACCGAAGCGGACATCCAGCC
>JAEYQX010000152.1 GCA_023409795.1 Pseudomonadota bacterium
GCCCAGGCCGTCGCCCCAGAACCGGCCCCCGAATTGGCCCCGGTCGGCACCTATGCCGCCGCAGGCTCGGGCGCGGCCCTGTGGGTGGTGGGGGATGCCGATTCCACCATCTACCTGTTCGGCACCTTCCATGCGCTGAGGCCGGACGTGGCCTGGCGCACCCAGGCCGTGGACAAGGCCTTTGCCGAGGCGGACGAATACTGGTTCGAGATCGCCGACCTGACCGACATGGGCGGGGCCGTGCCGATCATCCAGGCCAAGGGCCTGTCGCCCGAGCGCCCGCTGTCGAGCCTGCTGACGGCCGAGGAAATGGCCAGCCTGGACGAGGCCGCCCGCTCGGTCGGCACCTCGGCGGCCCAGCTGGAGCCGATGCGGCCCTGGCTGGCTAGCCTGACCCTGGCCGTCGCCACCATCACCCGCGCCGGATACCGGCCTGAACACGGCGGCGACCAGGTCCTGCACGCCATGGCCGAGGCGACCGGCCGCCCGATCAGGGGGCTTGAGACCATGGCCCAGCAGGTGGGCTTCCTGGCTGACCTGGACGAGGCCGAGCAGCTGCAGAACTTGCGCACGGCCCTGGACCAGTTCGAAAAGGGCACCGAGCTGCTGGACCAGATGGTCACCGCCTGGTCGACCGCAGACCTGGAGGGCCTGGACCAGCTGGCTGCCGATGACCTGCGCCGGGATTCGCCGACCCTCTATGAGGTCCTGTTCACGCGACGGAACCAAAACTGGGCCAAGCAGGTTGAGGCCATACTGGCCGGTTCCGGGACCCAGTTCATCGCCGTGGGTGCCGGTCACCTGACCGGCCCGGACAGCCTCCAAGTGCAGTTGGAAAAGCGCGGCATCCTGGCCAGGCGCATAGCCCCCTGACCCGTCGCCGGGCAGGCGATGGGCCGCACGCGCCCGTTATCGGTATTCCTACCTAATCGCCCAGGGGCCCAGGTTGTGCGCTAATGGGGCCATCTTTCCCCCGCCAGGCGACGGTTCGCGCCGCCCCTGGCCAGAAGATGGCCCGTAACCGAGATGTCCCGACGCAATCGCCGACCCCATCCCGTCTGGCGTCCGACCTGGATCGAGGTGGCGTTCCTGATTACCACGGCCACGGCCCTGTGGGCCCTGGCCAGCCCCTAGGTCCGCCCACGGGGTCGCCCCCGGGCCGCCCGGACAAGAAATCCCCGGCGCGCCTTGATCCGCCCCGATCCAGCGGATAGGACAGTTTCAAATCAGTCACACCCCGGATCACCCTCGATCCCGGTCCTGATCACGCGGTCGTAGTTCAGAGGTAGAACGTCAGCTTCCCAAGCTGAATGTCGCGGGTTCGATTCCCGCCGGCCGCTCCAGTCTTCGGGGGTTGGGGCAGGGCACTGATTTCGTTTGCGTCAGCGATTGACCGCAGCCATTCCGTCGCTAGATTGCGCGCCTTCCCTGGACCTGTGCGGGTGTGGTGGAACTGGTAGACGCGCCGGACTCAAAATCCGGTTCCGAAAGGAGTGTCGGTTCGAGCCCGACCACCCGCACCATCCATGGCCCCTTGAGGGGCCGTTCGGACCAGGCCCTTTCCCCCTATGGCAAGATTGATGTGACGGGATCGACCGTGGCGCGCAGGCCCACTGGGTCGAAAATGGCCCCGGACCGGCAGCCTGGGGGACAAAACAGGTTGCGTCAGACGGTCGCAACCCGCATCTGGCAGAAATGACCTCTTCTTCGTCCTCCCCGAACCTGACCCCCGCCAAGGGGCCGGGCTTTGCCGAGTTCGTCTGCCTGATCGCCATCATGATGGCGCTCAATGCCCTGGCCATCGACGCCATGCTGCCGGCCCTTCCGGCCATCGGCGCGGACCTGGGCGTGGCCAACGAGAACACGCGCCAGTGGGTGATCACCGCCTATCTGCTGGGGTTCGGCGGGGCGCAGCTGGCCTATGGGCCGCTGGCCGACCGCTATGGCCGCAAGCCGATCCTGATGCTGGGGGTGGGGCTTTACGTCCTGTTCTCGGTCGTGGCCGCCTTTTCGCACAGCTTTACCCTGCTGATCCTGGCGCGGATCGGCATGGGCATAGGGGTGGCCTCCACCCGGGTCCTGGCCGTCTCCATCGTGCGCGACCGCTATGAGGGGCGGACCATGGCGCGGGTCATGTCGCTGAGTTTCCTGGTCTTCCTGGGCGTGCCGATCCTGGCCCCGACGGTGGGGCAGGTGGTCCTGCTGTTTGGCCCGTGGCAGTGGATCTTCTGGGTCTTTGCCGTCTTCGGGGCCAGCTTCCTGACCTGGGCCATGATCCGCCTGCCCGAGACCCTGCACCCCGAGGACCGCCGCCCGATCGAACTGAGGCCGATCCTGCAGGCCTTTGGCCAGGCCCTGACCAACCGCCAGGCCATGGGCTATACCCTGGCCATGACCTGCGTCATCGGTGGCCTGTTCGGCTTCATCAACTCGTCGCAGCAGATCTTCTTCGACATCTTCAGGGCCGAGCACCTGTTCACCACCGTCTTTGCCCTGGTGGCGGGCGGGATCGCGGTGGCCTCGCTGCTGAACTCGCACCTGGTCGAGCGGCTGGGCTCGCGGATGATCTCCCACGCCGCCCTGCTGGGCTTCATCCTGTTCAGCCTGATCCATGCCGCGGTCGCCCTGGCCGGGCTGGACACGATCTGGACCTTCTCGATCCTGCAGGGCTGCAAGATGTTCTGCTTTGGCCTGGTGGCCGGCAACTTTGGCTCGATGGCGATGGAGCCGATGGGCCATATCGCGGGCACGGCCTCGTCGGTCCAGGGCTTCATCTCGACCATCACCGGGGCCCTGCTGGGCTTTGGCATCGGCCAGGCCTTCAACGGCACGACCGTGCCCCTGACCCTGGGCTTTGCCCTGCTGTCCAGCCTGGCCCTGGTCGTGGTGCTGTGGGCCGAGCGCGGCCACCTGTTCCGGTCAAGGCATCAGCCGCCGGTCGCCAAGGCTTGATCTTTGGCGGCGCAGGGGGCCATGTCGGACGCAACGGAATACGGAGCGTTTGATGTCCCAGAAGCTGATCGGGCGGGTTTCTGCCCTTGCCCTCGCCGCCGCCCTGTCTGCCTCGCTCGGAGCCTGCGCCACCATGGCTGACCCGGCCAATGCCCCGGCTCCCGCGCCGGCCCAGGCCCCGGTCGCCTATGTCGCCGACAGCCATTCCTTCGCCCGTCCGGCCGACGCCCGGGTCACCCACCTGGACCTGGACCTGAAGGCCGACTTTGACGCCCATGTCCTGTCGGGCAAGGCGGCGCTGGACGTCACCGGCCGCCCCGGCGTGGACGCGGTGATCCTGGACGTTCGCAACCTGGACATCCGCTCGGTGACCGACGCCCAGGGCCGCGCCCTAGCCTGGTCCGTCGGGGCCGAGGAGCCGTTCAAGGGCCAGCCGCTGACGGTCAGCCTGCCGGCCTTCAGCGGCAACGAGACGCAGAAGATCATCATCGACTATGCCACCCGGCCGGATGCCTCGGCCCTGCAGTGGCTGAACCCGCAGCAGACGGCGGGCAAGCAGAAGCCCTTCCTGTTCAGCCAGGGCCAGGCCATCCTGACGCGCACCTGGATCCCGACCCAGGACAGCCCCGGCATCCGCCAGACCTATACCGCCCGGATCGAGGCCCCCGCCGACCTGACCGTGGTCATGGCCGCCGAGATGCTGACCCCCGGCGGCGAGGCGACGACCCCCGGCCACAAGGCCTGGCGCTTCCGCATGGCCAACCCGATCCCGCCCTATCTGATCGCCATTGGCGTGGGTGACTTGGCCTTTGCCCCGCTGGACGAGCGCACCGGCGTCTGGGCCGAGCCTTCCAGCCTGGAGGCTTCGCGCCACGAGCTGGAGCCGACCGCCCAGATGGTCGATGCCGCCGAGGCGCTCTATGGCCCCTACCTGTGGGGGCGCTATGACCTGCTGATGCTGCCGCCCAGCTTCCCGTTCGGGGGCATGGAAAACCCCATGCTGACCTTTGCCACCCCGACCATCATCGCCGGGGACCGCTCCCTGGTCAGCCTGGTGGCGCATGAGCTGGCCCACAGCTGGTCGGGCAACCTGGTGACCAATGCCAACTGGGACGACTTCTGGCTGAACGAGGGCTTCACCTCCTACTTCGAGAACCGGATCATGGAGGCAGTCTATGGCCGCGATGCCGCCGTCCAGGAACAGGTCCTGGCCTGGGGCGGGCTGCAGGACGAGCTGAAGACCCTGCCGCCCGAGGACACGCGCCTGCATCTGGACCTGACGGGCCGCGACCCGGACGAGGGCATGAACACCATCGCCTATGACAAGGGCGCTGCCTTTGTCCGCACCATGGAGCGGATCGCCGGGCGCGAGACCTTCGACGCCTGGCTGCGCGGCTATTTCGAGCGCAATGCCTGGGTGCCGATGACCTCGGCGCTGTTCCTGGAGGATGTGCGCCAGCACCTGGTCAAGGGTGATGCGGCCCTGGAAGCGGCCCTGATGCTGGATGAGTGGGTCTATCAGCCAGGCCTGCCGTCCAATGCGGTGGCGCCGGTCTCGAACGCCTTTACCGTGGTGGACCAGGCGGCCGACGCCTTCTACCTCGCCAAGGGACCGGCCTCGGCCATTCCCTGGGCCGACTGGAACACCCAGCAGCGCCAGAGATTCCTGTCGTGGCGTCCGTCGGGGGCGGCCGACCGCTGGCTGAGCGAGGCGCAGCTGGTTGACCTGGAAGAGACGCTGGACCTGAACGCCGAGGGGAACTCGGAGGTGCGCTTTGCCTGGCTGCAGGTGGCCCTGGCCCACCGCCATGAGCCCTCGGTCGCCTCGGCCGAAGCCTTCCTGACCAGCATGGGGCGTCGCAAGTTCGTCCTGCCCCTCTTCCAGACCCTGTGGAACCAGGGCGACTGGGGCCAGGCCCATGCCCGGCGCATCTATGCCAAGGCCCGGCCGCTCTATCACCCCGTCACCACCGGCTCGGTCGATGCCGTGGTGGGCCAGGACTAGAGGTTGGTCACTGTCGCGCCGTCCTCGCGGGCCAGCCGGTCTGCCAGGATGGCGCGGTGGCAGCCACAGGCCTCGGCCTCAAAACACATCAGGGCGACCCGTTTCACGCCAGCCTCATGGCGCAGCTGCTGGAAGGCCGCCTCGGCGCGGGGCTCGTGCATATGGTCGTTAAAGATGGCGTGCATGGTGGCAACGTCGCCCTTGCGGGCTGCATCGCGCCCTGCCTTGGGCGTGCCCAGGTCGCGCAGGTGCAGATAGCTGATGCCCTCGGCCCTCAGGCTTTCGCCCAGAATGGTCTTCGAGAACCCCGCGCGGCGTGAGGCGGCAATAGCGCGCACATCCACCACCTGGGCCACGCCGGCTGCCTGCAGCCGCGCGATCATCTCCGCCTGGGGCGCGCCTTCGTATCCGATCGTGAACAGGTCCATCCGCCACAGATAGGAAGACCACCCGCCGCGCCAAGCGTGGCCGGGCATGGGGCAGGGGCCGTCGGGCGAAAAGCAAACCGGACGGGTTTCGCGTCCTGTACTCGCCAAGGTATCTCGGGTTCGCGCAGGGCGCGATTTGGCCGGGTTCGGATGGTCCTGATGGTGTCGTTTTGTCACCAGTCGAGCGCTGTTTTGCACCTTCTCGACTGGTGACGAATTTCTTTCACATATCCGCAGGTGATAACGCTGCTCCGACCGATTTGGGGTGGGATGCGCATCGGCGAGGGGAAAGTTGTGGCGACTCTATCAAAGACCTCATTGAGCGGAGGCGTGTGTCTTTTCGCGATCCTCTTGGGCTCGGCGCTTCCGGCCGTAGCGCAGGAAGAGCAAGAAAGCCCTGTAACCGGCATCGATGACATCGTGGTGACGGCGACCCGCGTCGAGACGCGCCTCAACAAGGTGCCGCTTTCGATTACGGCAATGTCACAGGAAACCATGGATCGCCGCGGTATCCGCGACATCAAGGACCTGGCGGCACAGACGCCAGGTGTCGATATTCCAGCCGGGCGCGTCCAGCGTGTTGCCATCCGCGGCATCGATTCATCGGCTGGTGCAGCGACATCGGCGGTATACATTGACGATACCCCCATCCAAGCCCGTAACGCGGCGATCAACTATTCGGGCTCAACCGTCCCCTATATCTTTGATCTGGAACGCGTGGAGGTGCTTCGCGGGCCGCAGGGTACCCTGTTCGGCGCCAGTGCCCAGGGCGGGGCCATTCGCTTCATCACCCCGACGCCCAGCCTGACCACCCGCAGCGCCTATGGCCGAGCCCAGGTCAACCTGACGGAAGATGGCGACGCGGGCTACGAGTTCGGCCTGGCTGTCGGCGGCCCCATTGTCCAGGACAAGTTGGGTTTTCGTGCGAGCGCCTACCGGGCCCATTCAGGCGGCTGGATCGATCGCCAGAGCTGGCAGGACCCGGGTGACCGCGAGGAAAACGCCAATGGCATTGACACGACTGTCGTGCGCTTGGCGCTGAACTGGCGCCCGACGGACTGGCTGACTATCTCGCCAGCCCTTTACTACCAGAACGTGGAACAGGGTGACCGAGGGCTGCTCTACACCCGTTGTCCGTCGACCGTTGCGCTTGATCCGACCATCAATCCCTGCCCCAACGGCGTGTCGGATCCAGGCAATGGCAAGTTCCTGAACTATGCTTCCCTCGCCGCTACCGGTGAAGACGAGTTCTACGTGCCGTCGCTGCGCATCAATCTGGATGGTGAGACCCTCTCCTTTACCTCGGTGACCTCGGGCCTTAGCCGCAACGTCAAGCAGATCAACGACGCTACCTACAACAACGACCGCGTCTCCCTGGGTAACAACTGGCTCTTCCCCATTGTTCCAGGGTGGGAAAAAGCCATCACCTGGCAGGCTCCTGAAACTGATCAGGAGCTGTTCACTCAGGAAATGCGCCTGACCAATGCGGGCTCGGGAGCGCGGCTGCGCTGGACTGTCGGGGCCTATTATTCGGTCAGTGAACTGACCTCGAATACCCCGATCGCCTCGCCTCACTACCCGGATGCCTATGAGGCTGCGCGTGGCATTCCCCTGGCGGCCAAGCCTTTCATGGTCGAGGGTATCTATCGCTACTATGGTAATGAATATACCAAAGAGACGACCAAGGCTCTTTTCGCAAACCTCGACTTTTCCATCCTCGAGAACCTGACCCTAAGCGCTGGCATTCGCCAGAACTGGGACGAGCTGGAATATGACATCGTCGAGCGTGGTGTTTCCTATGCTGGCGGCGTGGCCACCGCCGCGGGGAGCATGAAAGAAAGGCCCTTCACCCCCCGCGTCGCGTTGTCGTGGGAAACGTCTGACACCTCGCTGTTCTATGCGTCCTGGGCCCAGGGCTATCGCGCCGGCGGCGTGAACAAGGCGGTACCGGATATCTGCGAGAACGACCTCAAGACCCTGGGCATTGCCGGGGGCGGGTCCTATGCTTCGGACACGACGGACAGCTATGAAGCAGGCTGGAAGGGCTCGCTGTTTGAACGCCGCCTGTCGGTCCAAGCGTCGGCCTATCACACGACCTGGGACGGCATCCAGCAGCAGATCCGTTTGCCATGCGCCTTCTCGATGGTCGCCAACACGGCTACGGCTGTCAGTAAGGGCGTGGACCTGAATCTGAACTGGCGCGCCACTGATGCCCTGAACCTTTCGGCGGCGATCGGCTATACTGACGCCGAGTATCAGGACACCATCATCATTGGCACCTCGCCGCTGGTGTATGAGGGGCAGACCCTGGGTCCGTCGCCGTGGACTGTGAACCTGGGCGTTGATTACCAGTTCACGGCCTTCCAGGGACGCGGTGCCTATCTGGTCGCCCGTTACAACTACCGGAAGGCGAACACCGGGCCCTTTGCCTATAACTTCGCCTCGTCGTCGCTCTATGACCCGACCCGCATCGAGGGCAATGCGATCAACAAGCTGGACCTGCGGGTGGGTATGCACCTTAGCGACAGTCTGACTGGCGAACTCTTTGTTGAGAACGCATTGAACAATGTTGATCTCCTGTACCAGGATCCGACCTATAT
>JAEYQX010000170.1 GCA_023409795.1 Pseudomonadota bacterium
GCACAGCCAGAGGCCCCGGAACAGGCCAACCTCGCTCCCTCGCCGTCCGGCCAGCCGCAGGCGGTGCTAGCCGCCGCCGTCCTGGCAAGCCCTGAGGCTGCGACCAATGCCGAAGCGCCGGTCGAAGCCTCTATCGTCCTTCCCGACGCCAAGGCCGCTGTTGCCGTCGAGCCCAACCGGCAGCCTACCGTGCCGCCGGTGCCCGGTCTGAACCTTGCGCCTGCCGCTGCGCCCGTCCTGCGCAAGGCTGACATTTCGCACGATACCGTGCCGCCGGTCACGACCGACGCCGGGACCGAGGTTGAGGCAGACGCGGCCCCCGCCCCGGCCCTGGCCGCTGTCGCAAAGCCCGCAGGCCATGAGCGGGCCGCGCCTCTCCCCACCACCGCCTTGCCGCCCGAGGCCCGCGCCCAGGCTCAACCGGCCGCAGCCGAAGATCGTGCCGCCAAGGCTGACCAGGCCGTGTCTATGGCCGCTTCGACCGCAGAGACGCAGACGGGCTCCAGCGCTGGGTCCCAACCCGCGCCATCGCACAACCTGGCCAGCGCCCTGCAGGCCCAGCTCCAGTCGGCCCGGACCGCCCCTGCGGCCCCCGTGCCGGACCAGATGGCAGAGGCCGATCCCCTGATCCGCGTCTCCGGCTCCGCCGGACAGCCGGCTGGGGTCGCCCCCCAGGCGGAAGCCGCGTCCTGGAGCCCCTCCGGCCTGGCCCAGGCCACGGTCGAGACCACGGCCCTGATCAGCGCCCAGATCCTGAAGCGCCTGGACAGCCGCACGACCCGCTTCGACATGGCCCTGACCCCCGAAGGGCTGGGCCGCGTCGATATCAGCCTGGAGATCGATGGCGACGGCCACGTCCAGGCGCGCCTGGCCTTCGACAATCCGGCAGCGGCCACCGACCTGCGCGGGCGCGCCGACGAACTGCGCCGCCAGCTGCTTGATGCGGGGCTTCAGCTTTCGCGCGACGGGCTGGAGTTCGCCGAGCGCGATCCGTCTTCGGGCTCAGGCGGCGGAGCCTTTGACCGTCAGCCGGATCGCCGCGCCTTTGCCGGAGCCAACCGCCTGGCCGAGGAAGCAGATATCGCCGCCGCCGCCCAGCCGGCGGCCTGGACCACCCTCTCCCTGACGCCTGACCGCGTCGATGTGAAAGTTTGACGATGGTTGACGCCGTCACATCCGCCTCCAACGCTGCGGCTGACAAGATCAGCGCCGGCTCGTCCATGCTGGCCTCGAACTTCGAGACCTTCCTGGCCCTGCTGACCACGCAGCTGAAGAACCAGGACCCCCTGTCGCCGATGGACTCCAACGAGTTCACAGCCCAGCTGACGCAGATGGCCGGGGTCGAGCAGCAGCTGCTGACGAACAGCCTGCTGAACAACCTGCTCAAGGCCCAGATGGGCGATGGCCTGACCCAGGCCGCAGCCTATATCGGCAAGGAAGCCACCGGCATCTGGTCGACCACCCGCTTCGAGGATGGGGCGGCCAAGTGGTCCTATGAGCTGGGCGATGGCGCGGCCAATGTCACCCTGCAGGTGGTCAACTCGGCTGGCCAGACGGTCTGGAGCGGCCCTGCGCCCGAAAAGACCAACGGCGTCCACGACTTCACCTGGGATGGCACGACCACCGGCGGCGGCAAGGTCGACGACGGCGGCATCTATACCCTGAAGGTCTTCGCCAAGAATGGCGCGGGCGGCGACGTCGACAGCCAGGTCCTGATCCGCGGCCGCGTCACTGCCGTCGAGATGTACGACGACACGGCCTACGCCGCCATCGGCGGTTCGGTCATGCCCATTTCCAAGCTGATTGCCCTGGACGAAGCCAAGGCGGTCAGCCCCACCAACCCCTCGACCGACGACCAGGGCCTGATGGCCATGGCGGCCTCGGTCCTGAACCCTTTCAACTGACTTCGTAAGGACACCCAGACATGAGTATCAATGGTGCCATGCTGGCCGGCGTTTCCGGCCTCAACGCGAATGCCGCTGCCCTTTCGACCATCTCCCAGAACATCGCCAACGTGAACACGGTCGGCTACAAGCGCTCGTCGACCGAGTTCGCGACCGTGGTGAACAGCCAGCAGCAGGGCACCAGCTTCTCGGCTGGTGGCGTCAAGGCTGCGGCCCGTCACTTCATCAGCCAGACCGGCCTGCTGCAGCGCACGACCTCGAACACCGACCTGGCCATCGCCGGCCAGGGCTTCTTCGTCGTGACCGAGAAGTCCGAGGACCTGAGCAATACGGACGCGCGCCTGTTCACCCGCGCCGGGGCCTTTACCGTCGACAAGCTGGGCTATCTGCAGAACACCGCTGGCTTCTACCTGCAGGGCTGGCCGGTGGATACCGAGGGGGCCATCAACTCCGACCCGTCGGACATGACGCGCCTGCGCTCGATCAACGTCGGCACGGTCGGCGGTGCCGCCGAGCCCACCACCCGCGTCGGCCTGAACGCCAACCTGCGCGACAGCACCGAGGTCCACCCCGATATCGCGACCTATGACGCGGCCACCAACGGCATTGCGACCGGCCATTTTGAACCCGACTTCGAGATCACGGTCCCGGTGTCGGATTCCAAGGGCGGCCAGCGCAACCTGACGGTCGCCTTCCTGAAGCTGGATGCCAATACCTGGCAGGCCGAGATCATCGCCCCGCCGGGCGTTCTGGAAGATGCGCCCAATGGCCTGATCCACCAGGGCACCATTGCCTTCACGCGGGACGGCCGTTTCAACCCGGACGACTCGGGCCTGCTGACCAATGGTGAGCTGGTCCTGACCATCGGGGCCTCGGACCCGGCCGGCACGGGCGTGCGCTGGGCCGACGGGTTCGGCGCTGCCCAGCAGGAAATCACCTTTGACCTGAACGCCGCTGCCGGGGGCCTGACCCAGTATGACAGCGCCTCGATCGTCCAGGCGACCTTCACCAACGGCACGACCTTCGGCAACCTGACCGAGATCAAGATCGACGATAATGGCTTTGTCACCGCCATCTTCGACAACGGCGTCATGCGCCGGATCGCCCAGGTCGCCCTGGCCACCTTCCCCAGCACCGACAACCTGACCGAGGTGTCGGGCAATGCCTTCCGGGTGTCCCAGAACTCCGGCACCTTCAACCTGAAGGCCCCCGGGACGGGTGGTGCCGGCCTGCTGGCATCGTCGCAGCTGGAGTCCTCGACCGTCGACCTGTCGACCGAGTTCACCGGCCTGATCACGACCCAGCGCGCCTACTCGGCCTCGTCCAAGATCATCACCACGGCCGATGAGATGCTGGCCGAGCTGATCAACATCAAACGCTGATCAGACTCCACGATTCCGTGAGTAAGGCCTTGTTAGACTCAATGACTCCTTCGTTGAAGGACCACCGCCGAGGGGCCTGGGACAGCCGACATCTTAGGCTTTCCTTCACCACGACGCTTAAATTGGCCTTAGCGGCAGGCGTCCTAGTGTGCTCGTCAATGGTGGTGGTGAAAGAGGCTTAAGCCCATGCTGCAAGAGCGACGCCTAACGAGTACAGGCGAACAATACGTGGTCGGCCCGACGGGCACGCCCCTGACCCTGCGCGATCTTCCGCCGGCTGATACCAACCGCTGGGTGATCCGCCGCAAGGCCGAGGTCGTGGCGGCGGTGCGCGGCGGCCTGATCAGTCTGGAAGATGCGCTTGAGCGTTATCGCCTGACGGCCGAGGAGTTCATTGCCTGGCAACAGGCGATCGACAAGTGGGGCATGCAGGGCCTGCGCACGACGCGGATCCAGAGCTACCGGGACTGAACCGTCCCCCCCTCAAGGAAGACAGGAAGGCCGTCCCGAACCGGGGCGGCCTTTTCCTTTGGGCCTGTGCCTCGAAATCGCGCCAGACCTTCTCTATATGGCGCGCATGACCGTGATCGACCCCGTCTGCCCCGTTCCGACCATCACCCCCATGTCCGGCACCGCCGACATGGAGGCGGCGATCGAGAGCGCGCGACAGGCCGTTGGCCTGCCGGTCGGATCACGCGTGGTGGCCGCCATGTCGGGCGGCGTGGACTCCACCGTCGTGGCCGCCCTGCTGCACAAGGCGGGCTATGACGTCGTCGGCGTGACCCTGCAGCTCTATGACCACGGGGCGGCCCTGAAGAAGAAGGGTGCCTGCTGCGCGGGCCAGGACATCCATGACGCCCGCCTGGCCGCCGACATGATCGGCATTCCCCACTATGTGCTGGACTATGAGAGCCGCTTCCGCGACGCCGTCATCGACCAGTTCGCCGACTCCTACCTGAAGGGCCAGACGCCGGTGCCGTGCATCCGGTGCAACCAGACGGTCAAGTTCCGCGACCTGCTGGACGTGGCTCGCGACCTGGGGGCCGAGGCGATGGCCACCGGCCACTATGTCCGCCGCGCCGTGGGGGCCGACGGCCGCGCCCAGATGCGCAAGGCCATCGACCATTCGCGCGACCAGTCCTACTTCCTGTTTGCCACGACCCAGGCCCAGCTGGACTACCTGCGCTTCCCCCTGGCCGACCTGGAAAAGCCACAGGTGCGCGGCGTGGCTGCGGCCCTGGGCCTGAAGATCGCGGCCAAGCCGGACAGCCAGGACATCTGCTTTGTGCCGTCGGGTGACTATCGCACCCTGATCGACCGCCTGCGCCCGCAGGGCCGCGAGGCCGGCGAGATCGTCCATATGGACGGACGGGTCCTGGGCCAGCACAACGGCATCACCGACTACACCATCGGCCAGCGCCGCGGCCTGAACGTCGCGGTGGGCGAGCCCCTGTTCGTCATCAAGCTGAACCCCGAGCTGCGCCAGGTCATCGTTGGCCCGCGCGAAGCCCTGCTGACCGCCAGCCTGACGCTGGAGGAAATGAACTGGCTGGGCGATCACCCGACGATCGAGGATGCCGCCCGCGAGGGGGCCCCGGTCCTGGCCCGCGTCCGCTCGACCCGCCAGCCCTCCCCCGCCCGCCTGGCGCTGGAGGACGGCGTGGTGAAGGTGGTGTTCGACGAAGGCGAAGAAGGCGTCGCACCCGGCCAGGCCTGCGCCCTCTATGACCCCGCTGACGACGAACGCGTCCTGGGCGGCGGCTTCATCCAGGGCACCACGGCCGTCGTTCCGGCCTGACGCCGGACGGGGCACAGCCTCTGGGCAGGGTTTCGGCCACACGGAACCCTGCCGTCGCGGCGCTGGTTGTTCGGGCTTGTCACAGATTGTGGGAGCTCGACATGACCGATCGCCTGACCATGCAGGACCCGCGCGAACAGTATCCGCGCCCCCCGTTCAAGGCCCAGCCCCAGCCCCGGCCCGGCCTGGCGACCGAGATGGAGCCGCGCCCTGACCACGGCGAGGACAGCTATCAGGGCCACGGTCGCCTGAAGGGACGCAAGGCGCTGATCACCGGCGGGGATTCCGGCATCGGGCGCGCGACCGCCATCGCCTATGCCCGCGAGGGTGCCGATGTCGCCATCAGCTACCTGCCGTCCGAGGAAGAGGACGCCCAGGAGGTCATTGCCCTGATCGAGCAGGCGGGCTGCAAGGCCCTGGCCCTGCCCGGCGATGTGCGCGAGGAATCCTGGAACGCCACCATGGTCCAGCGCGTGGTCGAGGCCTTTGGCGGGCTGGACATTCTGGTCGTCAATGCGGGCCGCCAGCAGTATCGCGAGGACGTCAGCCACGTCTCGACCGCCGATTTCGACGCCACGCTGAAGACCAACCTCTATGCCCTGCACTGGCTCTGCCAGGCCGCCGCGCCCCATATGCCGCCCGGTGCCGCCATCATTACCACCTCGTCCATTCAGGCCTATGAGCCATCCGACATCCTGATGGACTATGCGACGGCCAAGGGCGGGATCGTCACCTATACCAAGGCCCTGGCCAAGCAGATGATCGAGAAGGGCGTGCGGGTGAACTCGGTCGCGCCGGGCCCCTTCTGGACCGTGCTGCAGCCCAGCGGCGGCCAGCCCCAGGAAAAGGTCGAGCAGTTCGGGGCTCACAGTGCCTTTGGCCGTCCCGGTCAGCCGGTCGAGATTGCCCCCATCTAT
>JAEYQX010000190.1 GCA_023409795.1 Pseudomonadota bacterium
CCGGGGGGGGGGGGGGGGTCCCCTTGCGATGTTGGGGGGGGGGGGCGGTGGATGTGCCGCCCCCTCCGTCATGGCGCGGTGCGCCCTGCCACCTCCCCCGCTGCGCAGGGGAGGATGAAGGCTCGCTGTGACGTCAAAGTCCCGCCGGGGACTAGCGCGCCCCTGCGGCCTGGGTCCTCCGGTCAAACCGGAAAATGACGGAAAGAAAGGGGCTGAGGGGGAAGTGGTGCCCTAATCCTCCCCCGCCTGCGGGGGAGGGGGACCGTGCGAAGCATGGTGGTGGGGGCGGTGGATGTGCCGCCCCCTCTCCGTCAGGCCGCTACCGCGCCATGCCACCTCCCCCGCTGCGCAGGGGAGGATGAAGCCGTCATGGCCTAGTGGCGGAAGACGCGGGTTCCGGTGAAGACCATGGCGATGCCTTTTTCGTCGGCGGCGGCGATCACCTCGTCGTCGCGGATCGAGCCGCCCGGCTGGATGACGCAGGTGGCACCGGCGGCAATGGCTTCCAGCAGGCCGTCAGCGAACGGGAAGAAGGCTTCCGAGGCACAGGCCGAACCTTCGGCCAGCGAGACATCCAGACCCTTGGCCTCACCGGCTTCCCTGGCGCGGATGGCGGCGATGCGGGCGCTGTCGCGGCGGTTCATCTGGCCCGCGCCGATGCCGGCGGTCTGGCCGTCCCTGGCATAGACGATGGCGTTGGACTTGACGTGCTTGGCCACGGTGAAGGCGAACAGCATGTCCTCGATTTCCTTCTGCGTCGGCTGACGCCTGGTCACGACCTTGAGGTCCGAGGGCTTGAGGTTCGACTGGTCGCGCGACTGCACCAGGAAGCCACCGGCGACCGAGCGGAAAACATTGCCCTCGGCGTGCGGATCAGGAAGCCCATCCGTGATCAGCAGGCGCAGGTTCTTCTTGGCGGCAAAGACGGCCTTGGCCGCATCGTCGGCACCCGGCGCGATGACCACTTCGGTGAAGATTTCGGTGATGGCCCTGGCGGCCTCTTCGGTCAGCGGACGGTTGACGGCAATCACGCCACCGAAGGCCGAGACGGCGTCGCATTCCAGTGCGCGGGCATAGGCTTCGGCCAGATCCTTGCCGACGGCCACGCCGCACGGGTTGGCGTGCTTGACAATGACGCAGGCCGGTTTGGAGAACTCGGCGACCAGCTCATAGGCAGCGTCGGCGTCAGCGATATTGTTGTAGCCCAGTTCCTTGCCCTGGACCTGTTCGGCATAGGCCACGCCCGGACGCTTCTCGCCGGTGCGGTAGAAGCTGCCGGTCTGGTGCGGATTTTCACCGTAACGAAGGGTCTGGGCCAGTTCGCCAGCGATGGACTTGCGGGCCGGAGCGGTGTCTTCCAGCTGGCCGGCGAACCACGACGACACGGCGGCATCATAGGCGGCGGTGCGGGCAAAGGCGCGGGCGGCCAGCGTCTTGCGAAGGTCCAGGGAGGTCGAACCGTCGGCCTTCAACGCTTCGACGATCATGTTGATGCTCTCGGCATCGACGGCGACCGCGACGTGGCCGTGGTTCTTGGAGCCCGAACGGATCATGGCCGGACCGCCAATGTCGATGTTTTCGATGGCGGCCTCGAAGCCACCGCCCGACTCGACCGTCTTTTCGAACGGATACAGGTCGATCCAGACGATATCGATGGCACCGATGTTGTGCTCGCTCATGGCCGCCGCGTGGGTCGGGGCGTTGCGAACGCCCAAGAGGCCACCGTGCACGATGGGGTGCAGGGTCTTGACGCGGCCATCCATCATTTCCGGGAAGCCGGTCAGGTCCGCCACGTCCTTTACCGGCAGGCCAAGGCCCGCGATGGCCGCTTTGGTGCCCCCGGTCGAGACCAGTTCGACACCCAGGTCGTGCAGGGTGCGGGCCACGTCCTCAAGTCCGGTCTTGTCGGACAGGGAGATCAGGGCGCGCGCAGGGGCGACCGCGTTGGGGGCGGGGGGAAAGTCGGGAGCGGCGGGCATGGCGACGTCCGTTAAAGCTGGGAGCAGGAGATGGCGCGGCCTCTAGCACCGGTATGCCGCTGCGTCACCCCTTGGGCGAGGATTGGGCCTTGCGAGAGCGGGTAAAGGCGATGGCGTGACGGACCGGCCGTTCTTCCCAAAGTTGGTTTGCGGGCCATGAGTGGCGCTCACCCTCCCATCGGGCCGAGAAACAGGCCTCGGGGTTCAGTCTCTGGCCGTTCAACAAGGTCTCGCAGGTCAGACTCATGACGCCACCCATGACGGCGACGCGGATTTCGGTTTCGCCATCCGACGTCAGCCAGGGCTCCGCGAAGCTGCGCGATACCGTCATCCAGCCCGAGGCTTCCTTGACCGTTTCATCATTGATGATCATCCGCTCCTGGCCCCACAGGGTCCAGGAGAAGGCGTTGTCGATGATCAGGGTGGAGTTGCCCAGCCGATAAACCCATCTCTGCCCAAGCAGGCGCGGCACGTCAGCCCACCTCCGGCGCGCCAGCGGGGTTCAGCTTCCAGCGGATGCGGGTCTCGCCATTGGTCCGGGCCGAGCCGCGCACCACGATCTGCTGGGTGCGGCGGCTGAGGCCATCCTGGATGTGGACCGCGGGCTCGATGGCGATGTCGGGGCCGTCGCTGCGGAACCACCAGCCCCGGCCAGAGCGACCACGCAGCAGGATCGAGCGCTTGTCCCGGGCCAGGGAGGCCTGAACCCCCGGCTCCAGCTGGAAGCGCAGGGCATAGGGGGCGGCGATGGCGCGCACGGTGTCGGGACGTTCCTCGGGCGGATGCAGGCGTTCCTCGGCGCGGATCTCGTCCAGGCGCTGGTCCAGGTAGAGACGGCGCTGGTGCTTCAGGCCATACAGCGGCACCCAGCCGTCGTGCTCGACCTCCAGCCAGACCGCCCCTTCGGCCTCGCGGTGTTCACGTGAAACATGAATGGCCGGGCCGACCAGGCGCGGGCCCAGCAGCTCGGCCTTCCAGCCCGACAGGGGCTCGCCCAGCGGCTGTTCGCCAAGCGTCAGGGTCGAGGCCCCCGGCGTCAGGCGCAGGGCCTGGCGATCCAGGGCGCGCGGAGTCCAAGCGGCCGAGGTGAACAGGCGGTCGTGGCCGCACAGGACCTCAAGGGCGGCGGGCTGGCCACAGGCGGCCATGGACCAGGCCCCGCGCGCGGGGGCATCCACATCGACCATCAGGGTCAGCAGCGGGCTGGACAGGCGCACCAGGCCGCCGACAGCCCCGCTGCGCGGTGCGGCCGGGGCCTCGTCATGGGCGCGGGCCGCCGAGACGCGGGCGGCGCTGGAGGGGCCACCGCCCTGGAAGGCGGCCAGGCGCCCGTCCGGCAGGGTCAGGATGCGCAGGCCCGTGGTCAGGCGCGAAATGGCCACGGCCACCGGCTCGGGCGTCGGCACCGACAGCTGGGCCAGGGCATCATCCAGGGTCAGCAGGTCGAGCAGCAGCTCCAGCCCCATCTCCGGCGCGCGCGAGGCGTGGTGGCCGTCCTCGGCCACGGTCAGTTCCAAGGCGCGGGGCAGGCGACGCAGCGCGCCCTCGCGCAGGCGCACGCCCGCCTTGCCGGCCAGGGCGCAGC
>JAEYQX010000196.1 GCA_023409795.1 Pseudomonadota bacterium
GAGACGACATTGTCGCTTTCCAGGGCGATGACCTGGTCCCTGGTCAGGGCCGGCTTCAGGCCGATCACGGCCGGGATCTGGGCGATGGAGCCGATGATGCGGGCGATGGCGAACGGGATCGGCACCAGGAAGCGCTCACGCTTGGTCTCGCGCTGCACCAGCTTGAGGATGTCCTCGAAGGTCCAGACCGAGGGGCCGCCCAGTTCAAAGGTCTTGCCCTCGACGTCCATGCGGACGGTGGCGCGGGCCACGGCCTCGGCCTCGTCGGCGACATAGAGCGGCTGGAAGCGGGTCTGGCCGCCGCCGATCAGCGGCAGGGCCGGCGAGCGCGTCGCCATGGCGGCAAAGCGATTCAGGAAGTCGTCGCCCTTGCCAAAGACGATCGACGGACGCACCACCACGGCCCCGGGGAAGGCCTCGCGCACGGCCACCTCGGCCTCGCCCTTGGTGCGGGCATAGTCGGAGGCCGCGTTCACATCGGCACCGATGGCCGAGATATGGGTCAGACGCTGCACACCGGCGGCGCGGGCGGCCTCGGCCACGTTGCGGGCCCCCTCGACGTGCAGGGCGTCGAACTTGCGGCCGCCGGTCTCGTACAGGATGCCGACCAGGTTGACGACCGCGTCGGCCCCCTTGACCGCCTCGGCCACGGCGGCCTTGTCGGTGATGTCGCAGCGGGTCAGCTGGATCTGGCCAACATCGCCGGCCATGCGCAGCTCATAGGCCGAGGCCGGCTTGCGAACCGCCACGCGCACGCGCCAGCCCTGCTTGGCAAGGGCACGCACAACCTGGGCACCGACAAAGCCCGAGCCGCCGAAAACCGTGACCAGACCGGGGGCGAAATCAGCCATCTCTACGCTCCAAACGCCAAACCCGGCCGCGATGGCGCAGCCGGGGAAGAATTCCATGAGCGGGGCTTAACCGATGCGCCGCGCCATCGCAACGCACGCTTGGCGGCACCGCGGCTTTAGTCGGCCCGATAGACCACTTCGCCATCGACAATGGTCATCAGGGCACGCCCCCTGGGGATCTGGGCCACCGGCACGGTCATCAGGTCGATGTCAAAGACGGTGAAGTCGGCGCGCTTGCCCACCTCGATGGTGCCCAGCTCATCCTCGCGGAAGCTGGCATAGGCGGGCCACAGGGTGAACATCTTCAGCGCGGTTGCCCGGTCCACCGCCTCATGGGCCCGCCAGTCCGGTCCCTGGAAGCCGTTCAGGTCCGCGCGCGAGACGGCGGCATAGAACTCGTTCAGCGGATCGCCCCGCTCGACCGGGGCGTCCGAGCCCCCGACCACGATGACCCCGCGATCCACCAGGCTGTGCCAGGCATAGGCCCCGTCCAGCCGCGCATCGCCCAGCCGGTCGGCGGCGAAATGCAGGTCCCCGATGGCATGGCTGGGCTGCATCGAGGCCAGGATCGGCAGGTCGGAAAAGACGCCATAGTCCGACGGGCGGATGATCTGGGCGTGTTCGATGCGCCAGCGCGGCTCGGCCAGCTTCCAGTCCGTGCGCGGCACCGCCTGCATGGCCTCGGCATACCATTTGGACACCTCGAAATTGCCCCGGTCGCCGATGGCGTGGGTGGCGATCTGGATGCCCGATCTCAGGGCCTGGTCCAGGATGGGGCGGATCTCGGCCTCACTGGTTTGCATCAGGCCAGTGGTGCCCGGCTGGTCGCTGTAGGGCTGGAACAGCGCCGCCCCGCGTGAGCCCAGGGCCCCGTCGGCAAACAGCTTGATGCCGCGCGTGATGACCCGGCCATCCGCCACCTGGCGCGGCCCTGACGCCATCAGCGGGGCCGCCCCCTCGGGCGTGACATTGTTGTAGAGGCGCAAGGGGGCCTCGCCCGCCTCGGCCATGGCCTCCAGCAGGGGCACGTCCTGCCACGGCGTCGACATATAATGCAGGCCCGTCCAGCCATAGCGGGCATAGACGGCAAAGCCGGCGCGATAGGTGTCACGCCTTGCCGCCTCGTCGGCCTGGGGCATCAGGGCCGCAACCAGCTGCTCGGCGGCATCGACCAGCAGGCCGGTCGGCTGGCCCGCCGCATCCTTCAGGATCTCGCCGCCCGGCGGGGCCTGGGTCGCGGCCGTCAGCTTGGCCGCCTTCAGGGCCGCACTGGAGACCACCACCGCATGGCCATCGGCGCGGGTCAGCAGCACGATCCGCCCCGGCGCGGCGGCATCCAGGTCGGCGGCATTCAGGAACCGCTTTTCAGGCCAGTGGGTCTCGATCCAGCCGCGCCCGACGATCACGCCCTCGGGATGGGAGCGGGCCCAATCCGACAGGCGCTGCATGGCTTCCACCACCGAGGCCGAGCCTTCCAGGTTCAGGGTTCTTTCCCGTTCGCCAATCCCGTTCAGGTGGGCGTGGCCATCGGTAAAGCCGGGAAACAGGGTCGCGCCCTCCAGGTCAATCGGCGTCAGACCATCCGCCGCCGGAGCCCTGGCTGCCGGTCCGGCATAGGTGATGCGCCCTGCCCTGACCTGCACCTCCTCGACGGTCGGCCGGGCCTCCACCCCGGTGTGGATGGTGCCACCCCGGATCACCAGGTCCTGCGCCACGGCGGCAGGCGCGACCACCAGCACCAGGCCGGACAGCAGGGAAATCGGCAGGACCTTACGCATATGAACCCTCCACTTGCACCTCCCACTGAGCGTCGCCCACGCCCCAAGGTCAAGTCTCTTGCCGACGGCGCGAGGCCCCTGCTTTCGTCAACACCCGGCCTTCTGAACAATAGCGCGCGCCAGACGCCACTTCATGAGGTGGTGGAACGCGCTGCTGCATTTCCGCTGCGTGCAGGCAGTCCAAAAATGCGGTGGCTCAGATTGGCCAGCATCCCGATGCCCTGATCGAGGCGCTCAAGGGTCGAAGCCGCAAAGCACACACGGATCATGTTGTGCCCATCAGTGTGATTTGCGTGCCAGTCTGGGCCTGCATTGAAAGTGATGCCCTGTCGCCTTGCCTCATCGAGCAGTTGGAGAGCGTTTATCGCGGGGTCCAGCTTGACCCATACAAACATTCCGCCCTGGGGTGCCAGGATGTCTGCAGTCACGCCAAACTCGCGGGCAAAGGCCTCGATGACATGCGCGCATTTCTGCCTGAGCTCGTCCCGCAGCCTGGCGACATGAGTATCGTATTGGGTCTCCAGATAACGGATCGCGACAAGCTGGGTCAGCCCACCCGTACCGCCATCATTCTTGAGCGCCAGAAGACGCCCCATGATCCCGGAAGGCGCGGCCAGATATCCAAGGCGCAGCGCTGGCACCAGGGTTTTGGAAAGAGACCCGAGCAATATGCAGCAGTCCGCCCCCAGACTGAACAGGGAAGGCGGACGAGCGTCATCCCAGGTCAACTCGGCATAGCATTCATCCTCAAAGATCAGGAAACCATGGCGGCGAGCCAATTCGATCAGCCGCAGTCGCCGATCCAGAGGCAGTATCGACCCCGTCGGGTTCTGGACCGTCGGGATGGTATAAAGCAAGCGCGGTGAGATTCCCTGGCTCGCCAGGGCCCCGAGCTGCGCCTCCAGCGCCTCCGCATCGATACCTTGCGAATCCATGGCTACGGCATGGATCCGAACTCCGAGCCGTTCCAGCCGACGGATCGCTGCTGAATAGGAAAAAGCCTCGACCAGAACATGGTCGCCAGGCCGCAGGAAGGCTGCGTTAACCAGGTCCAACCCTGGTGTGGAGCCAGGCAAGACAAGTATTTCATCGGCACTCACCTTGCGAGCCTGCGGCGCAGCTAACCTTTTGGCCAGGTGCTCGCGTAAAGGAAGCCAGCCGAGCGGCGAGCCACCGAGGTGGTACCAGGCGAGTCGCTTGCCATGGTCGCGAATGACGTGGGCGGCAATCTGCGCCATGGCTTCA
Organism: Pseudomonadota bacterium; assembly: GCA_023409795.1. Taxonomy (GTDB): domain Bacteria; phylum Pseudomonadota; class Alphaproteobacteria; order Caulobacterales; family Caulobacteraceae; genus Brevundimonas. Next base: position 3,875 of record JAEYQX010000196.1, read on the forward strand.
ACCGGAACAGCCGCCGGATCATTGTCACCATTGTCAAAGCTGAACTCCGGTTGTGCCGCATGGACAGCGCGCGGTTCCGGCAAATCATCCCGTAACAAGGTTTTCATGTCGAGGAGTTTTGCCGGCATCGCCTGATTTCGCTCAGCTCATGGTCGGGATAATGAAGGCTGAACCCAGCGCCTCGTCGGTCTCAGGCCAGCGTTGGGTCACGGTCTTGACCCGGGTGTAGAAGCGCACCCCTTCCATCCCGTACTGGTTGGTGTCCCCAAATCCGGACCGCTTCCAGCCCCCAAAGCTGTGGTACGAGACCGGCACCGGAATGGGGACATTTACACCCACCATGCCGACCTTGACCCTGCTGACAAACCGTCGGGCTGCCGAGCCGCTGCGGGTAAACAGGGCGACGCCGTTGCCAAACTGGTGCTCCGACGCCAAGGCGATAGCTTCATCCAGGGTTGCCGCCCGCACGATCTGAAGGACTGGTCCGAAGATCTCGTCGCGATAGGTCTTCATGCCCGGCAACACCCGATCAAACAGTGTAGGTGCCAGGAAGAAACCGCCTGCCTGCTCGGGATCATCAGATCGGAAGCCACGGCCATCGATGACCAGCTCGGCCCCCTCCTCGACGCCCATCTGGATATAGCTTTCCACGCGGGCCTTGTGCGCGGCCGTGACCACCGGTCCATAGTCAGCCTGCCTGTCGAGGCTATGTCCTACCTTCAGCCTGGCGATTCCCTCGACCAGCCTGGCGCGCAGCGCTTCGGCAGTAGCATCTCCCACGGGAACGACCACGGGCAAGGCCATGCAACGTTCGCCAGCAGAACCATAGGCTGCGCCCAGGATATCGTTCACCGCCCGGTCAAGATCCGCGTCGGGCATGACGATCCCGTGGTTCTTAGCACCACCCATCGCTTGAACACGCTTGCCGTTACGCGCAGCGCGTTCATAGATCTGCTCGGCCACGTCGGAAGAGCCTACAAAACTGACGGCCTGGATCAGGGGGTGATCAATCAAGGCCTCCACCGCAGTCCGGTCACCCTGGACGACGTTGAAGATGCCGGCAGGTCCGCCCGCCTCCAGAAACAGCTCGGCCAGACGCACAGGTACGGATGGCGCGCGTTCCGAGGGCTTGAGCACAAAGGCGTTGCCCACGGCAATGCTGATGGCTCCCATCCAAAGCGGGATCATCGCCGGAAAGTTGAAGGGCGAGATGCCGGCCGTGACGCCAAGCGGCTGGCGCATGGAATAGACGTCAATCCCCGGGCCTGCGCCCTCAGTAAATTCGCCCTTGGTGATATGCGGCGCACCGCAGGCGAACTCGACGACCTCCAGGCCGCGCTGGATATCGCCGCGACTGTCAGCCAGGACCTTGCCGTGCTCGCGCGACAGTCGTTCGGCCAAATCGTCCATGTTGAGCTCAATCAGGCGCTTGAACTCAAACATAACGCGGGCGCGACGCTGCGGATTGGTCTCTGCCCAGGCGAGCTGGGCTTCGGCCGCCGCCTTTACCGCGACGTCGATGTCATCGACGCTGCAGAAATCGACACGGC
>JAEYQX010000205.1 GCA_023409795.1 Pseudomonadota bacterium
GTGCCCTGAATCTCATTCGCAACCCCAATGCCGACGTGATGGCAGGCAACTGGGAAGTTTCGGAAAAGGTCACCACCGCCTATATCCGCGCCAATATCGATCACAACCTGGGCGGTCTGCCGCTGACGGGTAATGTTGGCATCCAGGCAGTCCATACGGACCAGCAATCCAGCGGCTTCTCGGCACGTCAGGTCGCACCCGGCGTCTCGGCAACCCTGCCGGTCTCGGGCGGCATCGACTACCTGGAGATCCTGCCCAGCGCCAACTTCATCCTGGAAACGGGCGAGGACGTCTTCGTCCGCCTGGGCCTGGCCCGCACCCTGGCGCGGCCGCGGATGGACGACATGCGCGCCTCGCGCAACTACTCCTATGATGCTTCGTTGGCAGATTCGGGCGACATCAACCGTTCGCCCTGGTCTGGCGGTGGCGGCAACCCGAACCTGATGCCCTTCATCGCTGACGTGGCTGACATCTCGATCGAGAAATACTTCGCCAACCGCCGCGGCTATGTCTCGCTGGCTGGCTATTACAAGCACCTGGAAAGCTACGTCTATCACCGCAACCAGATCTTCGACTTCACCGGCTATCCGATCGCCTCGGGCGATACGCCGGTCCTGTGGGAAGGTCTGGTCGGCGCGCCGGACAACGGCGAGGGCGGCTGGATTAAGGGAGCTGAGTTCGCGGTTTCGGCTCCGTTCGACATCTTCCACCCGATGCTGGAAGGTTTCGGTGGCCTGTTCAGCGCCTCGTGGACGGACAGCGAGGTTCAGCCTGACCCGACCCAGCCCCCGACCACCATGCCGGGCCTGTCGGAAACCGTGATCAACGCGACCGTCTATTACGAGAAGAACGGCTTCCAGGCCCGGATCTCGAACCGCTACCGCTCGGACTTCCTGGGCGAGGTCGCCGGCTTCGGCAACGGCCGCACCCTGCGCTCGGTCGCGGCTGAAAACGTCGTCGACGCCCAGATCGGCTACGAGTTCCAGTCCGGTCCGGCCGAGGGCCTGTCCATCCTGGCCCAGGTCAACAACCTGACCGACGAGCCGTTCAAGACCTTCGAGAACGGCGACGAGCGTCGCACCATCGACTTCCAGAAGTATGGCCGCACCTTCCTGGTGGGCTTGAACTACCGCTTCTGATCCCCTCTCTTCTGAGCCGACTGGGGGCCGTGTCTTTCGAGGCCGGCCCCCTCTTTTTTGCTCCATTACCCAGCCGGAAGTGACCATGAGCCAATCTCCGACCCCCGCTGGCGGGACCATGCGCGGCACAGGCATGGCCTTTGCCTATGTGACCAGCCTCTTCTTCGCCTGGGGCTTTGCCACCTCCCTGATCGACCCGCTGATCGCCGCCGTGCGCCGCGTGTTCGACCTGACCCATACCGAGTCCTTCCTGACGACCTTTGCCTGGTTCATCGCCTATGGCGTGGCCTCGCTGCCCGCCGCGGCGGTCCTGTCGCGCCTGGGCTACAGCTGGGCCATCATCGCCGCCCTGGTGACCATGGTCCTGGGCTGCCTGATCGTGCCCCTGGCCACCCTGGTCGACTTCTATCCCGGCATCCTGCTGGCCCTGTTCGTCATCGCCTCGGGCGTGACCCTGCTGCAGGTGGCCGCCAATCCCCTGGTGGCCGAGCTGGGCACCAAGAAGTCATCGCACTTCCGCCTGGTCTTCTCCCAGGCCTTCAACTCGCTGGGCGCGACCCTGGGGCCGTGGCTGGGCGCGCACGTCCTGCTGACCGGCGGGGTGTTTGCCGCCGGGGCCGTGGTGACGGTGGCGACGCGCGGGGAGTCCCTGCGCAGCATCGACATGGCCTTCCTGGGCATGGGGGGCTTCTTTGCCCTGATCGCCGCCTTCATCTTCTCGGCGCGCAAGCAGATCAACGCCGCTGCCCCCGCCCATGACAGTGCCGAGCCGGTCGGCCTGGCCGCCATCGCTTCGGCGCTGAAGTCACGCTGGGCCGTCTTTGGCGCGGTTGCCATCTTTGTCTACGTCGGGGCCGAAGTGGCCATCGGCAATATGCTGACCAACTTCCTGCACGAGCCGCACATCCTGAACGCCCCCATCGAGACGGCGGGCAAGATGGTGGCTCTCTACTGGGGCGGGGCCATGGTCGGGCGCTTCATCGGCTCGTGGCTGCTGACCCGCATTCCGGCAGGCGTCCTGCTGTCGGTCTTCACCGTGGTGGCAGCCCTGCTGTGCCTGATCGTGACCCAGGCCGGCGGCGTGACGGCCGGCTATGCCGCCCTGGCTGTCGGCTTCTTCAACTCGATCATGTTCCCCAGCATCTTCACCCTGACGCTGGAGCGGTCCTCGGCCCCGGCGGCCTCGACCTCGGGCCTGCTGGTCTTTGGCATCATCGGCGGGGCCCTGTTGCCGCTGGTGGCTGCCCAGTTCGCGGACCGGACCGGCGACCTGCAGAACGGCTTCTTCGTGCCGCTGATCGGCTATGGCCTGCTGACGGTCTTTGCCATCGCCTGTGCCCGCACGCGCGGGGCCGATACCGACAGCGCCGTGGTTTCCCCGCACTAGGGGCAGCCTGGCCTGCACCATGAACGAGGGCCGCGCCGGGAGACTGGCGCGGCCCTTTTCCTTTGAGCCGGATCAGGACGCGCGGCTGGCGTCGGTCATCGGCTCGCCAAAGTGGCGGTCGGCGTGCAGGTTGGCCGCGAGCGGCGCCGTGGTGCGCTCGATCATGCGGTGGACGACCGGCTTGTCCGGGCCCTGGTGCAGAGCGCGGATGCGCTCGGTGATCTCGGCGTCGGCCTGGGTGATGCGCTGGTTGTGCCGCACATAGTCGAGCCAAGTCGGCGTCTGGTATTTCTCGACCCAGACATCCGGCTCGGCCAGGTCGCGCATCAGGTGCCACTGGCGGGCCCCGTCGCGGCGACGGATGCGGCGGCGCTCGTCCATGGCGGCCAGGAAGGCGTCGATGTCCGCCTCGCGGATCCGGTAGGCAATGGTGATGATGACCGGGCCGCTGCGCGGCTCGATCGGCAGGCTGGTCTCGGGCTCGGTCCAGCGCCGCAGCAGGTCCATGTTCAGGTTGGCGGTCGAGGGCAGGGGCACCCGCAGGCCGATCAGGATGGTCACCACCAGGACGATGGACGAGGCCCCCAGCGCCAGGTCCGTGCCGTGATTCTGGGCCAGGGCACCCCACAGCCAGCTGCCCGCCGCCATGCCGCCAAAGGCCGTCATCTGGTACAGGGCCAGGGCCCGGGCCACGACCCAGCGCGGCACCGACATCTGCACGGTGACGTTGAAGGTCGACAGGGTCAGCACCCAGCCCGCACCCGCCAGCAGCAGGGAGGGCAGGGTCAGCCACAGCCAGGGGCTGTAGCCCATAGTCACCGCCGCGACGGCAAAGCAGAAGGTCGCCCCGCGCACGATGGTCTCGGTCGAGAAACGGGCGCGCAGGCGGCCGACGAAGAAGGCACCGCCCACGGCCCCGATGCCGAAGGACCCGAGCAGGAGGCCAAAGGCCAGCGGGCCGCCGCCGGCTTCGCGCGCCACCAGGGGCATCAGGGCCTGGACTGCGCTGGCCCCCACGCCAAAGCTGGCCGCCCGCAGCAGGACGGCGGTCACGCGCGGGGACAGGAAGGCATAGCGCACCCCGCCTTTCATCGCGGCCACCAAGCCTTCGCGCGGCATGGTCTGGCGCGGGCGTTGCGGCTTCCAGCGCAGCAGGACGACCAGCAGGCCCAGATAGCTGACGGCATTGACAGCAAAGGCGGCGGCGGCTCCGGCCACGGCCACGATCACCCCGCCCAGGGCCGGGCCGACGCTGCGCGCCAGATTGAAGCCCATGGAGTTCAGGGCCACCGCACCGGGCAGGTCCTCACGCGGGACCATGTCTCCGACCGAGGCCTGCCACGCCGGGCCGTTGAAGGCCACGCCGCAGCCGATCAGGAAGGTAAAGGCCAGCAGGACCCAGGGCGTCACCAGCCCCATCCAGGTCATCGCGGCCAGGCCTGCCGAGACCAGCAGCATGAAGGTCTGGGCCGTCACCATGATCTTGCGCCGGTCCATGGTGTCGGCCAGGGCCCCGGCGGTCAGCGACAGCAGCATGATGGGCAGGGTGACCGAGGCCTGGACCAGGGCGACCATCTGGGCCGAGGCGATCGAGGACATCATCCAGGCGGCCCCGACCGACTGGATCAGGCCACCGAAGTTGGTCACCAGGCTGGTGATCCAGACGGCCCGGAAGATCGGGTGTCTTAGTGCCGCCATGGCCCCTGTGTGGGCCGGAGGAGCCGCTACAGGCGAGGTCATGACAGGGCCACCAGGCAAGGGAACATGAAAACAGCAGAACCGGGGAAAACTCAGGGACGCATCGACAATCCAGCCTTTTGCAACCAGCTTTGCAAGCCATGGTTCCGGCCGGGTTCGCCCGGATGCGGATTTGATGGCGGCCTGGCCTGACGCCGGGCGCACAAGGGCCTATAGAGGCGGCCTGTTTCACACTGGACTTGCCGTGACTGCCAAGATGACCGCCCCCGTCTGTGTCGCTGCCCTGTATCGCTTTGCCCCGATTGCGGATCGCGAGGCGGTGCAGCAGCATCTGCTGGCCCTGTGCGGCGACGAGGTTCGCGGCACCCTGCTGGTCGCCCATGAAGGGCTGAACGGGACGATCGCCGGGCCCCAGGCGGCCATCGCCCGCGTGGTGGACGGCATCCGCGCCATGCCCGGCTTCGATCGGCTGGAACTGAAATACTCGACAGCCAGCGCCATGCCCTTCCTGCGCATGAAGGTGCGGCTGAAAGCCGAGATCGTGACCATGGGCGTGACCGACATCGACCCGGTCGAGGGTGTCGGCACCTATGTCGATCCCAGGGACTGGAACGCCCTGATCGCGGACCCGGACACCATCGTCATCGATACCCGCAACGACTACGAGGTCGAGGTCGGGACGTTCGAGCGGGCCATCGACCCACGCACCCGCACCTTCCGCGAGTTTCCCAACTGGTTCCGCACCGAGGGCCGGGCGCTGCTGGACCGGCCCAATCCGCCCAAGGTCGCCATGTTCTGCACCGGGGGCATTCGCTGCGAAAAGGCAACGGCCTTCCTGAAGGCCGAGGGGGTGCAGGATGTCTTCCACCTGGAGGGCGGGATCCTGAAATACCTGGAGACGGTGCCCGAGGCCGAGAGCCTGTGGCGCGGCGACTGCTTCGTCTTCGATGAGCGGGTGGCGGTTGGCCATGGCCTGAAGGAAGGCGACTACAGCCTGTGCCGCGCCTGCCGGATGCCGGTCAGCGCCGAGGGACGCCAGTCGCCGCGCTATGTCGAGGGGGTGTCCTGCGACGCCTGCCACGACAGCCGCACCGAGGAACAGCGGGCCGCCTATGCCGAGCGCCAGCGCCAGATGGAGATCGCTCGCCAGAAGGGCATTGCCCACGTCGGGGCTGACGCCGCCGCCGAGCTGGCCCGGCATCAGGATCGCCCGGTGCCACGCGCCGACTGAGCGATCACCGCCGCCCCCGGCGCATACGGGCGAGAAAAAAGGGTCACCTGCTCGGGACGGGTGACCCTTTTCTAACCTGACCGGTCTGGCGACTAGTGCAGGACGACGATCGCCACGCGGCGATTCTGGGCGCGGCCTTCGCGCGTGTCGTTCGGCGCGATCGGCTTGGCTTCACCATAGGAGATGGTGGCCATGCGGTTCAGCGGGATGCCCTGTTCGCTGAGGTAGCGGCGCACGGTCTCGGCGCGCTCCAGGCCCAGGCGCTCGTTCAGCTTGTCATCGCCCGCCGAGTCGGTGTGGCCCTGGATTTCCAGGTAGACGTTCTTGTTCTCGGCGCGCAGTTGCTGGACCAGGGCCGACAGGCGCTGTTCGGCTTCCGGCGACAGGGTGTTGGCGTTCAGCGGGAATTTCACCGAGTCATCCGACAGGACGACTTCGTAAAGCAGCTTGCCCTCGGCCAGCTTGTGGGCGGCGGTGGCGCGCGCCAGGGCCTCGTTGGCAGTGCCCTCAACCTGGGTGACGCGACCGTCCAGGGCGGTGACGCGGTTGTCGACCACGGCGATGTTGTCGCGCACGAACCGGTGGCTGGCGCAACCGCTGACGGCGATACCGGCCACGGCAATGACGGCCGCAGCGGTGAGGGTTTTCGAGGACAGTCTCATTGGGAAAATAGCTCCATGTCGCATCAGCATAGCGGTGTCTCGCCTTGCCGGTTGGCGTAGTTCAGGAAAAGACTGATTAAAGACGCCGAGAGTTAGACTTGGTTGCATTCCCGAAAAGAAAAAGTTGAGCTTGCCAATAATGGTCTGATTTCGGTGATATTGTGGCAAGTTGCCATTGTGTTGACGCAAGTGAATGTTTGCCATGTCTAAGGAACGTTGTTCCAGCTTGGCTGTATCGTGGCGTATCGTGGCAATCTGAACTTGTATAGCTCATCATCTTCGCGCCGGGGCAGGCCCCGCCCTGACCGCCAGACCCGCAACTGGGGACTGACCGCCAGTCTTTTGTTTCATATACTTGTGGGGCTGTGCCTCTTCCTGACGCCGCTGGAGATGCCCCGGTTTGTCGAGGCCCCGGTCACCTATGTCGAACTGGTCGAGCCGCCCTCGGAACAGCCCGACGCGGGCCAGGCCAAGGAGGCGGGCGGGGGCGGCGGCAGCCAGGGCGCGGCTGAACCCGAACCCTCCCAGGAGCCGGCAGAGGCCGAATCCGCGCCCCAGGCGGAGCCTGAGGTCGAGGTCGAGGTGCCGACCCAGCCGCAGCCCGCCACGCCGGTGGTGGAGGTCGAGCCCGAGCCCACCCCGCCGCCCAGCCTGCCGACCCCGATCAAGCCGCGCCTGGCCGTCCTGCCCGCACCGCCAGCCCTGGCCCTGATGGTCGAGGCCCCGCCGGTTGAGATCCCCGATCCGGCGGCGGGCTTCCTCAGCCTTGCCGACACCGCCTCGGCCCAGAGGGCGGGCGAGGGGGCCGGCGATGGGACAGCCGACGGGACCGCAGGCGGCTCGGGCACCGGCACGGGGACGGGGCAGGGCAGCGGCAGTGGCTCAGGCCAGGGCTCGGGCAGTGGCTCGGGCAGCGGCACCGGGGCCAGCGCAGCCCATGGGCCGGGGGCCTCGTGCGATATGCTGGCCCGGCTGGGCGAGGCGATCCGCAATGCGCCCCAGGTCAGGGCCGCCGTGGCGCAACTGTCGCGCAACGCCGATGCGGTGGGACGGGCCCTGGTCATCTGGGATGGGGCCTGGATCACCACGGCGGGCCAGGACGGCGAGGGACTGGCGGGCGTGCGTCAGGCCGTCTCGGTCACGGTGGCCTTCGCCCCGGACGAGTGCAAGGCCGAGCCGGTCAGGGGCTTTGTCGTCGTGGACCTTGCCGAGGGGGCCGATGCGCCCCGCGTTGCCCTGGGCAAGGCGCAATGGCGCTGGAACGACCTGCTGGAGGTTGAAAGGGCGCGGTAGAGGCCGAGCGAATCATCTTGACATGATTGTCAGCTGTAAATAGTTGACAGCCCTGTCAGTTGATAGGGCCGGTTCCCGCCCCCTCCTTCGGGCATTTCCTGCACCTCTTGCCCACGGGCATCGGGGCCAGACCACGGTCTGGCCTCCTTTTTTGCCCGCCGCTGCCAGCGGCAGGCGCGGCTGTCGGACTGGATGAAGCTGGGCAGCAGGTTGGCCACGACCTTGCGGGTCGCATCCTCGGGCTGGCCCAGCATGTCGCGCACCGGCTCGCCGATCAGGGCCTCGCCGAAGGCGCTCATGGCAATGAACAGGACCGCCGAGCCAATGCGCTGGCGGGCTGCTTCGGAGGTGTCGCCGAACTTCTCCTGGACCGCCCTGACCAGGGACTGGACCGCCTCGCGCACGGGCTCCAGGTGCGACAGGTCGCCCGACAGGGCAATCCAGGCGGCCAGGCGTCCGGCACCGCCGGTCGAGAAGGCGTCAAAGACGGCATTGACCAGTTCCAGCGGCGCGCCCTCGTCGGTGCGCAGGCGGACAATGGCCGCATCCAGGGCTTCGTTCAGGTCCGAGACCATCGACCCCATCAGGGCCGACTGCAGCCCGGCGGCCGAGCCGAAGTGGTGGATCAGGTTGGCGTGGGTCACGCCAATGTCTGCGGCCACGGCGGACAGGGTCATGGCATCGGGGCCACCGGTCAGCAGCAGCTTGCGCGCCGAGACGATGGCTTCGCGACGGGCTTCCTCAGGCGTCCGACGTCGGCGGCGGGGCTTTTCGGATTTATTAATTGACATATCTGTAAATGACATTCATGTAGATAAGATACTTCTTATGCTTACCTAGAGGAAACCGCAAGTGCAGGTAGCAACGATCCTGTCGCCGTTTCATGGCGAAGTGCAAGCTCTGAACCGGCCGATTTCCAGTGGTAACCCGCCACGAATGCAACCGGCTCGCGCTTGGCGCGCATTCAGACGACTGGTGCGCGATAAAGACGACACCCAGCAGGTGTTCGAGATCATGAGCGCCCTGGCCGGGCGCTCCACCGACTGGGGCTACAGGCGTCTGCTGGAATCACCCCAGGGCGGATTCGCGGCCTATCGACGTCTGGAATTGGCGGATCGGCTGCAGGATCGGGCCTGGCTGGAGGCCTGTCCTAAGGGCTCGGTCGGGGCCGCCTACCTGGACTTTGTCGATGCCCAGAGCTTTTCCGCCTATGGCCTGGCCGAGGAAAGCCATCGCGTGCCCGACAGCGAGATCGAGGCGGCCCATCCGCGCGCCTGGTATGCGCGCCGCCTGCGCGACGTCCATGACATCTGGCACGTGCTGTGCGGCTTTGAGGCGGATGCCCTGGGCGAGGCCTGCCTGGTGGCCTTCTCCCATGCCCAGACGCGCAGCCCCGGCTTTGGCCTGATCGCGACCGGCGGCATGGTGCAGTTCATGCGGGCCCACACCGGCTATCCGTGCGCCCGCTCGATCCTGAAGGCCTGGAAGGATGGCCGGCGCGCCGCCTGGCTGCCCGGCGAGGACTATGAGCGCCTGTTGATGGAGCCGCTGGACGCGGCCCGGCAGCGGCTGCGGATCGCCACGCCGCATCTCTATCAGGCCGTGCCCGCCCACATTCGCAACGCCTACCGGGGCGGCAAGGGCTGGACGATCTGAGGAGGCAGACATGGGGGGCGATATACGATGCTGATCTGGATCGCGGCGCTGGCGCCGATGGTCCTTGTGCTGGGCCTGGTCCAGGCGCGGATGTGGGCCTGGTCTGCGGCCATACTGGTCTGGCTGGCGGCGGGTTGGGGGCTTGGGCTGCTGGGCAAGCTGGCCCTGGTGGTGGCCCTGCTGCTGGTCCTGCCCGTCCTGGCGGTCTTGACCCTGAGGCCCCTGCGCCGGGCGCTGCTGTCCGGGCCCGTCATGGGCCTGTTCCGCAAGATCATGCCGCGGATGAGCCCCACGGAATCGGCGGCCATCGAGGCCGGGGGCGTGTGGTGGGATGCCGAGCTGTTTTCGGGTCGCCCGGACTGGTCGCGGCTGATGGAGACGCCGCCCGCCCGCCTGACTGCCGAGGAACAGGCCTTCCTCGATAACGAGACCGAGCACCTGTGCGACCTGGCCAATGACTGGGAAACCACCTCGGTCTGGCAGGACCTGTCGCCCGAGGCCTGGGCCTATGCGCGCGACAAGGGTTTCCTGGGCATGATCATCCCCAAGGCCTATGGCGGCCTGGGCTTCTCGGCCTATGCCCACAGCCAGGTGATCCAGAAGCTGTCGACGCGGTGCTCGGCCGCGGCCGTGTCGATCATGGTGCCCAACTCCCTGGGGCCGGCCGAGCTCCTGCTCCACTATGGCACCAAGGCCCAGAAGGACCATTATCTGCCGCGACTGGCGCGGGGGCAGGAGATTCCCTGCTTTGCCCTGACCAATCCCTATGCCGGGTCCGATGCCGCCTCGATCACCGACACCGGCGTGGTCTGCCGCGAGGTGTGGCAGGGCGAGCCGACCCTGGGTTTCCGCATCAGCTGGCAAAAGCGCTACATCACCCTGGCCCCCATCGCGACCCTGATCGGCCTGGCGTTCCGGGCTGTCGATCCGGACGGGCTGCTGGGAGACGAGGCCGAGCCGGGCATCACCTGCGTGATGATCCCGCGCGACCATCCGGGCGTCGAGATCGGGCGTCGGCACTGGCCGGTCAATGCCGTCTTCCAGAATGGCCCGACCCAGGGCAAGGACGTGTTCGTCCCGCTCAGCATGGTCATTGGCGGGGCTGGGCAGGTGGGCCACGGCTGGCGGATGCTGATGGAGTGCCTGTCGGCCGGGCGCGCCATTTCCCTGCCGTCGTCCAATGTCGGCATGGCCAAGCTGGCCGTGGGCATGACCGGGGCCTATGTCGCCATCCGCCGCCAGTTCAACACCCCCATCGGCAGCTTCGAGGGGGTCCAGGAAGCCCTGGCGCGGATGGCGGGCCATACCTATGCCACCGACGCCGTGCGCCAGCTCTGCATGGCGGCCCTGGACCAGGGCGAGCGTCCCTCGGTTCTGTCGGCCATCGCCAAGTATCACGTCACCGAGCGCGCCCGCATCGTGGTCAATGACGCCATGGATGTCCTGGGCGGCAAGGGCATCTGCATGGGGCCCAACAACTTCATGGCCCGCGCCTATCAGCAGCTGCCCGTCGCCATCACGGTCGAGGGGGCCAATATCATGACCCGCACCCTGATCATCTATGGCCAGGGGGCGATCCGCTGCCATCCCTATGTCCTGACCCTGATGCAGACGGCTGGCACCGGCGACCTGCGCCCGTTCGACCGGGCCCTGTTCCAGTATGCGGGCTTTGTCCTGCGCAACATGGCCCGCGCCCTGGCCTTCAGCCTGACGGGCGGGCATTTCATCCGCGTCCCCGCCCAGGCCGCGCCCGGGCTGGAGCCCTATTACCGCAAGGCCGTGCGCCTCTCGACCCTGCTGGCCCTGGCCTCTGACCTGTCGATGGCCACGGTGGGCGGGGCGCTGAAGCGCAAGGGGGCCCTGACCGGGCGCCTGGGCGACATCCTGTCCCAGGCCTTCATCCTGACCGCCATCCTGAAACGCTTCGAGGACGACGGACGCCCGGCCGAGGACCTGCCGCTGGTCCACTGGGCGGCGCGCGATGCCCTAGCCCGTGCCGATGCGGCCTGGCGCGGGGTGCTGGCCAATCATCGCCTTTGACCTCTATTCCCGCGTGGCCGAGATCGAGCGGCGCCTGCAGCCCGCCGTCCGCTCGGGCGAGATCGAGCGGATGCCGCAGAATCTGACGCTGGTCGAGGCCTGGCTTCGTGAAGTGGGCACGCGCGGCCTGGTCACGCCCCAGGAGGCCGAGGCCATCCAGCGGTTCGCCGACTGCGCCCATCAGGCCCTGCAGGTCGATGACTTCCCCGCCGACTTCGACATGGCGGCGGGCCTTGCGCGCCGCCGCGCGGCCCTGGCGGCCACGGCGGCAGAGGTGGCGTGATGAGCGATCCCTACCTGAACTTTGCCGCATCCGGTTTTGGGGGCTGGCTGACGGGCAGCCTGGGCCTGCCCCGGCCCGTGCCCCTGCGCCGCCACCAGTCGGGACAGGCGGCCTTGCCCGGCCCCGTCCTGGCCCCCGGTGCGGGCGCGGTGGTCGCCACGGCGCTGGAGCGGCTGCGTCCCCAGATCGGCCCGGCCCATGCCGAGGCCAAGCCGGACCAGGCCTATGGTGCCATCGTCGTCGACGCCTCGGTCCTGGCCGACGTGGTCCTGTCCGCCCGTCTGTACGAAGCCCTGCATCCGGTGGTCCGGTCGGTGGCGGACCATGGCCGTATCCTGATCCTGGGCCGCACGCCCGAGGCGATGGAGAGCGCCGAGGCCCAGGCCGTGCAGCGCGGGCTGGAAGGCCTTGCCCGCTCGCTGGCCAAGGAGGTCAAGCGGGCGATCAGCGTCAACCTGATCTATCTGGGCGAGGGCGTGTCCGACGACCTGGACAGCAGCCTGGCCTTCTTCCTGTCGGCGCGCTCGGCCTATGTGTCGGGGCAGGTGGTGCGCCTTGGCCGGGCCAGCCGCCCCGTGTCCCTGTCGGCCGCGACGCACGCCGGGCGGCGGGTGCTGGTCACCGGGGCCTCGCGCGGGATCGGGGAGGCCATAGCCCGCCTGTTCGTCCGCGAAGGGGCCGAGGTCATAGCCCTGGACGTGCCCGAGGCTTCGCCCGCCCTTGAGGCCCTGTCCGATGAGCTGGGCGTGGCACCGCTGGGCCTCGACATCACGGCGCCCCATGCCGCCGCCACTGTGCTTGAGGATGCCCGCGCGCGCGGCGGCTATGACGTCGTGGTCCACAATGCTGGCATCACCCGCGACAAGACCCTGGCCCGGATGGCGCGGCCCCAGTGGGACCTGGTCATGGCCGTCAACCTGGCCGCCCCCCTGGCGATCACCAAGGCCCTGCTGGACGGTGATGGCCTGCGGGCAGATGGCCGCATCGTCGGGGTCTCGTCGATGAGCGGCATCGCCGGCAACATGGGCCAGACCAACTATGCCCTGTCCAAGGCGGGGCTGATCGGCATGGTCCAGCACCTGGCACCGCGCATTGCCGGGCGCGGCCTGACCATCAATGCCGTGGCCCCGGGCTTCATCGAGACCCGGATGACCGCCGCCATCCCCCTGGCCATCCGCGAGGCGGGCCGGCGCATGAACGCCATGGGGCAGGGCGGCCAGCCCGTCGACGTGGCCGAGACCATTGCCTGGCTGGCCCATCCAGCCTCGGGCGGGGTCAATGGACAGGTCGTCCGCGTCTGTGGGCAGAGCCTTCTGGGAGCCTGAGCCCATGACCTCGCGTCCGGCACCGGCAGAGCCCAGGATTACCCGGATCACCAGGTCCCTGCCGCCGGGTTTCCTGGTGGCGGGGGCCGTCCGGGGCCTGTTCAAGCCGCCGGTCGCCGTGCCCGTCCTGCCGGACCGGGTCCTGGTCCAGGCGGTGGCGATCGAGGCGGAGCGCGTCCAGGCCTATGCCCGGCTTTGCGGCTTTGGGCCCGAACAGGGCGTGCCGATGACCTGGCCCCACATCCTGTCCTTTCCCCTGCAGATGCGCCTGGTGATGGCCGGCGACTTTCCCTATCCCGCCATGGGGCTGGTCCATCTCGGCAACCGGATCCGGCAAAGTGCACCCCTGCAGGCCGGGGTCCGGCTGGAGCTCAGCTGTCGGCCCGGCGGCCTTTTCCTGCATGAGAAGGGCCAGGCCTTCAGCCTGGACACCCAGGCGCGGCGGGACGATGCCGTGGTCTGGACCTCGACCAGCCTTTACCTGAAGCGCGGCGTGGCGGCGGTCGGGCCGGGCGTCGAGGCGGTGGGCGGTGCCGTGCCTGATCACAAGATCGCCAGCTGGCGCGTCGATCAGGACGTCGCCCGGCGCTATGCGCAGCTGTCGGGCGATGCCAATCCGATCCATACCTCGGCGCTGGGAGCCCGGATTCTGGGCTTTCCACGGCCCCTGGCCCACGGGATGTGGACCAAGGCCCGGGCGCTGGCAGCCCTGCTTCCCGACCGCCTGGTTGACGTAGCGGAAGCCGAAGTCTCTTTTCGAAACCCACTGTTCCTGCCCGGTGAAGCTGAGTTATATGCCGCTTCGGGGGGAACGGACCGCGCGTTTGAATGTCGCGATTCCACCGGCACCCGGACCTATCTTCGCGGCCGCCTGAGCCTTTTCTGAAGGAACTTCAGATGCTGACATTGTCTGCACCGCGTCGCGTAGCCATCGTGGGGGGCAATCGCATCCCCTTTGCCCGCTCCAACACCCATTATGCCGAGGCCTCCAACCAGGAGATGCTGACCGCCGCCCTGCAGGGCCTGGTCGATCGCTTCAACCTGCATGGCCAGCGGCTGGGCGAGGTGGCCGCCGGGGCCGTGCTGAAGCTGTCGCGCGATATAGCCCTGACGCGCGAAAGCGTGCTGGGCACGACGCTCAGCCCCGCCACACCCGCCTATGACGTGTCCCAGGCCTGCGGCACCGGGCTGGAGGCTGCCATCCTGGTCGCCAACAAGATCGCGCTGGGCCAGATCGAGGTCGGGATTGCCGGGGGCGTGGACACGACCTCTGACGCGCCGATCGGCCTGAACGAAGGTTTCCGCAAGGCCTTGCTGGCGGCCAACCGGGCCCGGACGACCGGGGCCAGGCTCAAGGCCCTGATGGGGGCCGGCCTGACCGCCCCCTTCCGGCCCGAGCCGCCGCGCAATGCCGAGCCGCGCACCGGCCTGTCGATGGGCGAGCACTGCGAGCAGATGGCCCGGCGCTGGAACATCAGCCGCGAGGACCAGGATGCCCTGGCCGTCGAAAGCCACCGCAAGGCCGCCGCCGCCTGGGAGGCAGGCCTGTTCGATGACCTGGTCACCCCCTTCCGGGGCCTGGGCCGTGACAACAACCTGCGTCCCGACATCGACCCGGCCCGGCTGGCCGCGATGAAGCCGGTGTTCGACCGCGAGAGCGGCACCCTGACCGCCGCCAACTCGACGCCGCTGACCGATGGGGCCTCGGTGGTCCTGCTGGCCAGCGAGGACTGGGCGCGGGCCCATGACCTGCCGGTCCTGGCCTATCTGCGGCTGGGCGAGACGGGGGCCGTCGACTTCGTAGGCGGCGACGAGGGCCTGCTGATGGCCCCGGCCTATGCGGTGCCGGCCATGCTGCAGAAGCTGGGGCTGACGCTCCAGGACTTTGATTTCTACGAAATCCATGAGGCCTTTGCGGCCCAGGTGCTTTGCACGCTAAAGGCGTGGGAAGATGAGGACTTCGCGCGCACGCGACTGGGTCTTCAAGCGGCTCCGGGATCAATCGACAGGGCCAAACTCAATGTAAACGGAGGCTCGCTGGCTGCGGGTCATCCGTTTGCGGCAACAGGTGGGCGCATTCTCGCCAATCTGGCGTCTATTATAAATCGGGAGGGCGCAGGTCGGGGGTTGATCTCCATCTGCGCCGCAGGCGGACAGGGCGTAGTTGCAGTGGTGGAAAAATGAGCGCGGCAGACGTGATGAACACGATTCCGACGGCGGAGAGCAACCGCCTGTTCGAGGAGCGGTTCTGGACCAGGGAATATCGCGCAGGCGTGCCGGTTCTGATCGACGATGAACTGGCCAGGTGGACCTCGGTCCAGCAGATTTTCGAGGCGGATTCCAACCGCTTCGCCGAGCGCCCGGGCTATGTCAGCATGGGCTCGTCGATGACCTATGGCGAGGTGCTGAAGGCGGCCAAGGCCTTTGGGGCCTGGGTGCAGTCGATGGGCATCCAGAAGGGCGAGCGCGTCGCCCTGATGATGCCGAACTCGATCCAGTATCCGGTGGCCCTGTTCGGGGCCCTGTTCGGCGGGGCGATCATCGTCAACGTCAACCCGCTCTATACGGCGCGCGAACTGCACCACCAGCTGAAGGACAGCGGGGCGGTCGCCATTGTCGTCATGGACATGTTTGCCAAGACGCTTCAGGACGCCATCGACATGGGCGGGCTGGACCTGCGCCACATCGTCGTGACCTCGATGGGTGACATGCTGGGCGGCCTCAAGGGCTTCGCCATCAGCGCCCTGATGAAGTATGTCCAGAAGCGCGTTCCGGCCTACAGCCTGCCCGGCGCGCACCGCTGGAAGTCGGTCCTGGCCAAGGGGCAGGGCCTGACGCTCCAGCCCGTGGATACCAGGCCCGAGGACATCGCCTTCCTGCAATATACGGGGGGCACGTCCGGCGTGGCCAAGGGGGCCATGCTGACCCACCGCAACATCCTGGCCAATACGCTTCAGGGCCGCGCCTGGGTCGTGTCCCAGATCGAGGACAGCGAGGTGGTCGGCAACGTCACCATGCTGCCGCTCTATCATATCTTCTCCCTGACGGCGAACCTGATGATGTTCACCGGGGCGGGTGGCCGGAACATACTGATCGCCAATCCGCGCGACGCCAAGACGGTGGCCTTCATCCTGCGCAAGGAGCGGTTCGTCGGCATGACGGGCCTGAACACCCTGTTCTCGTCCCTGCTCAAGAACGACGAGTTCCGCAACCGCGACTTCTCGGACCTGCGCCTGACCATCGCCGGCGGCATGGCGACCCAGAGCGTGGTGGCCGAGGAATGGCAGAAGGTCACGGGCGCACCCCTGGTCGACGGCTATGGCCTGACCGAGACCTCGCCGGTGGTCTGCATCGGCCTGGTGGACACCAACCACCCCGAGAAGATGGGCTATGATGGCACCGTCGGCCTGCCGGTCCCCTCGACCGAGGTGCGGATGCGCCGCGAGGATGGCACCTGGGCCGATATCGGCGAGCCGGGCGAGCTGTGCGTGCGTGGCCCGCAGGTCATGCTGGGCTACTGGAAGCGTCCCGAGGAGACGGCCAAGATCCTGTCCGAGGATGGCTGGCTGGCCACCGGCGACGTCGGCATCATGCAGGCCAATGGCCGGGTGCGCCTGGTCGACCGGATCAAGGACATGATCCTGGTGTCCGGCTTCAACGTCTATCCGGGCGAGATCGAGGACGTGGTCGCGTCCCACCCTCTGGTCGAGGAAGTGGCCGCCGTCGGCGTGCAGGACCCGGCCCAGGGCGAGCGGGTCAAGGTCGTGGTCGTGCCCAAGTCGGACGAGCTGACCAAGGAAATGATCATCGAGCACTGCCGCAAGAACCTGACGGGCTACAAGGTCCCGCGGGTGGTCGAGATCCGCAAGGAGCCCCTGCCCAAGACGGCGGTGGGCAAGGTCCTGCGGCGCGAGCTGCGCTGATCCTTCCGGTCAGACCGGCACAGAGGCGGGCTTCGTGCCCGCCTTTTTTGTGATCAGGAAGCCGAAGCCGGCCGCCAGCGGGAACATCAGCACCCCATAGAAGGCGGCAGGCAGGGCCATGTCGGGCACCTGCAGCACCGACTGGGCGATGACGATGGCCAGGGTGGCATTGTGCAGCCCGACCTCGAAGCCGCTGGCGATCGCCTGCCGCCGCTCGATCCTCAGCAGACGCGGCACCCAGTAGCCCAGGGTCAGGCTGAGGACGCAGAAGGCCGAGGTCACCCCCGCCAGAGAGGCCAGATGGGTCATCAGCACCTGGCGCTGGGTGATGGCCACCGCCAGGATGATCAGGGCCAGGATCAGGGCCGAGGCGACGCGCACGGGCTTGTCCATCCGCCGCGCAAAACCCGGGGCCAGCCGCCGGACCAGCATCCCGAGAGCCACGGGACCCAGCACGATCATGAAGACCTCGAGCGTCTTGGAGAACTGCAGGCCCACGGTCATGTCGCCGGGCCGGAACCACCAGATGGCCAGGTTGACGATGATCGGCAGGGTGGCGACGGCGATGACCGAGTTGATCGCGGTCAGGCTGACATTCAGGGCCACGTCACCGCGGAACAGGTGGCTGTAGAGATTGGCCACGGTCCCGCCCGGAGAGGCGGCCAGCAGCAGCATCCCCACGGCCATGACCGGCGACAGCTTCAGCGCCAGGACCAGGCCAAAGCACAGGGCCGGAAGCAGCAGCAGCTGGCAGGCCAGGGCCACGGCCACCGCCCTGGGGTTTCGGCCGACCCGGGCAAAGTCTGCGGGGGTGAGGTCCAGCCCCAGGCCGAACATGATGATGCCCAGGGCTATGGGCAGTCCGATCGCCGCCAGTGTGGAATCCATCGCCTCTACCCCTTCGTCTGTGGTTGGCCCCTAGAGGCTGGTGGCAAGGGCCCTGCCGGCCCTCATGCCCGAGAACAGGCAACCGCCCAGGAAGGTGCCTTCCAGGGCATTGTATCCGTGCAGGCCCCCGCCGCCGAAGCCGGAGGCCTCGCCCGCGGCATAGAGGCCCTCCAGCGGGGTGCCGTCGGCCTTGAGCGCCTGGCTGTTCAGGTCGGTCTGGATGCCGCCCAGCGACTTGCGCGTCAGGGTGTGCAGCCTGACCCCGATCAGGGGGCCGTGCGCCGGGTCCAGCAGGCGGTGCGGCCGGGTCGTGCGCGCCAGCCGGTCGCCCAGGTAGCGGCGGCTGTTGTGGATGCTCATGGCCTGGAAATCCTTGGCATAGGGATTGGTCATCTGGGCGTCGCGATCCTCGACCACGCGGCGCACGCGCGCCGGGTCCAGCAGCGGGACCTGCGTCAGGCCATTCATCTTCTCGACCAGGGTTTCCAGGTCGTCGGCCACGACGAAGTCGGCCCCGTTGCGCTTGAAGGCATCGACGGCGGGCGGGGCCCCCTTGCCCAGCCGGGCCTTCAACAGGTCCAGGCGATTGCGGTTGGTGATGTCCAGGTTCTGCTCGGACCCGGACAGGGCGAATTCCTTTTCCAGGATGGTCTGGGTGACGATGAACCACGAGTGGTCATGTTCGACCAGGTCCGGCGTCGTGCGCAGGTATTTCAGCGTGGCGATGGTGTCATGGCCGGGCAGGGCGGGCGCGGGCAGGCGACGGCCCAGGGCATCCAGCCACAGCGGCGAAGGGC
The DNA here is from genome assembly GCA_023409795.1 of Pseudomonadota bacterium. GTDB lineage: Bacteria > Pseudomonadota > Alphaproteobacteria > Caulobacterales > Caulobacteraceae > Brevundimonas. The sequence goes on from JAEYQX010000205.1 coordinate 18,323, forward strand.
CCGGCAGGATGCGGATGGCGTGGCTAGGCCAGACCGGATCCCAGTTCTGCACCCCCTCGACATAGTGCCACATCCGGTCCCGGTTCACGAGGCGGGCCCCGGCCTCGGCAGCGATGTCTATGGCGCGGCCATCGACATAGGCAGGCACGCCGGTGATCATCGAGCGGGGCGGCTGGCCCAGGCGATCGGGCCAGAACTGGCGCACCTTGTCGTGGTTGCCGCCTATGCCGCCGGTCGCCAGGACCACGGCCTGGGCCCTCAGGGTGAAGTCGCCGACCACCTCGCGGCTGGTGGCGACGCCGCGCTCGGCATCGTCCGGGGCCAGGACCGCGCCGGTCACGCCGACCACCCGGCCCCCCTCGACCAGAAGGTGATCGACGCGGCAGCGATGATGGAAGTCCAGCAGTCCCACGTCCGCCGCCTGCAACGCGCGCCGGGCAAAGGGCTCTGATACCCCTGTGCCGGTCCCCCAGGCGACGTGGAAGCGGGGCACCGAGTTGCCGTGGCCAAGAGCCTCGCCCCCGCCGCGCTCGGCCCAGCCGACCATGGGCGTCAGGCTGATGTCATGCTGGCGCAGCCAGTCGCGCTTTGCCGTGGCGGCCCACTCGACATAGGCCCGGCCCCAGCGCTGGGCCCAGATGTCCTGGTCGTGCTCGTGGTCCAGCCGGTCCCAGCCGGCACTGCCCTGCCAGTCGCGCCAGGCCAGGTCGAAGCTGTCGCGGACACCCAGGCGCTTCTGCTCGGGCGAGCCGACCAGGAACAGGCCGCCGAACGACCAGAAGGCCTGTCCGCCCAGGTTGCGGGGGCCCTCCTGGTCGACCAGGGCGACCCGCTTGCCCGCGCGTGTCAGTTCATGCGCCGCGACCAGTCCGGCCAGGCCCGCGCCCACGACGATGACATCTGCGTCCATTCCCGTCCCCCTCGATACGCGACCTCTGGCTAAGGCAGGCCACTGTGCCTGAACCTTGATCCAGGTCAATGACATTGATGTCAATAAATAGCCAGCCGATGCCAGGGCTCAGTGAACCCTGATCCTGCACCGGGGTCAAACGGGGCTGGGGTCAGGCCTGAAGCGCCAGGGTCTCGCGCTTGATCTTCTTGGCCAGGCTCCATTTGTGGACCTCGGTCGGGCCGTCATAGATGCGGAAGGCCCGCACCTCGCGGAAGACCTGCTCGACCACGGTGTCGCCCGAGACGCCGGTGCCGCCCATCACCTGGACGCAGCGGTCGGCGATGCGGAACAGGGCCTCTGACACCGCTACCTTGGCCATGGAGCTTTCGGTGGTGCCCAGTTCCCCGGTGTCCAGCACGCTGGCACACCAGTCGATCATCAGCTCGGCCTGCTTCAGCTCGATCCGGTTGTCGGCCAGCATGAAGCCCACGCCCTCGTGGTCGATCAGCGGCTTGCCAAAGGCGTGGCGTCTGACGGCATAGGCACTGGCGATCTCGTGGGCGCGGCGGCAGGCTCCCAGCCAGCGCATGCAGTGGGTCAGGCGGGCAGGCGACAGGCGGACCTGGGCATAGTTGAACCCCTGGTGCGGCTCTCCCAGGATGGCGTCGGACGAGACGCGCAGGTTCTCGATCTTGAGCACCGAGTGGCCGCCGGGCATGGAGCTGTCAATCGTCTCCAGCACCCGCTCGACCGTGATGGCCGGGTTGGGCAGGTCGATCAGGAACATGGTCGCGGCGACCTTGCCGTCCCCGGCGTCGGTCCTGGCCATGATGATGCCGACCGAGGCCCCGATGGCCCCGGTGATGAAGGCCTTGCGCCCGTTGATCACCCAGTGGTTGCCATCCTGGACCGCCGTGGTCCTGATCATCGAGGGGTCGGCGCCTGCGCCATTGTCCTCGGCCGGCTCGGTCATGAAGAAGGCCGAGCGCGCCGTGCCCGCGATCATGGGCTTGAGGAAGTGGTCCTTCTGCGCCTCGCTGGCGACCTGGCCCAGCATGTAGATATTGCCCTCGTCCGGGGCCATGACGTTCAGGGCCACCGGCCCCAGCGGCGACAGGCCCGCCGCCTGCAGGATCAGGGCGGTGGAACGGTGCGAGACATGGTCCGTGCCGCCGGGGATGTGCGGCGTCAGCAGGCCCGCGGCCCGGGCCCTGTCGCGCATCTCGGCGACCAGTTCCTCGGTCGGGCCGTGGCTTTCGGCGCGCGGGTCCTTTTCATAGGGGATGATGGTTTCGCGCACGAAGGCTTCGACGCGGGCGGCAATCTCGCGGCCACGCTCCAGGTCATCGACGCTCATGCCGCCTCTCCGGTCTGCTTCCACGCCAGGGCGGCCAGCTCGGGCAGGTTGTCGGCCATGGTCTGGGCGTGGGCGGACGAGGCGGTGCCGCGCGCGATGCGGCCCTTGATGCCGTGGATGATGCCCGCCAGCCGGAACATGTTGAAGGCCAGGAAGAAGTTCAGCTCCTTCTCGGTCGGGACCGTGCGCCCGGTCCGCTCGCAATAGGCGGCCAGGTAGTCGGCCTGGGACGGGATGCCCAGGGCCTGCAGGTCTGCCCCGGCGAAGCCGCCGATCATGTGGGGCGGCAGGTGATACATCATCAGGTGATAGGTGAAGTCGCCCATCGGATGGCCCAGGGTCGACAGCTCCCAATCCAGCACGGCCTCGACCCTCGCCTCGATCGGATGGAAGATGACATTGTCGGCACGGAAGTCGCCGTGGATGATCGAGGCGGCACCGTCATCCTGCGGCATATTGGCGGGCAGCCATTCGATCAGCCGGTCCATGCTGGCCTCGCGGCCGGCCAGTTCATCGGCCAGATACTGCTTGGTCCAGCGCTCGATCTGGCGCGCGAAGAAGTTGCCGGGGCGGCCATAGTCCTCCAGTCCGATCGAGGCCGGGTCGATGCTGTGCAACCGGGCGATGGTGGCGTTCAGGGCATCAAAATGGGCCGCGCGCGCCTGGGGCGTCAGGTCGGGCAGGACCGGGTTCCAGAAGATGCGGCCCTCGACCTTTTCCATCACATAGAAGGCGCTGCCGATGACATCGTCGTCCTCGCACAGGGCGACGGCGCGGGCGACGGGAAAGTCCGCGCGGGCCAGGCCCGAGATCACGCGGAACTCGCGCTCCACCGCGTGGGCCCCTTTCAGCAGGGTGCCCGACGGCTTGCGGCGCAGGACATAGGACCCGCTGTCGGCCTCCAGCTGGTAGGTGGGGTTGGACTGCCCGCCCTTGAACTGCCGGATGCCGGTCAGGGTGCCGACATCGGGGGCATGGGCCGCCAGCCAGTCCGACAGCCGATCCATCGGCAGCTCGAACCCCGGCCGCACCGGGCCTGCGCCTGAAAACTCTGGCTGCTGCGTCATATCCCCTCCACCCACATGGTTTGCGGCACCCAAGGTCGGTCGTCAGCCCTGATTAGACAAGCCCGTTCGTCCCGCGCCTGTCACGGTTGACGGGCCCCGCCTTGGCACCCATGATGCTTTCATTAACAGACCGTCTTGAGGCGGCATAGGGGACGGGACGACATGACGGCACAGATTATCGAGGCCACGGCCAGGCAGGACTGGCGAGCAGCGCCGTTCAGGGATGCGGGCTTCATGCCGGTCGACCTGGACATCGAGCGCCGCGCCGATGGCACCCAGGTGATCCGCTCCAGGGTGGCCCTGGTCGATCTTGACTGGAACCTGCCGCGGGCGCTGGGCGCGGTGGCGGCGGGGTGCCCGGATCGCATGGCGGTGGCGCGACGCGATGCGGCCAGCGGGGGCGCATGGCGCGGCTGGTCCTATGGCGAGCTGAAGGGGGCGATGGACGCCGTTGCCCAGTGGCTGATCAACCACCCGGAGCATACCGCCGGGCCGCTGCTGGTCATGGGGGCCAACAGCCCGGCCATGGCGGCCACCCTGTTCGGGGCCATGGCGGCGGGCGTGCCGACCGCCCCGGTCAGCGCCCACTATGCCATGCTGGGCGGCAACCTTGGCCGCCTGAACCATGTGCTCAAGACGCTGAGGCCCAGTATCCTGATGGTCGAGGATGCGCGCCTGATTGCCGGGTCGCTGGACCGGCTGGACCTGGGCGACGCCATCATCATCACCGCCACGCCCGAGGCCGTGGGCGAGCGCGCCGTGCCCCTGCCGGAGGTCCTGGCCACCCCGGTCACGGCTGCGGTCGAGGCCTCGATCAATGGGCTGAAGCCCGATGACATTGCCCAGTTCATGATGACCTCGGGCTCGACCGGCATGCCCAAGGTCGTGCCCCATACCCATCGCAACATCGCCACCAACACGGCCCAGGCCGCCCAGGTCACGGGCAAGGACTATGCCTGGGGCGGCGACATGGTGGGCTGGATGCCGTGGAACCACGTGGCAGGTGCCGCCATGCTGCGGGCCGTGCTCCTGGCCGGGGGCAGCTTCTACTGCGACGACGGCAAACCCATGCCGGGGTTGCTCGAGACCTCGCTGAAGAACCTGAAGGAGCGGCCGACCCGCTACTATGTCAATGTTCCGACCGGCTATGCCATGCTGGCCGACGCCCTGGAGGCGGATGCCGACCTGCGGCGCACCTTCTTTTCCGAGCTGCGGGTCATGGTCTTTGGCGGGGCCTCGCTGAACCAGGCGGTCTGCGACCGTATCCAGGCCATGGCTGTGGCCGAGACGGGGCACCGGATCATGCTGGTCTCGGCCTATGGCTCGACCGAGACGACCGCCGGCTTCATGGCAGTTTATCAGTACACGGATCGTCTGGGCATGGGCCTGCCCATGCCGTCCGCCGAGCTGAAGCTGATCCCCCAGGATGACGACCGCTTCGAGGTTCGGGTCCGGGGACCCAGTGTGATGAAGGGCTATCACCTCGATCCGGCCAGGACGGCGGAATCCTTTGACGACGAGGGCTTCTATCGCATGGGCGACCTGTGCCGGATGGAGGACGTCGACGACCCGGCGGCGGGCATCGTCTTCGCAGGACGTTTGGCCGACCAGTTCAAGCTGTCCACGGGCTCATGGGTCTTTGGGGCCCAGATGCGCGAACAGGTGCTGGAAGCCTTGCAGCCCCTGATCGTGGACTTGGTGCTGTGCGATGACGACCGCCCCTATCTGGCGGTCCTGGCCTGGCCCTCGCCCGCCGGCATCCAGGCCGAGCTGGGCATGGAGGCGGCCGAAGCCATCGCCTCGGGTGCCCTGGCCAGGGAAGTCCACGCCCGCCTGTCGGCCCTGAATGACCGGGCCCATGGGGCCAGCAGCCGGGTCCGGCGCATCAGCTTCCAGATGACCCCGCCCGACCCGAACCGCCACGAGGTCTCGGACAAGGCCAGCCTGAACCGCCGCGCCGTCATCGACAACCGCATGGCCGATGTCGAAGCCCTCTATGCCGAGACGCCCGGACCCGGCGTCATCGCCCTCTAAGTCAAAGGATTACAGTATTATGGTCTATATTCTGGGCGGCTGGCAGTCCGACTTCAAACGCAACTATGCCCGCGAGGGGCTTGAGATCGCCGACGCCTTTGCCGAGGCTGTCCACGGCGGGTTGGAACAGGTCGGGCTGGAGCCCGAAGAGATCGAGGTCGGCCATGTCGGCAACTTCGTCGGTGACCTGTTCGTCGGCCAGGGCCAGCTGGGCGGGATGTTCGCCCTGGCCGAACCGCGCCTGAACGGTATGCCCACGGCGCGGCACGAGGCGGCCTGTGCCTCGGGCTCCATCGCCATCCTGTCGGCCATGGCCGAGATCGAGGCCGGGCGCTATGGCACCGCCGCCGTGGTCGGCATCGAGATGATGCGCAATGTGCCGGGCGATACCGGCGCGCAGTATCTGAGAGCCGCCGCCTGGGTGGGGCATGAATACGGGGACGCCCGCTATGTCTGGCCGCGTGCCTTCTCGGACCTGACCGAGGAATATGACCGCCGCTATGGCATCGACGAGGCCCACCTGCGCCGGATTTCGCAGATCAACTTTGCCAATGGCCGCCTCAATCCGCTGGCCCAGACCCGCAACCACGTCTTCACCGACGCCAGCTTCAGCGCCGATGACGAGGCCAATCCGGTGATCGAGGGCCGGGTGCGCAAGAGCGACTGTGGCCAGGTGACGGACGGGGCGGCCATGATCGTCCTGGCCTCAGCCGAAAAGGCCGCCGACTACGCCCGTCGCCGTGGCATCCCGCTGGACTCCATCCCCCGCATCAAGGGCTGGGGCCACACCGGCGCGCCGCTCGCCTATCAGCCCAAGATCGAGGCCAGCCGCGATGCCAGCCATGTCTTCCCCCATGTGAAGACGGCCATCGACCAGGCCCGGGCCCGTGCCGGGGTGACGCTGGACGGCATCGACGCGGTCGAGACCCACGACTGCTTCTCCATGACCGAATACATGGCCATCGACCACCTGGGCCTGACGGCCCCCGGCGAGAGCTGGAAGGCCATCGAGGCGGGCGATATCGAGATCGGCGGCAAGCTGCCGATCAACCCGTCCGGCGGCCTGATCGGCTGTGGCCACCCGGTCGGGGCGACGGGGGTTCGCATGGCGCTGGACGGCTTCCGCCAGACGACCGACACCGCCGGGGCCTATCAGGTCGAGGGGGCCCGCAACATCCAGACCCTGAACATCGGCGGCTCGACGACGACGACGGTCAGTCTGGTGATTGGGGTCTGAACCTATCCCTTGCGCTCTGGCACCCCTCAATAGGCG
>JAEYQX010000116.1 GCA_023409795.1 Pseudomonadota bacterium
TCTGGTCGCTGGCGGCCCACTGCCGGGCCTTTGACAAACCCTTGATCTTGCCGCCGCACGCGGGCCTACTGTCCCCTTCGGGGGCTGGGGAGACCACGCGATGCGACTGCTGCTGCTTCTGGGCTCCATGGTCCTGGCTCTGGGCCTGGCCGTCTGGACCAACCAGGTCCCGGCCGCGCGGGGACTGGACGCCGCGCCTGACACCTTTTCGGCAGCCCGCGCCATGCAGGACGTGCGCGAAATCGCCAGGGCCCCGCACCCGGTCGGGTCCGCCGAGCATGCGCGGGTCCGGACCTATCTGCTGCACCGGATGACCGAGCTGGGCCTGTCGCCGACGGAACAGTCCGGCCCGCTGTCGCCCCAGGCCCTGCGCCGGCTCGAGCGGGCCAGCGGTGCCCCGCCCGCCCCCGACTTGGTCGCCATCAACCTGATCGGCCGTCTGCCGGGCACGGATGGCACCCAGCCGCCGGTCATGATCATGGCCCACTATGACACCGTGGCCGGCTCGCCGGGGGCGGCCGACGATTCCACCGGGGTGGCCGCGGCGCTTGAGGTCATACGCGCGATCAAGGCGCGTGGCCCGATCCGGCGGGACCTGATCCTGCTGCTGACCGATGCCGAGGAGCTGAACCTGGACGGGGCGCGACTGTTCTTCAGCGAGCATCCGCTGCGCGATCGCGTCGGGGCCGTCGTCAACCTGGAGGCCCGCGGGGGCGGCGGCCGGGCCGCCATGTTCGAGACCGGCCTCGACAACGGCCAGACCATCCAGCTGTTCGGCCAGGCCATGCGCCGCGCCGATGGCGGCACGACCTCCACCTCGCTCGCCGTCTTCATGTACGAGCAGATGCCCAATGGCACGGACTTCACCCTGCCCAAGGATCGCGGCATCGGCGGGCTGAACCTGGCCTTCATTGGCCGGCCGGGCCAGTATCACGCTGCCGATTCCACGCCGGACAACCTGGACCAGGGGTCCGTCCAGCACATCGGCTCGCAGGCGCTGGAGGCGACCGATGCCCTGGTTCGCGCCAATGCCTTGCCGGGCAAGAGCCCCAACCTGGTCTATGCCGATATTTTCGGGCGCTTCCTGATCAGCCATTCGATGGTCATGGGCTGGGGCGTGGTCGGGGCGGCCCTGGCGCTGTCGGGCCTGGCCCTGTGGCGCATCCGCCGGACCATGGGCCTGGGCTATCGCAGCGTCCTGCTGGGCAGCGTCGACGGGCTCTGGCTTATGGCGACCGGCCTGGTCCTGGTCCAGGCGACACGCCTTCTGGCCGGTCCGCTGGGCAGCCGGGCGAATTCGGCCGAGGCCTATTATGTCCTGCTGAACCGGCTGCCGTGGATGGAGGCCGGTGCGGCCCTGGCCATCCTGGCCCTGGTGCTGGTGCTGCTGGGCGGGGGCCGCCACAAGCACCCGCGCGCCACCGCCGTGGCCAGTCTGGCCGTGACGGTGGGCACCCTGGTCGTCGGCGGCTTCAACCCGGTGATCCTGGGCGCGGGCCTGGTCGCGACCGGGCTGTCGCTGTGGCCTTTGCGGCGCGTGCCCTCCCTGTGGGGATGCTGGCTTGGCCTGATCCTTCTGGTCGCGGCAGGGGGATTGGCCCTGCAGGTCATCGCGCCCGAGGCGGCCATGCTGCTGACCTGGCCGGCCCTCGTCGCCTCGGTGCTGGCGGCCGCCACCGCCCTGGTCCGGCCCGACCTGAACGATCCGCGCGCCCTCATCCTGCCCGCCGTGGGGGCCGTGCTGGTCAGCGGCTGGCTGATGGGCCTGGCCCACCTGGTCTTCCTGGGCATCGGCATGGACATGCCCGGGACCCTGGCCCTGTTCGGCCTGCTGATCGTCCTGTTCCTGCGCCCACTCAGCCCCTCGCCCGGGCTGATGCGCAAGGTGATGGCCGGTGCGGCCCTGTGCCTGGCCCTGGCCTGCGTCCTGAACCTGGCCGCCCGGGTCGCCGAGCCCGCAGCGGCCGTGGCAGCCACCCTTCCCTGACGCCCGCCTGATCAAAGCCTCTGGTTTCGCTCCGGACAAAGCCTTATCGCAAGCTGATGTCACACGACCCTGTTCTCGTCACCGGATCCGCCGGCTTCATCGGCTTCCATACCGCCCGGCGGCTGCTGGAGCGGGGCGAGACGGTCATCGGCCTGGACAACCTCAACCCCTATTATGACCCGGCCCTGAAGCAGGCGCGGCTGGATCAGCTGCTGGCCCATCCGAACTACCGGCACCATGACCTGAACCTCACCGACCGCGAGGGCGTGACCGCCCTGTTTGCCGATGGCCGCCCGCGCCGCGTGGTCCATCTCGCCGCCCAGGCCGGCGTCCGCTACAGCCTGGAAGCGCCCGAGTCCTATGTGGATTCCAATGTGGTCGGCTTCCTGTCGATCCTGGAAGGCTGCCGCGCGACCGGGGCGTCCAGCCTGGTCTTTGCCTCGACCAGCTCCGTCTTCGGGGCCAACCGGGCCATGCCCTTCTCGGTCCGCAGCCCTGCCGACCACCCCCTGACCGTCTATGCCGCGACCAAGCTGGCCAATGAGGCCATGGCCCATTCCTATGCCCACCTGTATGGCATTCCCTCGACGGGGCTTCGCTTCTTTACCGTCTATGGGCCGTGGGGCCGCCCGGACATGGCCCTGTTCAAGTTCACCCGCGCCATCCTCAGGGGCGAGCCGATCGACGTCTATGGCCAGGGCCGGATGTCGCGCGACTTCACCTATATCGATGACATCGTGAACGGCGTGGTCGCTGCCCTGGACAGGCCCGCCCGCGTCGATCCGGACTGGCAGGCGACGGCGCCGAACCCGGCCACCAGCGGGGTGGCCCCGTGGCGCATCCTGAACCTGGGCGCGGGCCAGCCGGTGCCGCTGATGCGCTATATCGAGGTGCTGGAAGCCCGCCTGGGTCGCAAGGCGCAGCTCAATCTCATGCCCATGCAGGACGGTGACGTGACCGACACCGAGGCAGAAGTCAGCGATACCCGCAAGGCTCTGGACTATGCGCCCGCCACCCCGGTCGAGGAGGGCATTGGCCACTTCGTCGACTGGTACCGCAGCTTCTACGGCGAGGCCTGAGACAGGCCGGCAAACAGACCAGGGGCCGGGCTAAGCAGCCGACCCCGTGTCTTCCCGCTCTATTCGGTCGTCGTGCCGTCGAAATGCTCTTCGCCGGCCTCAGCCTCGGCCTTGGTGGCATGGACGATCCCGTCCTTGTGATCGGGCGGGCCATAGACGGTGTAGAGGTTCAACGAGCTGTCGCCGGTGTTGATCACATTGTGGCGGGCCCCGGCCGGGACGATGATGGCGTCATCGGCCTTGATGCGGGTGCACTGGCCGTCGATCCAGACCTCGCCCTGGCCCTTTTCGATGCGGAAGAACTGGTCGTGGTCTTCGTGGACCTCCTCGCCGATCTCCTCGCCCGGCTGCAGGGTCATGAGCACCAGCTGCAGGAACTTGCCCGTATAGAGCACCCGCCGGAAGTCCGTGTTCTCGACCGTCAGCCGGTCGATATCATCGACAAAACCCTTCATCGCGCTCTCCTGTAATGCTGAAGCACCCTAGGCCACGGCCCATAGGAGACCCATGATCCTTGTCAATGCGACGCCGATTTGGCCAGGGCCCCGCCGAGGCCACGGCCGGACGCCCCGATTGCACATTTTCCCGGAATGCCTGACACCCGAACACCGGGCGACCTGGTGGAGCCGAGGGACGCCAAAACCCTCGTCCTGCACCGTCCCAAGGCGTTTATTAAGTTACTGATACTTGACGACTTTCTCAAAGGACGCTCCATGGGCGTCCAGAACGAACCATGATCGTCGCCGTTCACTTTTAGGGTGCGATTTAGGGTGACGCATGAGGGATGTTCTGTTTGCGTTCATAGAGGACGGACCAGATGACCCGCACGATCCATCGCCTTTCGCCTGCATTTGTCACGACCACGAAGAAGCCCGGCCTGCATGCCGATGGCGGCAACCTCTACCTTCGCGTCGGGCCCGACGGATCCAAGCGATGGCTCGTCCTCTAT
>JAEYQX010000224.1 GCA_023409795.1 Pseudomonadota bacterium
TGTTTTGCGACTCCTTCAGGCGACGGGCGATGGTCTGACGCAGGCGCGTCATCTTCACGCGCTCTTCACGCGGGTGGTCGGCGCGCGGAGCCGATGGGGCAGCGGCAGGAGCCGGGGCCCCCGCACCGATGGCGGCGATGGCATCAGCCTTGGTGATGTTGCCCTTGGGACCCGAGGCGGCGATCGAGGCCGGGTTCAGGTTGTTTTCCGAGACCACGCGCTGGACCGACGGCGACAGGTGGGCCGAGGCGGCGACCTGGGCCGAACCGGTGTTGGCCGGGGCGGCAGCCGGGGCCGGGGCCGCAGCCGGAGCGGCGGCAGCGCCCGAGCCCGAAATGGTGCCCAGGACCTGGCCGGGGGTCACGCTGGCCCCCGATTCCGCCGAGATGGTCAGGACGCCGGCAGCCGGGGCCGAGACCTCGACGGCGACCTTGTCGGTTTCGATCTCGACCAGCAGCTCGTCCTTGGCGACGGTATCGCCCGACTTCTTCAGCCAGGTGCCGACCGAACCCTCGGCAACGCTTTCGCCCATGGTCGGGACGGTGATCTGGACGCCAGCCTCGGCGGCAGCGGCCGGGGCAGCCGGAGCCGCCTCAGCCTTGGCAGCCGGAGCGGGGGCCGGGGCCGAGGCCCCCGCGCCTTCGCTCACCGAACCCAGGACCGTGCCCGGAACGACGACGTCGCCTTCCTGGGCATTGATGGCTTCCAGGGTGCCGTCAGCCGGGGCGACGACTTCCAGCGAGACCTTGTCGGTTTCCAGCTCGACCAGGACTTCGTCCTTCTTGACGGCGTCGCCGACCTTCTTGGTCCACTTGGCGATGGAGGCTTCGCTGACGGATTCACCGAGAGCAGGGGTCAGGATGTCGGCCATGGTTACGGTCCAGTGTCTTTTCTAGTCTTAGCTTATCTATAGGTCAGGCGGAGGCGATCAGGCCATGGCCTCTGCGAGGAAGGTTTCGAGTTCCTTGAGGTGGCGGCTCATCAGACCCGCTGCCGTCGAGGCCGAGGCCGGGCGACCGACATAGCGGGCGCGCTTGGCCTTGATGTCCATCTTCTCCAGCGTCAGTTCGATCCACGGGTCCACGAAGGTCCAGCCGCCCATGTTCTTGGGCTCTTCCTGGCACCACACCAGATCAGCGTTCGGGAAGCGGGCCAGTTCCGCCGAGATCGACTTGATCGGCCACGGGTAGAACTGCTCCAGACGCAGGATGTAGATGTCGTTGACGCCGGCCTTTTCGCGCGCGTCCAGCAGGTCGTAGTAGACCTTGCCCGAGCAGACGATGACCTTGCGGATGTCCTTGTCGGCCTTCAGCTTGACGCCGGCGACGTCGGGACGCAGGTCCGCATCGTCGCGCAGCACGCGGTGGAAGCTGGAGCCCTCGGCCATGTCGGCGATGGTCGAGACCGCCTTCTTGTGACGCAGCAGGGACTTGGGCGTCATCAGGATCAGCGGCTTGCGGAAGCCACGGTGCATCTGGCGACGCAGGATGTGGAAGTAGTTGGCCGGGGTGGTGCAGTGGGCGACCTGCATATTGTCTTCGGCGCACTGCTGCAGGAAGCGCTCCAGGCGGGCCGAGGAGTGCTCGGGGCCCTGGCCCTCATAGCCGTGCGGCAGCAGCATGGTCAGGCCCGACATACGCAGCCACTTGCGCTCGCCCGAAGAGATGAACTGGTCGATCACGACCTGGGCACCGTTGACGAAGTCGCCGAACTGGCCTTCCCACAGGGTCAGGGTGTTCGGGTCGGCCAGGGAGTAGCCGTATTCGAAGCCCAGCACGGCCTCCTCGGACAGGGCCGAGTCGATCACCTCGAAGTGGGCCTGGCCGTCGCGCAGGTTGTTCAGCGGGAAGTAGCGCTGCTCGGTCGTCTGGTCGGTGATGCCCGAGTGACGCTGCGAGAAGGTGCCGCGCACCGAGTCCTGGCCCGACAGGCGGATGTTGTAGCCCTCGTCCAGCAGCGAGGCGAAGGCCAGGCTTTCGGCGGTGGCCCAGTCGATGTTCTGGCCCGAGGTGACCGTCTCGCGACGGGCGTCGATGACGCGCTTCAGGGTCTTGTGGACGTCGACGCTGTTGGGGATCTGGGTCAGGCGGTGGCCATAGTCCTTGAGCTTTTCAGCCGGGACTGCGGTCTTGCCGCGCAGCTGCTGGTCCTCGCCCTGCGGCAGGCTGAGGCCCTGCCACTTGCCGTCCAGCCAGTCGGCCTTGTCCGCCTTGAAGGTCTTGCCGGCCTCGAACTCGGCGTCGAGGAAGGCCTCGAAGCGGGCGATCTCGGCATCGACCTCGGCCTGGGAGATGACGCCCTCGGCCACCAGGCGCGCCGAGTAAAGCTCGCGCGTGGACTTCTGGCTCTTGATCTTGGCGTACATCAGCGGCTGGGTGAAGGTCGGGTCGTCGCCTTCGTTGTGGCCGAAGCGGCGGTAGCAGAACATGTCCACCACCACGTCCTTCTTGAACTTCTGGCGGTATTCGGTGGCCACCTTGGCGGCGAAGACCACGGCTTCGGGATCGTCTCCGTTGACGTGGAAGATCGGGGCCTGGACCATCAGGGCCACGTCCGACGGATAGGGGGTCGAGCGCGAGTTGCGCGGCGCCGTCGTGAAGCCGATCTGGTTGTTGATGACGAAGTGCATGGTCCCGCCGGTGCGGTAGCCCTTCAGGCCCATCAGGGCGAAGCACTCGGCCACCACGCCCTGGCCGGCAAAGGCGGCGTCGCCGTGGATCAGGACCGGCATGACCTTGGAGCGGTCCAGGGCCCATTCGGCCTCGGGCTTGCCGGCATTGGCGTCACGGATGTCGAAGGCCTGCTTGGCGCGGGCCTTGCCCAGGACGACCGGGTTGACGATCTCCAGGTGCGACGGGTTGGCGGTCAGCGACAGGTGGACCTTGTTGTTGTCGAACTCACGGTCCGACGAGGCGCCCATGTGATACTTCACATCGCCCGAGCCCTCGATGTCCGACGGGACGGTCGAGCCGCCCTGGAACTCGTGGAAGATGGCCTTGTAGGGCTTGCCCATGACGGCCGCCAGCATGTTCAGCCGGCCACGGTGGGCCATGCCGAAGACCATTTCGTCGACGCCCAGGGCCCCGCCGCGCTTGATGATCTGCTCCATGGCCGGGACCATGGCCTCGCCGCCGTCCAGGCCGAAGCGCTTGGTGCCGGGGAAGCGCTTGTGCAGGAAGCGCTCGAAGCCCTCGGCCTCGATCAGCTTGTTCAGGATGGCGATCTTGCCTTCCTTGGTGAAGGCGTTCTGCTCGAACTTGTCGGGGCCTTCAAAGCGCTGCTGCAGCCAGGATTTCTCTTCCGGCTCGGAGATGTGCATGTACTGCACGCCGATGTTGCCGCAGTAGGTGCGCTTCAGGATTTCCAGGACCTGGTTCAGGGTGCCGGTCTGCAGGCCCAGCACGCCGTCCAGGAAGATGGGGCGATCCATGTCGGCGGCGGTGAAGCCGTGGAATTCGGGCGTCAGCTCGGGGTGTTGGATCGGCAGCTCGATGCCCAGGGGGTCGAGGTTGGCCTGCAGGTGGCCACGCACGCGATAGGCGCGGATCAGCATCAGGGCGCGGATGTAATCGTGGGCGGCGGCGCGCACGTCCTCGGCGGTCACGCCACCGGGGGCAGCGGCCGCGGGGGCCGGCTTGCCACCCTTGGCGGCCTTGGGATCAGCCTTGGGCGCGGGCCAGCGGCCATCAAAGACAGCGGTTTCCTCGCTCGGTTCAGGGCTGCGATCGCGGCCCCAGGCCCCGGCGGCGGCGTTCTCGCGCACCTCGACGGCATTGTCCTTGAGCTGGTCAAAGAAGGCGCGCCATTCCCCCGGAACGCTGCCGGGGTCGGCCGCCCATTGTTCATGCAGGTCCTCAATGAAGGCAGCGTTCGCGCCATAGAGGAAGCTGGTCTCGGCAAAGACCTGGTTCAGCCGACCTGCATCGTCCGCCATTTTTCTCTCGTCGTCCTACAATTACCCGCCGCGCGCACCTCTGCGCGGGTACGGCGTCGCTCATATAGGACGTGTTTCCTTACCGGTCATGACCGAAGCAGGGCGGAAAGGGTGGAAATTAGTCGATTCGCGATAAAAAAACGTCTCCGGATGATTCCAGAGACGTTTTCAGGTGTCACCGAGTGCGAATTTTCGCCCCCGAACATCGATATTCCGGAAAAACCCCGAAAGGGTGCCCGGCCAGGACCCGGCGGGAGCGCGACCGAAGCCGCACCCCCAATCAGGCCTGGCCCATCAGGCTTAGCCCTTCAGGACCTCGACCAGAGTCTTGCCCAGGCGTGCCGGCGACGGCGAGACACGGATGCCGGCGGCTTCCATGGCGGCGATCTTCGACTCCGCATCGCCCTTGCCGCCCGAGACGACAGCACCGGCGTGACCCATGGTGCGGCCCTTCGGCGCGGTACGGCCCGCGATGAAGCCGGCCATCGGCTTCTTGCGGCCCTTCTTGGCTTCGTCGATCAGGAACTGGGCGGCGTCCTCTTCGGCCGAGCCGCCGATTTCGCCGATCATGATGATCGATTGGGTTTCGTCGTCGGCCAGGAACATTTCCAGGACGTCAATGAACTCGGTGCCCTTGACCGGGTCGCCACCGATGCCGACGGCCGTGGTCTGGCCCAGGCCTTCGTTGGTGGTCTGGAACACGGCTTCATAGGTCAGGGTGCCCGAACGCGAGACGATGCCCACATTGCCCTTCTTGAAGATCGAGCCCGGCATGATGCCGATCTTGCACTCGTCCGGGGTCATGATGCCCGGGCAGTTCGGGCCCAGCAGGCGCGAGTTCGAACGGTCCAGGCGAGCCTTCACGCGCACCATGTCCTGCACCGGAATGCCTTCGGTGATGCAGGTGATGAACGGGATCTCGGCGTCGATGGCCTCGATGATGGCGTCGGCAGCCCCTGCCGGCGGGACGTAGATGACCGAGGCGTCAGCGCCGGTCGCGTCGCGGGCTTCGGCGACCGAGGCGTAGATCGGCAGGGTTTCGCCGTGCGAACCGGTCCAGTTGGTGCCGCCCTTGGTCGGGTGCACACCGGCCACCATCTGGGTGCCGTGGTAGGCCAGGGCCTGTTCGGTGTGGAAGCCGCCGGTCTTGCCGGTCAGGCCCTGCACGATGATCTTGGTGTCTTTGTTGACGAGGATGGACATGTGTCTGTTCTCTGAATTCGTGTCTGGGCTAGGGCTTAGGCGACCGCGGCGACGATCTTCTGGGCGGCGTCGTCCAGATCGTCAGCAGCGGTGATGGCCAGACCCGACTCGTTCAGGATCTTCTTGCCCAGTTCGACATTGGTGCCTTCGAGGCGAACCACCAGCGGCACCTTCAGGCCCACTTCCTGCACGGCGGCGACAACGCCCTCGGCGATGACGTCGCACTTCATGATGCCACCGAAGATGTTGACGAGGATGCCCTCGACCTTCGGGTCGGCGGTAATGATCTTGAAGGCCGCAGCAACCTTTTCCTTGCCGGCGCCGCCGCCGACGTCACAGAAGTTGGCCGGCTCCTTGCCGTACAGCTTGATGATGTCCATGGTGGCCATGGCCAGGCCGGCACCGTTCACCATGCAGCCGATGTTGCCGTCCAGGGCGACATAGGCGAGGTCCCACTTCGAGGCCTCGATTTCCTTGGCGTCTTCTTCGGTTTCATCGCGCAGGGCGCGGATGTCTTCGTGACGGTACAGGGCGTTGCCGTCGAACGAGACCTTGGCGTCCAGAACGCGCAGGTGACCGTTTTCCATGACGATCAGCGGGTTGATCTCGAGCAGGTCCATGTCCTTCTCGACGAAGGCCTTGTACAGGATCGGGAACAGCGACTTGGCGTCTTCGGCCGCATCACCGGTCAGTTCCAGAGCGGCCGAGATGGCAGCGACGTTCTCGTCGGTGACACCGGCTTCCGGGTTGATGGCGATGGTGTGGATCTTTTCCGGGGTGTCGTGGGCGACAGCCTCGATGTCCATGCCGCCTTCGGTCGAGACCACGAAGGAGACCCGGCCCGTGCCGCGGTCGACCAGCAGCGAGCAGTACAGTTCGCGGGCGATGTCGGCACCGTCTTCGATGTACAGGCGGTTCACCTGCTTGCCGGCTTCGCCGGTCTGGGCGGTGACCAGGGTGTTGCCCAGCATTTCCTTGGCGTGGGCGACGGCTTCCTCGATCGAGAAGGCCAGACGCACACCGCCCTTGGCGTCAGCCGGCAGTTCCTTGAACTTGCCCTTGCCACGGCCACCGGCGTGGATTTGCGATTTCACGACATAGAGCGGACCCGGCAGTTGCTTGGCAGCCGCTTCGGCCTGGTCTGCGCTGGTGATGGCCACGCCTTCGGCGACCGGTGCGCCATAGGCCTTCAGAACCTGCTTGGCCTGATACTCGTGAATATTCATGTCTGATCCGCGCCGTTGGGGAGTTAGGGGAACTTTGGTCGCGCTTATAGGCGTCCGGCCTTGACCGACGCAACCGTCTGCGAAACGTGCCGATCAGACTCGATAGGGGTCTTCCCGGCCAAACGCCTGTCGGAAGACCCCCGGGGGCTCAGTCGACCCAGTCCTTCTTCAGGGTCCGCGAGGCCGTCATCAGCAGGGCCGACGCCAGCAGATAGAAGCCCATGCCCGTATAGATGGCCCAGCGCAGGCTCTCCTCGCCGAAGGTCGGGCGCAGGACGTCCGCCATCCAGCCGAAGTAGTAGAAGCCGACCGCCAGCCCCAGCAGGTTGTTGATCAGCAGGAAGATGGCCGAGGCGGTCGAACGCATCGGGGCCGGGGCCAGGTGCTGGATCGCCGCAGTGATCGGCCCCAGCCAGACCAGGTTCAGGCCCGTCGGGATCAGGAAGATCAGGAAGGCGACGACCAGGCCCATGGTGGCGCTGCCCCCGCCCGGCAGCAGGCTGATCAGCCAGGGCGAGTTCATGGCCAGCAGGAAGCTGGGCACCGAGATCAGGTAGGAGACGGCCGGGACCAGGGGATAGGCCCCCTTGGACTTCTGGCCCATGCGGTCGGCCACGACGCCGCCGCCCCAGATGCCCAGCAGGCCGCCGATCAGGGCGATGCCGGCATAATACCAGCTGACCTGCGACAGGCTGAGGCCAAAGCTGCGCATGAAGAAGAGCGGCAGCCAGCCGGCGACGCCATAGCCGCAGACCGACGACGAGGCGGCCCCCAGGGCCAGCAGCCAGAAGCTCTTCTTCTTCATGATGACATTGCCGGTGGCCCGGGCGATCCACAGCGAGACGCCGATCACCGCCATCAGGCCCGCAGCGAAGAAGGGCACCACAGCCTCGGCCAGGCCCTGGGTCAGGCTTGCCAAGATGCCAAGTCCGCCGAACAGGCCTGCCAGGGCAAAGCTGACCAGGGCGGCCTTGCGGCCGGCTCCGTGGGGAATGGAGGACTTGACGCCCCCGGGTGCCGCAGGCGCGGCCTCCACGGCCACAGGCCGGGGCGCATCAGTGGCCCCGCGCTTGGGATCCCGGACCGTCAGGCGCAGGATGGGGGCGACGATCACGCCCAGCAGGCCAACGACGATGAAGGCGGTCTGCCAGCCGTATTTCACCGCCAGCAGCCCCCCGATCAGGGTGCCGCCCGCCGTGCCCAGGGGAATGCCAAAGGCAAAGGCCGCCATGGCCCGGGCCCGCTGGCGCGGCGGGAAGTAGTCGGCGATCAGGCTGTAGGCGGGGGCCACGCCGCCGGCCTCGCCCACGCCCACCCCCATGCGGAACAGAAACAGCTGGCCGAACGAGCCGGCGATGCCGCACAGGGCGGTAAAGCCCGACCAGACGGTCAGGGCGCCGGTCATGATCCACACCCGGCTGGAGCGGTCGGCCAGCCAGGCCAGGGGAATGGCCAGGGTCGAGTAGACCGAGGCAAAGGCGATGCCGCCCAGCAGGCCGAACTGCTGGTCCGTCAGCTCGAAATGCGCCTTCAGCGGTGCCGCCAGGATGCCGATGATCTGTCGGTCCACGAAGTTCAGCATGTAGACGAAGATCAGGATGGCCAGGACGTAGTAGCGGTACCAGCCCGACTGGACCGGTGCGGCTGGCGTCTCGGCGATGGCTTGACCCGGTTCGGCCATGGCTTGCCCCCTCATGACTAGGCTTTGGAATTACACGGTAGCGACGGCCGAAGCATTCGCCAAAAGAAAAGGCGGCGATCCGATCCGGACCGCCGCCTGCGATCAGAAGATCAAGGCGTTCAGGGAGAAGTCTTTGATCAGTACTTGGCCGAGACCTTGATCATCCAGGTCCGCGGCGCGCCGTAATAGGCGGTGCGGATGTTGCCGATCGACGAGAACTCCTGGGCGTCGGTCTTGTAGACCTCGTCCGACAGGTTCTGGCCATACAGGCCGATCGAGTAGCGGTCGGTGCTGTCGTTCCAGACCACGCGGGCGTCATACAGCCAGTAGTCGTCCTGATACATCGACTCCAGCGGCACGTCGCTGTTGGCCAGGGTGTTGTCCACGGCCAGGGCCATGCGCGACCGGAACCTGGCCGAGGCCCCCAGGGTCACGCCCGAACCATCGGCCAGGGCCCACTCATACTGGCCACCCATGCGCAGGGTCCACTTGGGCGAGAAGGCCGGGTCCTGGAAGGCGCGCGAGCCGCCAAAGCTGGTGAAGCGGGCGTCGTTGAACTCGCCATACTCGGCATCCAGGTAGCCCACCTGGGCATCCAGGGTCAGGCCGGGAGTCGGGACAAGCACGCCTTCCAGCTCGAAGCCCTTGATGTCCAGCTCACCGGCATTGATCACCGACAGGACGCCCACCGGCACGCCGGTGACGGGGTCGTTCTCCATGCCCGAGACGCGGGCCTGGAAGTTTTCATACTTCGTCATGAAGGCGGCGGCGTTCAGGCGCAGGCGGCGGTCCATGAAGGTCGACTTGGCCCCGATCTCGAAGGTGTCAGCCGTTTCGGGATCATAGGCCGTGGCCTCGGTCGCCGAGTTGGCGCGGCCGTTGAAGCCACCCGACTTGAAGCCCTGGGCATAGCGGCCATACAGCATGACGTCGTCGTTCAGCTGATAGTCGGCCGAGACCATGATCGAGGTGTCGTCCCAGGTGCCCTTGGGCGGCGCGAACGGATAGCTGGACTCCAGGAAGGGCGAGGACGAGGTCACATAGGTGAAGCGGTCGTAGGCCTTTTCTTCCTCGGTGTAGCGGACACCGGCCGACAGGCGCAGGGCCTCGGTCACGCCATAGCTGACGTTACCGAAGATGGCCTTGGACGTGGTTTCCAGGTCGTCGTCGATGAAGCGGGTAAAGGTATAGTCGCCATTCCACAGCGGCGGGACGATCAGGTCCGCCGTCAGGTCGTCGTTATAACTTTCCTGGTGCGAGCCGACCTCCTCCTTCAGGTAGTAGATGCCGCCGACCGCGTTCAGGCGGTCACCGGTATAGGTCAGCTGGAACTCCTGGCTGGTCTGCTTCTGGTCGACCGCGACCAGGGCATCGGCGATTTCCAGCTCGGTCGCGTCAAAGTCGATGTAGTCGTCAGTGTTCAGCTCACGATAGCTGGTGATCGACTTCAGGCTGAGGCGGTCCGACAGGTCCCAGGTCATCCGCAGGGCCGAGCCCCAGGTCTCCAGGCGGGTCTCGTTCGGCAGGCCCGGCGTGGTGCGGGTGCGGAAGTTGTATTCCGGGGTCGGGCTGGGCACCGAATAGGCCGGAAGCCCGATCAGGTTGGTCAGGCTATTCTGGGCCTGGCCGACGGTCAGGCCGGCGTCGTCCTTGGCGTAGTCGAGGTTGAAGTCGACGCGGAAGTTGGCGGCCGGGTCCCAGGCCAGGCTGGCGCGCACGGCGTTGGAGTTCTTGTCGTTGTATTCCGCGCCGGTCGCCGGGTCGGTGACATAGCCGCCGCGCTGCGAGTGCAGGACCGACAGGCCCAGGGCCAGCTGGTCGGTGACCGGGCCCGAGACGGCACCCTGGACCTCAAACAGGTCATAGTCGCCATAGGCCACCGAGCCACGGGCGCGGAAGTCCTGGCCCGGACGGCGCGAGACCAGCTTCATGGCCCCGCCTATGGTGTTCTTGCCATACAGCGTGCCCTGCGGGCCACGCAGGACCTCGATGCGCTCCAGGTCCAGCAGGGCGAACTGAGTGCCGCGAATGCGCGAGTAATACCCGTCGTCGACTTAGACGCCGACGGCCGGGTCGAAGGTCTGCAGGCTGTCCGGCTGGCCGACGCCGCGGATGTAGATATTGGTCGAGTTGGACGAACCCCGGCCCTGGACCAGGTTCAGGTTCGGCACCGAGCCCTGCAGGTCGGTCACCTGCTGGGCCCCCACGCGCTCCAGGGTCTCGCCCGAGAAGGCCGTCAGGGCCAGGGGCGTCTTCTGGGCCGATTCCGAGGTCCGGCGGGCCGTGACGATGATGTCTTCAACCGCCGAGGCCTGCTCGCCGCCCTGGGTCTGGGTAGCCTGGGCCTGGGCCTGGGCCTGGGCCGCGCCCGCCATGACGCTGAATGCGGCACCCGCCAGCAAGACGGACTTCACCTGTCTGATCATCTGGATTTCCTCGTGTTTCCTGCCAACGACGCTTTTTATTTATTCAGCGTTCAATGATTTTCTCGACCCTGCCCTGTCTTCGGGCTTCTGTCAAACGGCCAAGCCACCGTGCGAAAGATCAAGTTTGGCTGTGGCGCCGATTGCACACCGGGCCCAACCTCGCCAAGCTTGGGCCATGACCGCTTCGGATGATGCCCCTGCCCCCAGCGCCACCGCTGCCGCCGCGACCCCGGCCCGGCGCGGCCGCCCCCGCAAGACCAAGAACACCGGCGCGGGCGAGACCCGCGACGCCATCCTGAACGCGGCCGAGGACCTGTTTTCCAAGCACGGCTTCTATGGCGTGACCATCCGCGAGGTGGCGCGCGAGGCGGGCGTGGATACGGCCCTGGTCCACTACTACTTCGGGGCCAAGAAGGACCTGTTCGATGCCGTCTTCCTGCGCCGGGCCGAGGTGTGGAACAACGAGCGGGTCGCCGCCATCAACCGCTATGCCGAGGCCGAGGGCGACCAGATGACGCTGGAGGGCCTGTTCGAGGCCTTTCTGCGCCCGCCGTTCCAGTGGTCGATGAAGGGGGGGCCGGGCTGGAAGCACTATGCCGCCCTGGTGGCCCAGACCAATGCCAACCCGGCCTTTGGCGGCGAGACCATGGCCCGCTATTTCGACCCGGCCATTACCCGTCTGCTGGACCTGGTCCAGGTCATCCTGCCCCTGGCGGACAAGAAGGACCTCTACTGGGCCTATCACAACCTGTCGGGAGCCCTGACCCTGACCCTGGGCGAGACCGGGCGCCTGGACCGGCTGTCGGGCGGGCTGTGCCGCTCGGGCGACCTGGACAGTGCCTGCCACTACATGGTGCGCTTTGCCGCCGCCGGCTTCCGCGCCGTATGCGACACAGGGGCGGCCCCGACCACCCCCGGCTGAACAGCCGCCCTTGCTCCTGACAGATCACGGACGTAAGTCCTGCATCCATGACCCAGACCAACGCCGCCGCCCCGCTGATCTGCCCCTCCATCCTGGCCAGTGACTTTTCCAGACTGGGCGAGGAAGTCCGCGCCCTGGAAGCCGCCGGTGCCGACTGGGTCCACATCGACGTCATGGACGGCCACTTCGTGCCCAACCTGACCATGGGCCCCGATATCGTGAAGGCGCTGCGCCCGCACACCACCCTGCCCTTCGACGTCCACCTGATGGTCGCGCCCGTCGACAACTGGCTGGAGGCCTATCGCGAGGCCGGGGCCGACATCCTGACGGTCCATCCCGAAAGCGGACCCCACGTCCACCGCACCCTGGGCCGTATCCGCCAGCTGGGGGCCAGGGCGGGACTGGTGTTCAACCCGGCCACGCCGCTGTCGATCCTGGAAGAAGTGGTCGACCTGGTCGACCTGGTGCTGATCATGTCGGTCAACCCGGGCTTTGGCGGGCAGAAGTTCATCCCCTCGTCGCTGAACAAGATCGAGCGCGCACGCCAGATCCTGGACCGCGCGGGCTCCAGGGCCCACCTGCAGGTCGATGGCGGGGTCATTGCCGACAATGCCGGGGCCTGCCTGTCCGCCGGGGCCGATGCCCTGGTGGCCGGCTCCTTTGTCTTCAAGGGCGGGCCTGACGCCTATGCGGCCAATATCCAGGCCCTTAAGGCCACCGCCGCGTGAGCCCCCTTGGCCCCTTCGCCCCGCGTGATGAGGACGGCGGGCTGAACGAAGGCCACATTCCCGGCCTGCGCGGCGCCCCGGTGCGCACCCCGGTGCGGCCCGCCCCCGGCCAGCGTCCCGATCCGGCCCTGTGGGCCGCCGTCGCCGGTCGCCTGGCCACGCGCCAGATGTGGATCGAGCTTTATGGCCTGCCCGGCTATGGCCTGACGCTGAAAGGCCCGCGTTCAGAAGGCTTTGCCGTCAGCCCCCGCGATTTCCGCCCCCTGCGCGAGGAGGCCCCGCGCCCCCTGCTGGGCGGCCGCTTCAGCCTGGCCGGGCTGAGCCTGGACGCCGAGAACCCGCAGGACCTGTGGAACCAGCCCACCCCCAGCCGCGCCTTTGCCGTCGAGCTGCACAGCTTCATCTGGCTGCCGGACATGATGGCCATGGGCGAGCGCGGCCCGCGTGAGGCCCTGGCCCTGATCCTGGCCTGGGATGACAACTTCCGCCGCTGGTCGCCCTTCTCCTGGGGCCCCGAGATCCTGGCGCGGCGCACCTACAACCTGGCCTGCGCCGGTCGCCGCCTGGCCCAGGTGGCCACCGAGGACGAGCGGCTGCGCCTGACCGACATCCTGGCCCGCCAGGCGCGCCAGCTGCTGCGC
>JAEYQX010000236.1 GCA_023409795.1 Pseudomonadota bacterium
GCGGCGCTTCCGCCCGGGCCCGGCCGCCCTCCTCGCAGGCCCCCATGGCCAGCAAGCCCATGGCCATCATCATCGCCCGGCACCGCACGTCCCTTCCTCCTCGTCCCTGTTTCCCGTCTCCCTGACCCAAACTGCCGCAGGTTCCGGATCAAAGCGCCCCCACAAAGCGGGAGGCACCAAGAAAAAAGCCCCACCGTTTCCGGCGGGGCTTTCAACACGGGTCAAGCGGTAGGGCTCAGCCCTTGACCCGCCACGTCGCGCCGGTGGGGCCGTCCATGACGACCACATTCAGCTCGTTAAGGCGGTCACGGATCCGGTCGGCCTCGCCCCAGTTCTTTTCGGCGCGGGCGGCGGCGCGCTGTTCCAGAAGGGCCTCGACCTCGGCCTTCAGCGCCGGATCGCCGCCCTCGAACCAGGCTTCGGGTGCCAGGCCCAGGACGCCCAGCAGGTCCGCAGCCTCGCGCAGGGTCCAGCGGGCCATGGCCACATCGTTGATGTCGGCCTCGGCATCGTTCAGCAGGTCGCGCAGGGCATTGCCCAGGGCGAACAGCTGGGCGATGGCACCGGGCGTGTTCAGATCGTCTTCCAGCGCGTCGAGCAGCGGGTTCAATTCCTGCTCGGCCAGCTCCATCTCGGCCTCTTCCAGCGAGGTGTAGTCGAAATCACCCAGCTTTGCGTCGGCATCGCGCAGCACACCATACAGACGGTCGAGGTTCTTGCGCGACTGCTCCAGCAGGGTCTGGTTCCAGTCCAGCGGCTGGCGGTAGTGGGCGCTCAGCAGGGCCCAGCGCACCACCTCGCCCGGCATGGCCTTTACGAGGTTGTTCAACAGCAGGACGTTGCCGATCGACTTGGACATCTTCTCGGCGTCCACCGTCAGGAAGCCATTGTGCATCCAGTAGCGGGCGTATTCGTCGTGGGCCTGGTCACCGTGGGCGTGACCGTGGGCGCAGACGCCCTGCGCGATCTCGTTCTCATGGTGCGGGAAGACCAGATCGATGCCGCCGCCGTGGATGTCGATCGGCAGGCCAAGGTTCTTCTCGATCATGGCCGAGCATTCGATGTGCCAGCCGGGGCGCCCCTCGCCCCAGGGCGAAGGCCACGACGGCTCGTCCTTCTTGGACGGCTTCCACAGCACGAAGTCGTGGGGGTTCTTCTTATAGGGCGCAACCTCGACGCGGGCACCGGCGATCATGTCATCC
This sequence comes from Pseudomonadota bacterium, assembly GCA_023409795.1. Classification (GTDB taxonomy): domain Bacteria; phylum Pseudomonadota; class Alphaproteobacteria; order Caulobacterales; family Caulobacteraceae; genus Brevundimonas. The sequence goes on from JAEYQX010000236.1 coordinate 1,203, forward strand.
AGATTGCGGCCCGACAGTGCGCCATAGGACGGGTACGACGACACGTCGAACAGCACATGGCCCTCGGCGGCATAGGCGCTGCCCGCATCAATGATCCGCCGGATCTGGGCAATGATGGCGTCCATGTGGTCGGTGACGTGCGGCGCGATATCCGGCGGCGAGACGTTCAGCAGCCCCATGTCCGACAGATAGGCGGCTTCGTAGCGGCTGGTGATCTCGCCGATGGCGACGCCTTCCCTGGCGGCCTTGGCGTTGATCTTGTCGTCCACGTCGGTGACGTTGCGGGCATAGATCACCTTGTCCGCGCCATAGGTCTTGCGCAGCAGGCGGACCAGCACGTCGAACACCACCGGCGGGCGCGCATTGCCGATGTGGGCATAGTCATAGACCGTCGGCCCACAGACATAGAGTGTCACCCGGTTCGCGTCGCGCGGCGTGAACAGGCGCTTTTCACGGCGCAGGGTGTCATAGATATGCAAGGGCATGGCAGGCGATCTTTGCGAGTTTTCTTGCGGGACGGAGGGGGTGTCCCATATAGCCCCCTGATACACAGTCCCACGTGAATGGTAAAAGGCGGGCTGCAGCCATCTGCCGCCCTGGATCACTTCATGAGTTCATTGACCGCCAAGCCCGTCCTCGTCACCGACGAAGCTGCCCTCGCCCGCCCGACGCGCGAGCAGGCGCTGGAGGCCGTGCGCACCCTGATCGCCTGGGCTGGCGACAACCCGGACCGCCCCGGCCTGATCGACACGCCCAAGCGCGTGGTCGATGCCTATGGCGAGTGGTTCGACGGCTATGACGCCGATGCGGCCCGGGAACTGTCGCGCACCTTCGAGGACGTAACCGGCTATGACGACATGGTCATCCTCAAGGAAATCGAGGTCGAGAGCCACTGCGAGCACCACCTGGCCCCCTTCCTGGGCAAGGCCTGGGTCGCCTATATCCCGAACGAAAAGGTCGTGGGCATCTCCAAGCTGGCGCGCGTGGTGGAAATCTTCGCCCGCCGCCTGCAGAACCAGGAAACCCTGACCAACGACATCATCGATGCCATCGAAAAGCACCTGGAGCCCAAGGGCGTGGCCGTCATGGTCGATGCGGCGCACCAGTGCATGACGACGCGCGGCGTCCATCACCGCCATGTCACCACCGTGACCACCCGCTTCACCGGCGTGTTCAAGCAGGACAACGCGCTGGTCGAGCGATTCCTGAAGCTGGCCCGCACCTGACCGGCCTGGGAATCCAGCGCTAGGCGAAACAGACAGGGGGCCAATTTCCGCGCTTTTGCCGGGTGTCCCCTGTTAATTTCGCAAGCTTATTTCCCTGATCCACGATTTCGACGTTCGAGACGGCTTTACAACGCGCCAAACCGACGCCAAGACACTGACCAAGACTTTCAGTGCCGCCTGTCGCAGCGACAGGCCATGATGGAGACTGCACATGGGTGCGAAACTTGGTGGTGGTGGCAAGGGCGGGGCCAGCCAGAACGCGGACATCAACGTCACGCCGTTCGTGGACATCATGCTGGTGCTGCTGATCATCTTCATGGTGGCCGCACCGATGGCGACCGTGTCGATCAAGCTGGACCTGCCGCCGGCAACGCCGCCGGCCCCGACTGACGAGCCCAAGGAACCGGTCTACGTCACCATCCAGGAATCGGGCGAGATCTACATCGCCGAACAGCAAACCTCGCTGGAAGCCCTGGCAGGTGACGTCTGCGCCGCCCAGGGCGCTGTGGCTGACTGCCGCGACGAACGCGTCTTCGTCCGCGCCCAGCCGGAAGTGAAATACAACCAGTTCATGGAAGTCATGAACACGCTTCAGGAAAACGCCTTCTACAAGGTCGGCCTTCTGAACGAAGACATCGAATAGGGTTCTTGCCCGGTTCGGGAAAATCAGGGTCGCATCTCCGGATGCGGCCCTTTTTCTTTGCCTGTCGATCGGCCGGTGCTTGCCCAGGCCCGTGGATAGGGTCTCAATGCGGGGTCTGTATCGAGGGGGAGTTCTCGTCATGCGTCGCCGCACATTCCTGACCAGCCTGCCGGCCGGAGCCGTCCTGGCCGGAGCCGCCACGTCCGCCAGCGCCCAGGCCAGCCCGCCAAGGCCCGCCGTCGCACCCGCCCCACCCGCGCCTGCTGCCGATCCCTATGCCGGCATCGGCATCGGCGACCGCATCACCGGACCGGGCTTCGTCGGCCGCTCCACCGTCTGGGGCGCGAACGGCGCGGCGGCCACGGCCCATCCGGCGGCCACCCTGATCGGGCTGGACACCCTGCGCCGGGGCGGCTCGGCCATCGCCGCCGCCATCGCCATCAACGCCGCCCTGGGCTTTCTGGAGCCGACCGCCAATGGCATCGGCGGCGACGCCTTCTGTCTGATGTGGGACCCGGCCCAGAAGAAGGTCGTCGGCTTCAACGGCTCGGGCAACTCGCCGCGCGGGCTGTCGCTGGAAACCGCCCGCTCGCGGGCCGGGCCGGACGGCTACCTGCCCCGCTATGGAGCCGTGACGGTCAATGTGCCCGGCACGGTCGACGCCTGGTGGAGCGCCCACCAGAGATACGGCAAGCTGCCGTGGAAGGACGTCCTGCTGCCCGTCGCCGAGCTGTGCGAACAGGGCGTGCCCGTGCCCCAGGTCGTGGCCTATTACCTGGAACGCAACATGGCCAACTTCGAGCGTCTGGCCTCGACCATCGAGGAAAACGACAATCGCAAGAAGGTCTGGCTGAAAGGCGGACGCACGCCCCGGACGGGCGAGATCCTTGCCAACCCGGACCTGGGCCGCACCTATCGCCTCATTGCCGAGGGCGGGCGCGATGCCTTCTATGACGGGGTCCTGGCCGACCACATCGAGCGCTACTTTGCCCGCATCGGCGGCTGGCTGAGGCGCAGCGACCTGGCGGCCCACCGCACCGAATGGGTCGAGCCGCTGATGACCACCTATCGCGGGGTCGAGGTCTATTCCCTGGGCCCCAATACCCAGGGCCTGTCGACCAACCAGATCCTGAACATCTGCGAACAGTTCGACCTGAAGTCGATGGGCTTCCAGTCGGCGGCCTCGCTGCACATCCAGGCCGAGGCCAAGCGCCTGGCCTTTGAGGACCGCGCCCGCTACTTCGCCGACGACCGGTTCTCGAAGACTCCGACCGAATGGCTGAACTCAAAGGCCTATGCGGCCGAGCGGGCGAAGCTGATCAACCCGAACCGCGTCATGGACCGCGTCTTCCCCGGCGACGCCCCGACCCAGGGCGACACCACCTATTTCAGCGTGGCCGACAGGGACGGGATGATGGTCAGCTGGATCCAGTCCAACTATCGCGGCATGGGCGGCGGCCTGGTGCCCGATGGCCCCGACGGCGCGACCCTGGGCTTCATGTTCCAGAACCGGGGCGAGCTGTTCGCCCTGAAAGACGGGCACCCCAATGTCTATGCCCCCGGCAAGCGCCCCTTCCACACCATCATCCCCGGCTTTGCCTGCAAGGATGGAGAGCCGTGGATGGCCTATGGCGTCATGGGCGGCGGGATGCAGCCCCAGGGCCAGGCGCAGATCATCATCAACATGGTCGACTATGGCCTGGACCCGCAGGAAGCCGGCGATGCCCCGCGCTGGCAGCACTATGGCTCGTCCGAGCCGACCGGCCAGCCCGCCGAGGGCGTCGGCAAGCTGCATCTGGAATCCGGCGTGCCCGAGGAGACCAAGCGCCAGCTGGCGGCCATGGGCTGGGACCTGGGCCCGCCCGACGGCGGGTTTGGCGGCTACCAGAACGTGATGAAGCAGATCAACGAGCAGGGGCGCTGGACCTATGGGGCCGCCACCGAGATGCGCAAGGACGGCAACGCCCTGGCCTATTGAGACCGGCTTGACCTGACGCCGCGTCATCAACCTAGTGTCCGTCTCCAAGGGGGACGGACATGGGCGATCTGGTTCAGCGTGACTTCATCAGGACAGCCGATGACGGGTTTGCCCTGTCCATGCGGCTGACCTCGGCCCCGGTGCCCCGGCTGGCGGTTCTCGTCTCGTCGGGCACCGGCTATCCCAAGGGCTTCTATGACCGCATGGCCCGCTGGATGGCCCGGCGCGGGGCCGCCGTCCTGACCTATGATTTTCGCGGCATCGCCGGATCGCGTCCCGATGACCTGAAGGCATCGCCGATCGACTATCCCGACTGGGGCCGCCACGACATGCCCGCCGCGCTTGAGGCCCTGATGGAATCCGCGCCCGGCGTGCCCGTGGTCCATGTAGGCCACAGCGTCGGCGGCCACTTCATCGGCCTGATGCCCAACCACACGGCGATCAGCCGTCATGCCCTGGTCTCGGTCGGCACCGGCTGGTGGGGCGGGCACCTGAAGCGCTATCGCCACCTGGAACTGGCCTTCTGGTTCCTGATCGGCCCCTATAGCCTGGCCCGGCACGGCTATATCAAGGGCAGCCTGTGGGGCGGGACCGACCTGCCGCCCCGGGTCTTCCAGACCTGGCGGCGCTGGTGCCACGCGCGGGACTATTTCAGCGCCGATCTGGATGGCCCGATGGCCCCGCATCACTATGAGGCCGTGACCGCGCCGATCCGCTCGTGGATCTTCACCGACGATCCCATCGCCACGCCGCAGAGCGGAACGGACCTGCTCAGGGTCTATCCGAACGCCCCCACCGGCATGGAGATCATCAGGCCTGCCGACCTGGGCGTGCGGCGGATCGGCCACGACGGGGCCTTCCGCAAGGGGATGGAGCCCCTGTGGGAACAGATTTTCCACTGGCTGGAACATGGCGAGGGCTGAGCCCGTCCCTATATCCCGGTCACTGTCCGCACCGGAGTAAGCCATGCCCTTTTCGAACCAGCCGACCGTGACCGCCTCGGGGGTCGAGATTCCCCTCCTGGGCTTTGGCACCTGGCAACTGGACGAGGAGGCGGCGCGGCGCATGGTGCGCGAGGCTCTGCGCATCGGCTATCGCCACATCGACACGGCCTGGATCTACAAGAACGAAAAGGCGGTGGGCGACGGCATCGCCGACGCCGTGGCCGAGGGGATCATCGAGCGCGACGACATCTGGGTCACCACCAAGATCTGGGTCGAGCACTTCCATCATGAGGCCCTGCTGCGCCAGGCGGAGGAATCGGCCCTCAGCCTGGGCCTGACGCCCGACCTTCTGCTGCTGCACTGGCCCAAGCCGACCCCGGCCCTGAAGGAAACCATCGAGGCCCTGAACGAGGCCCGGACCCTGGGCTTTACCCGGCACATCGGCCTGTCCAACTTTCCCTCGGCCCTGTGGCGCGAGGCCCAGGGCCTGTCGGCGGCCCCGCTGATCACCAACCAGGTCGAATACCACCCCTATCTGTCGCAAAAGACCCTGATCGGCGCGGCCAATGAGCTGAACGCCAGCCTGACCGCCTGGTCGCCGCTGGCCCAGGGCCGGATTGCCGATGATCCGACCATCACCGAGATCGCCCGCGCCCACGGCAAGACCAATGGCCAGGTGACCCTGCGCTGGATCGTCCAGCAGGGCGTCATCGCCATTCCGCGCACCGCCCGGGAAAGCCGCGCGGCCGAAAACTTCGACATCTTCGACTTCGAGCTGACCGGCGAGGAGATGGACCGCATCTTCTCCCTCGCCCACGCCGACGGCCGCATCGGCACCTGGCTGGACGAGGCCTTTGAATGGGACAATGATCTCTGACCCTTCGGTCAGGTGAGGAGGACGCCATGGGTGCCGTGCTCGGCTTTCCCCAGATCGATCCAGCCGATGCCGCCATCGGTGCCCGCATCCGGCACTGGCGTGACCAGCGGGGCATGACCGCAGAAGACCTGGCCCACCGGCTGGGCCTGACGCCTGAGGCCCTCAAACGCGTCGAGGCTGGCCGCCAGCACCTGGACTCGGCAGCGATCGACGCCGCCACCCGGGCCCTGCGCCTTCCCGTCTGGGCCCTGATGACCGATCAGCCCGCATACTGAGCCGCGACAGGTGACAGACGGCGCAATGCCGCCTAATCCAGCCGCATGGCCTATAAATCCCTTCGCGATTTCATCGAACAGCTGGAAGCCCAGGGCGAGCTGGTCCGCGTGTCGGAACCCGTCTCGACCGTGCTGGAAATGACCGAGATCCAGACCCGTCTGCTGCGTAATGGCGGACCGGCGGTGTTCTTTGAAAAGCCCGTCATGCCCGACGGCTCGGTCAGCCCCATTCCCTGCCTTGTGAACCTGTTCGGCACGGTCAAGCGCGTCGCTATGGGCGTGACTCTGGAAAACAAGCAGCGCACCACCACCGGTGAGTTGCGCGAAGTGGGCGAACTGCTGGCCTTCCTCAAGAACCCTGTCCCGCCGCGTGGTCTGGGCGAGGCGATGGAAATGCTGCCGCTGGCCAAGACGGTCATGTCCATGCGCCCCAGGACCGTGAAGAAAGCTCCGGTGCAGGACGTCGTCCTGACGGGCGACGACATCGACCTGACCAAGCTGCCGATCCAGTCGTGCTGGCCGGGCGAGCCCGCGCCGCTGATTACCTGGGGTCTCGTCGTCACCAAGGGACCGTCCGACGACCGCGAGGACGACTTCAACCTCGGCATCTACCGCATGCAGGTGCTGGGCAAGGACAAGACCATCATGCGCTGGCTGGCCCACCGTGGCGGTGCCCAGCACTATGCCCGCCACAAGAAGGCCGGCAAGCGCGAGCCCCTGCCCTGCGCCGTGGTCCTCGGGGCCGACCCCGGCACCATTCTGGCCGCGGTCACGCCCGTGCCGGAAACCCTGTCGGAATACCAGTTCGCCGGCCTGATGCGCGGCGAGAAGGCCGAGCTGGTGCCGTGCAAGACCGTGCCGCTGATGGTCCCGGCCCAGGCCGAGATCGTGCTGGAAGGCCACGTCCTGCTGGACGAACATCACCCCGAAGGCCCGTACGGCGACCACACCGGCTACTACAACTCGGTCGAGACCTTCCCGGTGTTTCAGGTCACCGCCATCACCATGCGGAAAGACCCCATCTATCTGACCACCTTCACCGGCCGTCCGCCGGATGAACCGTCCGTGCTGGGCGAAGCGCTGAACGAGGTCTTCATCCCGCTGCTGCAACAGCAGTTCCCCGAGATCGTGGACTTCTGGCTGCCGCCCGAGGGCTGCAGCTACCGCATCGCCGTGGTGTCGATGAAGAAGGCCTACCCCGGCCATGCCAAGCGCGTGATGATGGGCTGCTGGTCCTTCCTGCGCCAGTTCATGTACACCAAGTGGATCATCGTCGTGGACCACGACGTGAATGCCCGCGACTGGAAGGACGTCATGTGGGCCATCTCCACCAAGATGGATCCCGCCCGCGACATCACCGTCATCGAAGGCACCCCGATCGACTATCTGGACTTCGCCTCGCCCGAGAGCGGCCTCGGCTCCAAGATTGGCCTGGATGCCACCGACAAGTGGGAACCCGAGACCAAGCGCGAATGGGGCGAGGTCATCCAGATGGACGAGGACGTGGTGAGCCGCGTCAACGACATCTGGGACAGCCTCGGCCTTCCCGGTGACGGCACGCCCATCTGGAAGTAGGCTTCACGGCGCTGATGCCGGGCTTTTTTCTCTGCGCCAAACTGCATAGGGTGCAGCCCAGTTCAGTCGCTTGTGGGAGGGGCCTATGCGACAGGTCACGCTTGCGGTCATTCTGGCCGCCCTGATGTCGAGTCCAGCCATGTCACAGTCCATCTCCAACACCGCACCCTGGGACCAGGCCTTCCTGCCCCCCGCGCCGAAATGGGATGGAGCCTCGCGCGCCCTGCTGCGCCCGGCCAGCGACCCGTGGGCCTCCGGCTTCGAGCAGGATCCGGAGCTGAACTTCAGCCCCGACTATGCCGAGACCCGCGCCTGGTTCGACCGGCTGGATGCGGCCTCCGACCTGATCCGCCTCGAACAGTTCGGCACCTCGCCCGAGGGCCGTCCCATCTATGCCGTGATCGCCTCAAGGGACGGAGCAGAGCTTGACCCGGCCAAGCCCGTGCTTCTGGCCCAGGCCGGCATCCACCCCGGCGAGATCGACGGTAAGGACGCGGGCATGATGCTGCTGCGCGACATCGCCTTCTATGGAAAGGCGGGCCTGCTGGACGGGGCCAACCTGATCCTGATCCCCATCCTCAGCGTCGACGGGCACGAGCGCGCCGGGGCCTATTCGCGCCCCAACCAGCGCGGGCCGCGCATCCAGGGCTGGCGTCACACCGCGCCCACCCAGAACCTGACCCGCGACTTCATGAAGCTGGACCAGGCCGAGATGCAGGCCGTCATGGGCCTGATCCACAAGTACCGGCCCGACCTCTACGTCGACATCCACGTCACCGACGGCATTGATTATCAATACGACGTCACCTTCGGCTACAACGGCGAGAACGACGACTGGAGCCGCAGCCCCGCCATCGCCAGATGGCTGGACGATGCCTTCAAGCCCGATATGTATGCGGCGCTGGAGGCCCAGGGCCATATCCCCGGCGAACTGGTCTTTGCCATTGACGACCGCGACCCGAAGAAGGGCCTCAGCGATGGTGGCCTGGGCGAGCGCTATTCCAACGGCTGGGGCTCGGCGGCCCACATCCCGACCATCCTGATCGAGAACCATAGCCTGAAGCCGCACGACCAGCGTGTCCTGGGCACCTATGTCTTCCTGGAGACGGCGCTGAAGCTGCTGGCGGACAAGGGCGACAGCCTGCGCGCCGCCATCACGGCCGACCGGGCCCTGCGCCCTGCCGAGCTGCCCACCAACTTTATCGGCGAGGAGCAGCCGCGCCGCATCCGCGCCTTCAAGGGCATCCGCTACGAGACCTATCACAGCCCCGCCTCGGGCCGCGAGGAACTGCGCTGGCTGGGCGAGGCCGATCCCGAGCTGTGGCAGGTGCCCTATTTCGATTCCCGGCCCAGCCTGACACTGCAGCGCCCCACGGCCTACTGGATCCCGTCCTATCGCACCGACGTGATCGAGCGCCTGCAGATGCACGGCGTCGAGATGGAGACCTTGAGCGCCCCGCGCACCGTCAGTGTCGAGATGCTGCGCCTGCTTGATCCCAAGGTCTCGGGCCGCACCAATGAAGGCCACGTGCCGATCACCGTCACCGAGGTGAAGCCGGAGCAGAAGGACTGGACCTTCCCCGCCGGCTCGGTGCGCGTGCCGACCGACCAGCCGATGGGCGACATCGCCATCCTGCTGCTGGAGCCGCAATCGAACGAGAGCTTCTTTGCCTGGGGCATGTTCCCCGAGGTGCTGAACCGCGTCGAATATATCGAGGCTTATGCCATCGCGCCCCTGGCCGAGAAGATGATGGAGGCCGATCCGGCGCTGAAGGCCGAGTTCGAGGCCAAGCTGGCCGCCGAGCCGGCGTTTGCTGCCGATGGCGATGCCCGCCTGGCCTGGTTCTATGAGCGGACGCCCTTCTATGACCAGCGCTTCCGTCTCTATCCGGTCGCACGGGAGAAATAGGACATGGTGCCATCCATCCAGGCGGCGACCCTTTGGGGCGGGCTGCTGATCCTGCTGGTTCTGGCGCTTTCAACCCTTGTGGTGCGTCGTCGCCGCAGGTTCCAGGTGGCCTTTGGCGATGGCGGACACGAGCCGCTGCGTGACGCCATCCGAGCCTTTGGCAATGCCACCGAATATGTGCCGGTCGGGATCTGCGCCCTGATCCTGCTGGCCTTCCTGGGCGTCCCGCCCTGGCTGATCCATTGCGTCGGCAGTGTCCTGTTCGCCGGCCGCGTCATCCATGCCCTGGGCATGATCTATCAGCGGGATCCGTCCTTTGGCCGTTCGATCGGCATGATCCTGACCTGGCTGCCCCTGCTGGTGGCCGGCGTCATCCTGGTGGGCTGGTCGGTGCTCTAGGGTCCACCCTGTTGCGATAACCGGCCAGGTTCGCCATATCGGGGCATGTCCCAGACGACGCCCTCTCCCGACATCCTTTCCGACCTGGTTGCCGCTGCGCTGAAAGCGGGCGCTGATGCGGCCGAGGCCGTGTCGGCCCATCGCGCCTCCCTGTCCGTCGGCGTGCGCAATGCCGAGCTGGAGGAGGTCGAGCGCGAGGAGGCCCGCGACCTGAGCCTGCGCGTCTTCATCGGCCGTCGCCAGGCCACGGTGTCGGCCTCTGACCTGTCCGACGCGACGCGCCAGCGCCTGGTCGAGCGCGCCGTGGCCATGGCCCGGCTGGCTCCCGAAGATCCCTATGCCGCCCTGGCTCCCGAGGACCGCCTGGCCCGCGCCCCGCATCTGGACCTGGACCTGCATGACCCCACCGAACGCTCGGCCGAGGCGCTGGAAGCAGCGGCCGCCGAGGCCGAGGCAGCGGCCCTGTCGGTCGAGGGCGTGGCCCGATCCGAAGGCGGCCATGCCTCGTGGTCGGCCAGCGAATGGCGCCTGGTCACCTCGCACGGCTTTGATGGCCACCACCGCGGCACGGCCTTTTCCGTCGGCGTCGGCGTGATCGCCGAGAAGGACGGAGCCATGGAGCGCGGCGGCGAAAGCCGGGCCACCCGGCACCTGTCAGACCTGCCCGATGCCCGAGAGATCGGCCTCAAGGCGGGCGAACGCGCCGTGGCCCGCGTCGGCCCGCGCAAGATTGCCTCGACCACCGCGCCGGTCATCTTCGAGAACCGGATCGCGACCCAGGTCATCTCGCCCCTGCTGGGTGCCATTTCCGGCCCGGCCATCGCCCGTGGCTCCTCCTTCCTCAAGGACCGGCTGGGCCAGCGGGTCCTGCCCGCCGGGACCGACCTGATCGACGATCCCTTCCGCCCGCGCGGCCTGGGCTCGACCCCCTTTGACGACGAGGGCGTGGCCGTCGAGCGGCGCGAGATCATCCAGGACGGCATCCTGACCACCTGGCTGCTGAACACCGCCTCGGCCGCCCAACTGGGCCTGCAGACCACCGGCCATGCCTCGCGCGGGCTGGCCGGTCCGTCGGGCGTCTCGACCCACAACCTGCACCTGGCCCCCGGCACCGTGGACAAGGCCGGCCTGATGGCCCAGGCCGGATCGGGCCTGCTGATCACCTCGATGTTCGGCCCCTCGCTGAATGGCAATACCGGCGACTGGTCCGCCGGGGTCTCGGGCGTCTGGTTCGAGGATGGCCAGCTGGCCTATCCGGTCAGCGAGGTCACCGTGGCGGGCAACCTGATCGAGCTCTATGCCCGCATGGTGCGCGGCTCGGACCTGGAGTTCCGCGGCGCGTTCAATGCGCCCTCCCTGTTGTTTGATGCGGTGGCCATCGCGGGCAAATGATGGACTTCGACGAAGATCTTGAGCTGATCCGCAACGCCGCCCGCGAGGCCGGCCAGCTGGCGCTCGAGTATCGCGAGGCGGGCCTGAAGGTCTGGTCCAAGGATGGCGGCTCGCCGGTCACCGATGCCGACCTGGCGGTCGATACCCTGCTGAAGGAGCGCCTGCTGTCGGCCCGCCCGGACTATGGCTGGCTGTCGGAAGAGACGGCGGATAGCCCCGAGCGCCTATCCAGGAAGCGCATCTTTGTCGTCGACCCCATCGACGGCACTGTCGCCTTCATGCGCAACAAGCCGTGGTGGTGCACGCCCATTGCCGTGGTCGAGAACGGCCAGCCGGTCGCGGCCGTCATCTATGCCCCGATGATGGACGAGATGTTCGAGGCCGCCCTGGGCGGCGGGGCGCGGCTTCAGGGCCGCCGCATCACCGCCTCGGACACCCATGAGCTGGAAGATGCCGAGCTGCTGGCCGATGCGCGCCTGATGGAGGGCCGCGAGTGGGCCGAGCCCTGGCCCCAGATGAAGTTTTCCAAACGCAATGCCCTGGCCTATCGCATGGCCCTGGTGGCCGCCGGTGCGTTTGATGCTGCCATTGCCATCAACCCCAAATGGGACTGGGATGTCTGTGCCGGAGCCCTGATCGCCCAGGAAGCGGGTGCAAAAGTGAGTGACCACATGGGCAGACCGTGGCAATTTAATCGCGCTGACCCGCGACAAACGAGCCTGATCTGTGCTGCTCCTGCGCTTCACCCGTTGATCGTTCGCCGGACAGCGCCTATCCCGCTCGCCATCTAGTCCCCTCCCTGCAATGGATCCCCTCTCCATGGCTGACGCCCACGACCCCCAACTGCTTCACCTCGTTATCGGCGGCGAAATGCGCCACCCGGCCGAGCCGGTCTTCCGCGACCTGACCCAGGTCGAGTTCGTCGGAGCCTATGGTTCCTATGACGAAGCCAAGGCCGCCTGGAAGGCCCGCGCCCAGGCTACCGTCGACAACGCTCACATGCGCTTCTTCATCCTGCACGCCCACAAGCTGATCGACCCGCGCAGCGACGTCTGATCCGCGGCCAAACGGCCCAGGCCCTTGAACAGGCGGTTGTGCCCTCTGGTGCCAACCGCCTGTTTGCCTATCTGATACAGGGAAGCTGCATCACCGAGAGGCCCCGATGACCCTGTTTGGCACTACCCTGGACGGACAGCAGATCATCAGTCTGGTGTCCCTTCTGCTGGTCCTGGTCTTCTGGATTCTGGTGCTGAAGCGACAGCGCCGGGGCGATCGCGACCTGGCCGACCGGCTGGCGTCAATACGGCCGCCGACCGAGCCCAAGCCCGGCCCTGAGGAAAAATCGCCGTCCGATCCGCCGCGTGGCCCCTGGGGCTGAGCTATTCGCGGCGCAGGATACGGTCGACCATCACCCGGCCCCACCAGGTGCTGCGGAAGCTCTCGCGGATAGCTTTGGGGTCATAGGCGGGGCTGTCGATCCAGTCGATGAAGCTGACCCCGGTCGGCTCGATGTCGCGGACATAGAGCTCCAGCGTATAGTCCAGAACCCCGGTCAGTCCCTCGCGGCAGTGCAAGGTGCGCTTGCCCAGCTCGCACAGCGCCACCGAGATCGGCTCGCCCAGGTGGAAGTGCCGGTAGAAGACCGCCATCAACCCGGCCCGGTCCGCCCCCGACTTGCAGTGGATCAGCACCGGATACTCGATGCTCTCGAACAGTGCCTTGGCCCGGTGGATTCGTTCGGGCTGGGGCGGGTCGCGCGAATCCAGCGGGGCATCGATCAGCGTCAGGCCCAGCCGTTTGCACGCCTCGACCTCCAGCCAGTAGTAGGCCTCGTTTCTCCGCCCGCGCAGATTGATGACGGTGCGAATGCCCCGGCGCTTCCAGTAGGCCAACTGGCCCGGCGACGGCTGGTTGGTCCGGACCAGGTCCGGCCCGATCCAGTGCGCATTGGCAAAGGCGGTGCGCAGAAAGGCATGGTCCTTCACGAAATAGGACCAATAGGCCTTAAACCGGCCAGAAGGCGTTGTCAGATCAAACGACGACATGATTTCGCAGATAGTGCCGAAATCGCATCACGTCACCCACAAGCTGAAGCTGGAGCGCTTGACTTGGCGCCCATACCGTTCGACCGAAAGCCCCATGACTGTTTCCGCGCCCAGCCATGATGACCGCCAACCGATCCGGCCCCTGCTGGGTCGCATCTGGCGCGACTATCTGTCAAAGCATCGCCGCGCCTTCTTTTTCTCGCTGTTCTTTGCGGCCCTGTCCGGCGGCCTGACGGCCCTGCTGCTCAAGTTCCTCGAGCCGGCCATCGACCTGCTGTTCACCCCGCATGAGGGAACGGTCCAGCTGTGGGGCCTGGGCTTTGACGCGCGCCATGTGCTGCTGGTCGTCCCGGCCTTCATCGTGGTGGTGGCCATCCTGCGCTCCCTGTCCATGGCCGCCCAGGCTGCCCTGGTGAACCGCCTGGGCCACGGCATCGTCGGCGACATCCAGAAGCAGCTGTTCTCGGGCATGATCCGGGCAGACCTGTCGCGCCTGCGCAACCAGCACTCGGGCACCTTTGTCTCGGCCGTGCTGTTCGACGCCAACCTGGTGCGCGAGGGCTTCACCACCGGCGTGGTGAACTATACCCAGAACGCCCTGGTCCTGGTCGGCGTCCTGGTTGCCATGGCCCTGATCGACCTGCCCCTAACCCTGATCGTCCTGCTGGGTGTGCCGGCCGTCAGCGCCGTCATGCGCAAGTTCGGCAAGAAGTCGCGCAAGGCCGCCAAGGGGGCCATGACCGAGACGGAAAACCTGTCCAGCGCCCTGATGGAGAACCTGGACGGCGTGCGGGTCATCAAGCTGGAGAACCGCGAGGCCGCCGAGGAAGCCAATGTCGCCGAGGTGATCAACCGTCGCCAGCGCCACGTCATCAAGGGGGCCGACAGCCGCGCCTTCTCGGGGCCTGCGTCCGACATCATCGCCTATTCCATCGTGGCAGCCGTCATGGGCTATGCGGGCTGGAGCGCCAGCCAGGGCAATATGTCGGTGGGGGCCTTTGCCTCCTTCATCGCCATGCTGATGCTGGCGGGCCAGTCGCTGCGCCAGCTGACCAACCTGACCACGGTCCTGTCCGAGGGGATGAGCGCCTCGCAGCGCCTGTTCAGCGCCCTGGACATCCAGCCCGAGATCCGCGAGCAGGCGGATCCCAGGATCCTGCCGCCCGGCCCGGTGACCCTGGCCTTCGAGGACGTCGAGTTCGCCTACCGGACGGCAGAGGGCACGGTCCCGACCCTGAGCGGCGTCAGCCTGACGGTCGCGCCCGGCGAAACCATTGCCCTGGTGGGCCCGTCGGGGGGCGGCAAGTCGACCATCCTCAGCCTGCTGCCGCGCTTCTATGACGTGACGGGCGGGCGCATCACCGCCAATGGCATCGACCTGCGCGACCTCAGCCTGGCCTCGCTGCGCGACCATATCGCCCTGGTGACCCAGGAGCCCTTCCTGTTCGACGACACCATTGCCGCCAACATCGCCTATGGCCGCAAGGACGTGAGCGAGGACCAGATCATCGAGGCGGCCCGGGCAGCGGCGGCCCATGACTTCATCCAGGCCCTGCCCGACGGCTACCAGACCCGGGTGGGCGAGGCCGGGATGCGGATGTCCGGCGGCCAGCGCCAGCGCATCGCCATCGCCCGCGCCTTCCTGAAGGACGCCCCCATCCTGCTGCTGGACGAGGCCACCAGCGCCCTGGACACCGAGAGCGAGACCCTGGTCCAGGCGGCGCTGGAGCGGCTGATGCACGGCCGCGCCACCCTGATGCTCGCCCACCGCCTGTCGACCGTGCGCAATGCCGACCGCATCTATGTCATCGACGCGGGCCGCGTGGCCGAGCAGGGCAACCACGCCAGCCTGATCAGCCTGGGCGGCCTCTATGCCCGCCTGGCCCAGCAGCAGTCGCTGGACGGCCCCGTGCCGATCGTCGCCGACGAGGTGCGTCCATGAGGCCCCTGCGCAACCCGCTGATCCAGAAGGCCATGTCCTTCCTGCTCTCGGAATGGCTGCGCTTCTGCTACGCCACCATCCGCTGGGACCATGAGAACCAGGCCCTGGCCGAGGAGATCTGGGACCAGGGCGGCGGGGTGCTGATCGCCATGTGGCACTCGCGCCTCGCCCTGGGCATCGCCGCCTGGCCCCAGGACCGGGCCCAGCCCGCCCGCGCCATGATCTCCCTGTCCTCGGATGGCGAGTTCCTGGCCAGGGCCATCGCCCGCCTGGGCATCCCGGCGGTGCGCGGCTCGGCGGCCAACAAGGACAAGAAGCAGGCGGCCAAGGGCGGCACCCAGGCCCTGCGCGACGGCCTGAAGCAGCTCAAGGTCGGTGCCCTGGCCCTGACGCCGGACGGCCCGCGTGGCCCGGCCCGCTCCATGGCCGAGGGCCTGCCCGTCATGGCCCGTATCTCGGGCGCGCCGGTGCTGTTCATGGGCCTGTCGTGCAAGCCGGCCATTCGCCTGAACTCGTGGGACCGGGCGCTGATCCCCCTGCCCTTCGGCAAGGGGGCCATTGTCTGGGACCGCACCGCCTATCCCGAGGGAGCCGAGATCGCCCAGGTGGTCGAGGAATGGACCCGTCGCATGAATGCCGTCGAGGCCCGCGCCGACGAGATGACCGGTCTGGAGC
>JAEYQX010000009.1 GCA_023409795.1 Pseudomonadota bacterium
GTATGTGTAGACGCTGTTTTGGCGATTAACCGAACAACTTGAACGACTTAGTCCAAGATTGTGTGCGTCATTGTGGGGTAGGGTTGTGGGGCAATCGTCGGAAAACGGTTGCGAGGACGTTTTTTCCGTAGCGTTTTGAATGTGTTGGGAAGTTCTGGCGCACCCGACAGGATTCGAACCTGTGGCCTTTGCCTTCGGAGGGCAACGCTCTATCCAGCTGAGCTACGGGTGCTTGTTGGCCTGAGGCCGGATGGGGTGCTTACAGCATGGGTGGGGTGGCCTCAATCCCTGATCTGCATTGACGGGCCGATGCGCAGCGCTTTCGCGGCGGTGTGGGGCAACCGGACGCCACGGGCTGCGTTACGGCAAAGGTATTTCGCAAGATAGAGGGGGTTATCCCATGCGCTTTCGTATGATGACGGTGATGGCAGCGTCTGTCCTGGCCCTGTCGGCGGCGGCCTGCACCCAGGCGGAGCAGAACGAGGCCGAGGCCAATGCCGAGGCGGCGGGCGACACGGCGGCTGATGTCGCGGCCCAGACCGGCGAGGTCCTGGAGTCCGGGGCGATGAAGGCGGCCCAGGCCATCGAGGAAGGGGCCGGCAACGTCGCCGACAAGCTGGAGGACAACCAGGCCGAGGCCGCTGCCGAGGGTCGCCCCGGTGCCGTGGACCCGGCCACCGACGAGCGCGTCCCGGCCAACTGAGCCACTGGAGCCAGAACGCGAGGGCTGCGGGACATCTCGCAGCCCTTTTTCGTGTCCGCTCGCCGGTCTACTCCAGGCGGTCGGCCTTGCGCAGGCTGGGGAAGGCCCAGGACCACAGGCCGGTGGCGCACAGGGCCCCTATGCCACCAAAGACGGCCGCGCCTATGGGGCCAAGGAAGCGCACCGCCACCCCGGAATAGGCCTCGCCCAGCTCATTGGAGGCCCCGATGAACAGCATGGACACCGAGGACACCCGCCCGCGCATATGATCGGGCGTGGCCAGCTGGATCAGGGTCTGGCGGATATTGACGCTGATCATGTCGGCCGCGCCGCCGACGAACAGGACGATGCCGGACAGCCAGACGCTTTTGGACAGGCCAAAGACCAGGGTGCACAGGCCAAAGACGGCCACGGCCGCAAACATCCAGCGGCCGCCGTGGCGCACGATGGGAAAGCGGCTGAGATAGAGCGCCATCACCAGGGCCCCGACGCCGAACGAGGCCCTGAGCAGGCCAAAGCCGATCGCCCCGACGTGCAGGATGTCGCGGGCAAAGATGGGCGTCAGCAGGGCAACGCCTGCCAGCAGCACCACGACCAGGTCGAGCGAAATCGCCCCCAGGACGATCTTGGTCTTCCAGACATAGGCCAGGCCCTCGCGCACCTGCTGCACCGGGCTGAGGCGGGTGGGATCGACCTGGGGCTTGCCGCGGGTGCGGATCAGCACAAGGCTGGCGATGGCGACCAGGAACAGGCCAAGGGCACAGGCATAGGCCAGGGGCACGTTGACCGCGACGATGACCCCGCCCAGGGCCGGGCCGGCGATCGCCCCGGTCTGGAAGGCAATGGCCTGGGCGGCGATGGCGGGCGGCAGGGCCTTTCGCCCGACCACCATGGGCAGGAAGGCCTGGCTGGCCGGTGCCAGGAAGGCCCGCGCGGCCCCGAATACGGCCGCCACGGCCAGCAGGCCCCACAGCGGCGGTGCGCCATGCAGGGCCATGGCCATGAAGGCCAGGGCACACAGGCTCTCGACCATGAAGGACAGGGTCACGGTGCGCTTGCGGTCAAAGCGGTCGGCCATGGCTCCGGCGGGCAGGGTAAAGGCCAGCAGCGGCAGGAACTGGCAAAGGCCCACCAGGCCCAGGTAGAGGCTGGCCTCGGCGATCGGATGGTCGCGCCGGGCGATCTCATAGACCTGCCACAGCAGGGCCGAGGACTGGATCTGGATACCCAGGACGGCCGTGACCCGGCCCAGCCACAGCAGGCGGAAATCACGAATGGCCCAGGGGCTGGCAGGTCCCGAATGATCGGAGCCAGCGGCCGGTTCGGGTCCGCTGGACGCAGCGGGATCGGGACGATCTGAACTCACGGTCTCTTTCGGCAACTTCTTCTGGTCGGACAGGGTCCCGGGACTTCTCGGCACGCCCGCTTATGCCTAAAGCATAGGTCCATGAGCCCTGCATCACTTTCCGTCATCGATCCCGTCGAGTTGGCCCGCGACCTGATCCGCATTCCCTCGGTCACGCCGGCGGACGAGGGGGCGATGGACGTGCTGGAGCGCGCCCTGACGCGCCTGGGCTTTACCTGCCGCCGCATGGTGTTCCAGGGCCCCTCGGGCGAGGGGCACGATGCCCCGATCGAGAACCTCTATGCGCGGCTGGGCACGGCCTCGCCCAACCTCTGCTTCGCCGGGCACACCGATGTGGTGCCTACCGGCGACCTGCTGGCCTGGTCGTCCGGCCCCTTCGAGGGCGAGATCCGCGACGGGGTGCTGTTCGGCCGGGGCGCGGTGGACATGAAGGGCGGGATTGCGGCCTGGGTCGCCGCCGTCTCGCGGCTGCTGGTGGCGGGCGAGGTCAGGGGCTCCCTGTCCTTCCTGATCACCGGCGACGAGGAAGGCCCGGCCCTGCACGGCACCAAGCGCGTGGTCGAGACCCTGCTGGCCGAGGGCGAGGTCATCGACGCCTGCGTGGTGGGCGAGCCGTCCTCGGCGGCCCAGCTGGGCGACATGATCAAGGTGGGCCGGCGCGGCTCGCTGAACACCTGGATCACGGTCCGTGGCAAGCAGGGCCACGTTGCCTATCCGCACCGGGCGGCCAATCCCGCCCCGGTCATGGCCCGGCTGCTGGCCCGGCTGGACGCCCGTGTCCTGGACGAGGGCTATGAGCAGTTCCAGCCCTCCAACCTGGAAATCACCACCATCGACGTGGGCAATACGGCCACCAACATCATCCCGGCCGAGGTGAGGGGGCGGCTGAACATCCGCTTCAACCCCAATCATAGCGGGGCCAGCCTGATGACCTGGCTGGATGGCGAGGCGGCGGCCCTGGAGGCCGAGACCGGCCTCAGGATCGAGCTGACCCATATGTGCTCGGGCGAGGCCTTCCTGACTGAGGTCGGGCCGTTCGTGAGGGCGGTGCAGGATGCAGTGGAGGCCGTGGCAGGGCGCAGGCCCGAGGCCTCGACCACCGGCGGCACCTCGGACGCCCGCTTCATCCGCGCCCTGTGCCCGGTGCTGGAACTGGGCCCGGTTGGCCAGACCATGCACCAGGTCAATGAATGCGTGCCGGTCCAGGAGCTGCGCGACCTGACCTGCGTCTATGAGGAAGTGATCCGGCGGGTCCAGGCGGTGCTGTCCGCCTGAGCCCCGGAGGCCTTTGCCTACTGGATCGAGCCGGATTGCCGCGCCAGGGCCAGCTCGGTCTTGGCGATGCGACGGTCCATGTCCGCCACCTGTTCCTTGAGGCGGCGCTTCTCGGACTTCATGTCGACCGGGGTGCCGTCCTCATAGGTCAGCTGTGCGCCCTTCTCGATCAGGTCGAGGCGATAAAGGGCGGTGACGCGGGTGGCCTTGAAGCGTTCCAGCTCGGCGTTGAGGTCCAGCATCACAGGGCCGCCGTCACGACGATCTCGACCTTGTATTCCGGCGCGAACAGGCGCGCCTCGCAGGTGGCGCGGGCGGGCGGTTTGGCCTGGTCGACCCAGGCGTCCCAGGCCCTGTTCATCTCTTCAAAGTCGGCGATGTCGGCCAGCCAGATCTGGGCCATCAGGATCTTGGACCGGTCGCTGCCGCACTCGGCCAGCAGGGCGTCGATCTCGGCCAAGGCCGTGGCCGTCTGGGCCGCAACATCCTGGCCCGGTTCACCCAGCTGTCCGGCCAGGTAGATGGTCTGGCCGTGGATGACGGCCTCGCTCATGCGGCTGCCGGGCTGGATGCGGGTAATCATGGCGGGCTCCTGATCAGACTGGCCCCGCCTTAACCCAGACGGGGCCGCTTAACCAGACGAGGCGTCATGGGGCCGGGCGTTCCAGGAAGCGCAGGGCACTGAGGACATGGGTCCTGACGCCCAGAGGCAGGACCTTTTCGTTGACGTCAAAGGCCGGCGAATGATTGGGCGCGGCCTGGTCGGCGGGCACCCCGTCCGGCGTCGCGCCCAGGTGATAGAAGACCCCCGGGATCTGCTGCTGGTAGAAGGAAAAGTCCTCGGCAATCGTGGTCGGGGCCGTAGCGCCGTTGACCTTCCCCTGCCCGGCCGCTTCTTCCAGGACGGGCTGGAGCCAGGCCGACAGAGCCTCGTCATTGAAGACCAGGGCGGCGTTCTGCCTGACCGTCAGCTCGGCAGTGGCCCCAAAGCTGGCCGCGACATGGCCCACGGCCGCCTCGGCCCGCTTCACCAGGTCCTCGCGCTGGGCGACGTCAAAGGTGCGCAAGGTGCCGCTCAGCGCCGCGCTGTCGGGAATGATGTTGTAGCGCACCCCGGCATCAAGGGTGGCCAGGGTAAAGACGGTCGGGGTGGTCGTCGGGTCCACGGTCCGCGCGGTCAGGGTATTGATGGTGTTGATCACCTGGGCGGTCGCGGCGATCACGTCGACGCCCTTCCAGGGCCAGGCCCCGTGGGTCTGGCGGCCCTTCAGCTGGATGTCCACGCGGTCGGACGCCGCCATGCAGCCGCGCGGTCGATAGGCGATCGTCCCGGCCTCGCCGGGCACGACGTGCAGGCCGAAGATGGCCTCGGGCCGGGGATCATCCAGGCCGCCTTCGTGCAGGATCAGGGCCGCCCCGCCCATGGGCTCGCCCGGAGGCGCGCCTTCCTCGGCCGGCTGGAAGACAAAGACGATGGTGCCGCTGATCTGGTCCTTCAAGCCGCTGAGGACCGAGGCGGCGCCCATCAGCATGGCCATGTGGGCGTCGTGGCCACAGGCATGGGCCACCGGCACGGTCTCGCCCAGGTAGCTGCCGGTTGCGGTCGAGGCAAAGTCCAGGCCGGTCGCCTCGCGCACCGGCAGGGCATCCATGTCCGAGCGCAGGGCCACGGTGCGGCCGGGCCGGGCACCGCGCAGGATGCCGATGACCCCGGTCTTGCCCACCTCGGTGCGGACCTCAAGGCCCAGGCTGCGCAGGTGCCCGGCGATCACGCCGGCGGTGCGGACCTCGGCAAAGCCCAGTTCGGGATGCTGGTGCAGGTCCCGTCGCCAGGCCACCACCTGGGGCGTGATGGCCTCGACCGCCGCATGGACCTGTGTTGCCGCTACCTGGGCCTGCGCCGTCATCGGCAGGGCCCCGAGCCCCGCGACCAGGGCCGCCATGGCCACACCCCTTGCCCACACGCCTGTCATCGTCTGATCTCCCCTGTCCTGGCGACATCTTGAACGGCTGACCCAGCAGTGCAAGGTCGCGATGACCGGCGGGACTTCCTAAATGCGACCTGTCGTGTCAGAGGGCAGAGTATGGAAACGACCCGCATCGAAAAACGGATTGGGATCAGGGCCCCCGCCGAGCGCATCTGGGACTTCGTCGGCGACTTTGCTCGCTGGAATGAATGGAATCCCTATGAGACGGAGGTGTCGGGCCACTTCGGCTTTGGTGCCCCCATCAGCCTGATCGAGTCCCTGCCCGGCCTGCCCAGCCGCCAGGTCGAAGCCCGCCTGGGCGACTGGCAGCCACAAAGCCAGATGATCTGGTCGGAAAAGCGCGGCTTCCTGTTCAGCTCGGTCCGCTTCATCAGCATCGAGCAGCTGGCCCCCCAGTCCTGCATCCTGAGCCAGGGGGTGAACTTCTCGGGCCTGCGCGGCGAGCTGTTCCACGACAAGCACAAGGCGCGCATCCGCACCGCCTATGAGGAACTGTGCGAGAACCTGAAACGTATGGCCGAGGCCTGATCCCGGCCGGGTCCGCGCCGGGTCCCTAGCCCTTCATCACGTCCTGGATGTTGATGATCGCCGGGCCCAGGATGACGATGAACAGGACCGGCAGGAAGAAGATGATCATCGGCACGGTCAGCTTGGCCGGCAGGGCGGCGGCCTTCTTTTCGGCGGCGGACAGGCGCAGGTCGCGGTTCTCCTTGGCCATGATCCGCAAGGCATTGCCCAGCGGGGTGCCATAGGTCTCGGCCTGGGTCATGGCGGTGGCCACGGCCCGGATGCCGGGGTGGTTGGTGCGCCGCGCCATGCCGTCATAGGCCATGCGGCGGTCAGGCAGATAGGACAGCTCGGCCGAGAGCAGGCTCAGTTCCTCGGCCAGTTCGATCGACTGGGTGCCGACCTCCTGGCTGACCTTCTGGATGGCCGCCTCGATCGACATGCCCGACTCGACACAGATCAGCAGCAGGTCGAGGGCATCGGGAAAGGCCGCGACAATGGACTGGCGCCGCGCCGCAATGCGGTTCTCGACATAGACATTGGGCGCATAGAAGCCCGCCGCAAAGGCGAAGACCAGGGCCCCCAGGCGCATCAGGCTGGACAGGCCATGGTCATTGATGACGAACAGATAGACCGCCGCCAGCACCAGGAAGACGAACGGCAGGGCCAGGCGACAGAAATAGAAGGTGGTGACCGGCTTCTGGCCACGGAACCCGGCCTGGGCCATCTTGTCGACCACTGTGGGATCTTCCAGCAGCTTGGACAGGTTCAGGCGCTCGACCACCTTCTGCTTGAAGCCTCCGTCCTGCTGGCGCAGGCTGCCCTGGCCGGGCTTCAGGGCCTGGCGCGACCGGCGGCGCAGGTCCTCGCGCCGCTGAGAGACGGCCTTCATCCGCTTGTCCAGCCGCGCCCCGCCCATCATCGGGCTGGCCACGGTGACGATGCTGGCAAAGACCGCGATGCCGACGCCAATGCTGAGCAGGTTGCCCAGGTCGGTGATGAACAGCATGAACTCGCCCATCTGCGCCTCCCGTCAGAACTTGAACGAAATCATGCGCTTCATCACGAAGATGCCGAGCGCAATCCAGACGGCGGCCCCCAGAAGCATGAAGTTGCCACGGACGTCGGTGAACAGCAGGCTCATGTAGCCGGGACTGCTGATCATCACCATCAGCATGACCGCAGGCGGCAGGGAGCCGATGATGCCGGCCGAGGCGATGGCTTCGGACGACATGGCCTTGATCTTCTCGCCCATCATGCGGCGCGCGCGCAGGACGGTGGACAGGTTGGTCAGGGCCTCGGCCAGGTTGCCGCCGGTCTTCTGCTGGATCGCGATGACAATGGTGAAGAACTTCAGCTCTGGCGTGGGGATGCGGCCATACATCTTGTCCAGGGCCTCGGCCAGGGTCAGGCCCACGCCCATGCCGTCGACCAGGACCTGGAACTCGGTCCCCAGGGGCTTGGGGCTTTCACGGGCGATGATCTTGAAGCCGTCATGGACCGGCAGGCCGCTCTTGATGCCGCGCACCAGCACATCCACGGCATCGGGAAAGGCCAGGGAAAAGGCCTTCATCCGCTTCTTGCCCATCATGCCGACGACCCAGCGCGGCAGGCCCAGCCCCGCCGCGATCCCCAGGCCCAGCGCCAGCAGCAGGTTCTGGCTCAGCACGAAGCCGACCAGGGCGGCAAACAGGCCAAGGCCGGCGCTGATCAGCATGAAGGTGCCCGCAGAGATCGCCAGGTCGGCCTGCTTCAGCTTCGAGGCCAGGGTCAGCCGGGCCTTGCGGTCGCGCCGGTCCACCTCGCGCAGCTGCATCAGGATCTGCTTGCGACGGGCCTCGGGCGTATTGGCCGGCGCGCGCCGGGTTTCCTTTTCCAGGGCAGCGGTGCGCAGGGACTTTGCGCGCTTGACCGCCTGGCCGGAGCCGCCGTCGTCGCCGCTGACCAGCACCCAGCCGACGCTGCCGATCATCACAAAGGCCAGAAGGGCTGCGATTATGGCAAGCATGGCCTACTCCGCCGCATCAAGGGCTTCGGCCAGCTCGCGCTCCAGGCCATAGTAGCGGGCCCGGTCCCAGAAGCGCGGGCGGGCGATGCCGGTGGAGCGGTGCCGCCCCAGGATCCGCCCCTGGGGGTCCTCGCCGTTGATCTCATAGACAAACAGGTCCTGGGTGACGATCACGTCCCCTTCCAAGCCGACGACCTCGGTGACGTGGGTGATGCGACGCGAGCCGTCGCGCATCCGCGCCGCCTGGATGATGACGTCAATCGAGCCGACGATCATCTCGCGGATCGTCCGCGACGGCAGGCCATAGCCGCCCATGGTGATCATGGATTCCATCCGGCTGATCGCCTCACGCGGGGAGTTGGCGTGCAGGGTGCCCATCGAGCCATCGTGGCCGGTGTTCATCGCCTGCAGCAAGTCGAAGGCCTCGGGGCCACGCACCTCGCCGACGATGATCCGCTCGGGGCGCATCCGCAGGCAGTTCTTGACCAGGTCGCGCATGGTGATCTGGCCCTGGCCCTCCAGGTTGGGCGGGCGGGTTTCCAGCCGGACCACGTGCGGCTGCTGCAGTTGCAGCTCGGCGGCATCCTCGCAGGTGATGACGCGCTCGGTCGGGTCGATGAAGGCCGTCAGGGTATTAAGCAGGGTCGTCTTGCCCGAGCCGGTGCCGCCCGAAATCAGCACATTGCAGCGCGAGGCACCGATGACGCCCAGGACCCGGGCCCCCTCGGGACTGATGGAGTTGAACTCCACCAGGTTGCGCATCGTCAGCTTGTCCTTCTTGAACTTGCGGATGGTCAGGGTCGGGCCGTCGATGGCCAGGGGCGGGGCGATGACGTTGACGCGCGAGCCATCGGGCAGGCGGGCGTCGCAGATCGGGCTGGATTCATCGACGCGGCGGCCGACCTGGCTGACGATCCGCTGGCAGATGTTCATCAGCTGGGCATTGTCGCGGAAGCGGACATTGGTCAGCTGGGTCTTGCCGTCGACCTCGATGAAGACCCGGCCCGCGCCATTGACCATGATGTCGGCGATGTCGTCGCGCGCCAGCAGCGGCTCCAGCGGCCCATAGCCCAGGACGTCGTTCAGGATGTCCTGGACCAGGTGCTCCTGCTCGGCCACCGACATGGAGACGTTCTTGATCGCGACCAGCTCGGCCACGATGTCGCGGATTTCCTCTGACGCCGCCCGGGTGTCCAGCTGTGCCAGCTGGGCCAGGTCGATGGTGTTCATCAGGGCGTTGAAGATCGTCGACTTGGTGGTGTGGTAGTAGTCCGAGTGTTCCTGGACGATCTCGGCCACCGCCTGGGCCTTGCGCAGCTGTTCCAGGCCGGGCGTGGCGCGCGGCCCCCGGGTCGGGCCGCCCGGAACCGGGCCGCGGGGCACCTCGGGGCCCGCAGCCGGGGCGGCTGCCATCGGGGGCGGGGAAGGTGACGGGGCCTCGCCCGGTCCCGCCAGCTCCAGTTCCTCAAGCGAGAAGGCGTCGACCGGGTCCAGCAGGTTCACGTCCGGCCGCGCCGCCGCCTCTTTCGGGGGCGGCATCAGATCAAGAGAACCTGCAGGCCGAGCGCGCTTGCCGAACATGACCCTATTTCTTCTTGCCGAACAGCGAGGCCAGCAGCGACCCCGAGCCCTTGCCCCTGCCCTGCGGGCGCACCGAGGCGGCTGGCAGCTCGCGGCAGGAGACGATCTGGGCCAGGGTCTCGAACGCCTCGGCCGAGCGGGTCCTGGCCCCGGTGTCGAGGATCATCTGGCCGTTGTTGGCGGCAGCCCCGAACAGCTTGGCATCGAACGGAATGCTGAGGCTGGGATGGACGCCCAGGGCGGCCCCGAAGTCCTTGGCCGGGATTTCCGGGCGGCCCGGCATACCGACCTGGTTCAGGACCAGGCGCGGCGGGGCATCATTGGGACGGCCCTGGCGGATCACGTCGATCATGTTCTTGGCATTGCGCAGGCTGGCCAGGTCCGGGGTGGCCACCACCACCACCTCGTCCGCCGACACCAGGGTGCTGCGCATCCACGAGCACCACATATGGGGCAGGTCCAGCACGACGAAGGGCGCGGTCGAGCGGATGCGGCTGGTGACCTCCTCGAAGGCCTCGGGGCGCACATCCCAGTCGCCGTCCAGGGTGGCCGGGGCAGCAAACAGGCTGAGCCGGTCGGTGCAGCGCGCCATCATCCGGTCCAGCAGGGTGGCATCCAGGCGATCGGGCTGGCTGAGCGCATCGGCGACGCCGCTCAGCGGGTCCTGGTTGAAATCCAGCCCCGCCGTGCCAAAGGGCAGGTCATAGTCGACGATGACCGTATTGACCCCGATCCGCTCGCTCATCGCATAGGCGGTGTTGTGGGCCACGGACGAGGCACCGGTCCCGCCGCGCGCGCCCACGAAGGCGATCGTGCGCCCGACAAAGGGCTGGGCCGGGTCGGCAAACAGGCCATCGATGGCCGAGATCAGCTGCAGCGGCTGCACCGGGGCAACCAGGTATTCGCTGACCCCGCGCCGCATCAGCTCGCGATAGAGCTGGATGTCATTGGTGGCCCCGATGATGATGACCTTGGTGCCGGTGTCGCAGACCTCGGCCAGCTGGTCGATCTGGTCCAGCAGGCTGGCGGCATCGGCCATGCTCTCGACAATGATCAGCGGCGGGGTGTTTTCCTGGCGATAGGCGGCGATGGCCGCCGGGATGCCGCCAATGCGGATCTGGGTGGTCGCGCGCGACATCCGGCGGTCCTGCCCGGCCCGCTCGGCCGCTGCCAGGCTGTCCTGCCGGTCGGCAAAGACATGGATGGTGATGCGCGGGATCTGCACCTCATGGGCCAGGCCCGACGGTGCCAGGGCCTGTCCCGCCGAGACGACCGGCATCAGGACGGCAGGCTCCGGCTCAGCAGGGAAGGTTGCCGGGGTCTCGGCCGGCACGGGCGCGACGGGGGCCGCACTGGCGGGCGCATCCCTGTCCAGCAGATCCACCACGTCGAATGCGGCCGCAGCCCCGGCCAGGGCATGGGGGCGCGGGGCTGACAGGCCGGTGTCCAGGCCCCGGTCCAGGGCCGCATCCAGCCCGCCAAAGGGGCCCGGCGGCAGGGGCGCAGGATCAGACGGTGCCAGCCCCAGGGCCGCCTCGGTATCGGCGACCAGCTTGGCCACCGGATTGATCGTCGCGGCCGGGGATGCGGCCATGGCGGCCGTCACCGGGCGCGGCTCTACCTCGA
Organism: Pseudomonadota bacterium; assembly: GCA_023409795.1. Classification (GTDB taxonomy): domain Bacteria; phylum Pseudomonadota; class Alphaproteobacteria; order Caulobacterales; family Caulobacteraceae; genus Brevundimonas. The sequence goes on from JAEYQX010000009.1 coordinate 11,055, forward strand.
AGGCGCGGGAGCCGGCGGCGGGACGACCCAGGAAGTCATCGTCGACTTCAAAGCCGTCCAGGTCCTCAAGGTCGCTGGCGTTGAAGCTATCGGTCATGAACGTCATTCCACAGCCTGCGAGATACGGGTGTCGGACAGACGGGCTTCGGGTTGGGCCGAGGTCGGGGTGCCGGCGACATAGTGCTCGAACACGACCGCCCGGCGGTTGGCGTCTGCCGGGGTCATGGCGCGCGGCGCGACTAGGTCGCGCGGATTGCTGACCTGGGCAGCCAGGTTGGCGGTGACGGCACAGCCGAAGTTGGCCGAGGAGCGGTTGTCGCCGGTCCGGCCCAGGTTCCCCCACGCCGTGCCACAGCGCGGCACCACCGCCTGGACGGTCTCAAATCCGGCGAGCACCGGCGCACGCGGCGATGGCGCATGATAGCTGGCCACGCGGATCCGCTCGGCCGGGATGCCGGTCCTTTCCAGCGCGTCCCGGATACCCCAGGCCATGGAGGCGGCGGCGGGATCCCCGCCCCCCGGGGCCTCGATCACCACATCAGGGGCACCGGAGCGGACAAAGCGGCTGGCCAGGCTGTCCAGGGCCGCCTGCTGGTTGGCCGACAGGCCCGCGTCGTGGACCGCCAGGGCAATGCGATCCAGGCCCGGCTCGACCTGCAGGGCATAGCGCGCCGTGGGCGTCAGCGGGGCCTCGCCACCCAGGCTGGCCGGGCCGCCGACGCAGCCGGCCAGTGCAAGGGTGCCCAGCACCAGGCCTGCGGACAGCAGGCGACGAAGGGGTCGGGTCATGGCGCTCATTCGATCACATAGCCCACGGAGCCTTGCCAGGCGGGGCCGTCCGTCGCCGTCGGGGCACGGGTGCCATAGGCCTGGTTCAGCTGGCCAAAGAAGATTGCAGAGGCATCGTCGGCGATCTGCAGGCCATCCGCCGGGGTCTGGAGCCGATCCGGCGAGGTGGGGCTGACGATATAGGGCTCGACGATGACGACCAGCTCGGTCTCGCCCATCAGGTAGTCGCGCGAGCGGAACAGGGAGCCGAGCACCGGCAGGTTGGTCATGCCGGGCAGGGATTCCACCGACTGCCGGGTGCTTTCCTGCAGCAGGCCCGCGATCATCATGGCCCCGCCCGAGGGGATCTCGACCGTGTTCTCGCTGCGCCGGACGCTGAGGCCCGGCAGGGTCACTGACTGCGGCGTGCCCGCCCCGATGGTGATGCCGCCATTGGAGGTCAGGTCCGAGACCTCGACCTTGATCTGCAGGTTGATCCGGCCCTCGCTCATGACCACCGGGCGGAAGGCCAGGGCCACGCCATAGGGCTTGTATTCGACGGTGATCTGGCCGTCGCGGTCGCGGCTGGCGGGCACCGGGAACTCACCCCCCGCCAGGAAGCTGGAGGACTCGCCATTGACCGAGGTCAGGTGCGGCTCGGCCAGGGTGCGCACCAGGCCGACCCGCTCGAAGGCTTCCAGGCAGGCGTTGGCATTGGTGCCCCGCACCAGGTTGTAGGCCGTCGAGGCCGCGCCGCTGAGGATATTGCTGAGGGTCGAGGTGCCGGCCGGCTGCGGGGTCGTGGTGGTCGTGTTCTCCGTCCAGGCATTGGACGACGACATATTGACCGTCCGGGCGCTGTTCTGGCCGTAGCAGAGATTGCCCGCCCCGCCCTGGATGCCGTTGACGCCAAAGCTGCTGGCGCGGCCAAAGCCATAGGTGTGGATGCCATTGCTGCGCAGGATGTCGGTCGAGACGCCCAGCTGCTTCAGGGCCGAGCGCTGGACCTCGACCACCCGCACCTTGAGCGTGACCTGGTCCGACCCGGCCACGGCGATCATGTTGACCACTTTTTCCGGCGCGGAAACAAAGGCCGCGGCGACCTGGGCGGCCCGCTGGGCCTCGGCCGGAGAGGCCACCACCCCGGTCAGGATGATGCTGTCATTGACGGCCTCGGCCCGGATATCGGCCCCCGGCACGGTGCGGCTGAGCGTGTCCTGCAGGGCATGGGTCCCGGCATCCACGCGGATGCGCAGGGACAGGATGGCGCGGCCGGCCGCATCGAGGAACAGGGCGTCCGTCTCGCCCGGTGCCAGGCCGATCAGGGTGATGCGGCGCGACGAATGCAGGACCGCATCGGCCACCTGGGGGTTGGAGACGATGATGTCGCGCGCGTCGCTGGGAAGCTCGACCCCCATGGACGAGCCGCGCGGCAGGTTGATCAGCTGGCTGCTGGCCCCGGTGGCAATGGCGGTGCGGGTCTGGCTGGCGGCCGGTCCCGGCATGGTGACGGCCATGGCGCTGGCCAGGCCGGCGGCGATCAGGGATTTCACGACCAGGCTGCTCATGAGATGGCCACGACCTGGGGCTGGCCTTCACGATAGATGGTCACCGAATGGGCCGCCCGCCCTGCGGACGAAGCCCCCAGGCCGGGCGCAGGCCCGCTGCGCAGGGCACCCGGAATACGGCCAGACGGCCCGGCGGTGTCGGCATAGGAGCGCAGCACCAGGGACAGCTCGCCCTCGGAACGGGCCAGGGCCAGGGTCTCGGCATCGCTGCCGGTGACGGCGACGGTCGCGGTGGCACCGATGACGGATTTCTCTTCCTCGCCGGCGCGGGTCGACTGGTCGATGGCCAGGACCTTCAGGTTGTGCATGATGGTCGAGGCGACATGGCGCGAGGTGGCGCTGCCATCGGGCCCCGTGCCCTTGACCTCGCGCGTCAGGATCACGTCCACGCGGTCGCCCGGCAGGATGAAGCCCCCGGCTGCGGTCTCGACGCTGACCCTCATGGCCATGGCCCTCATGCCCGGCTCGAGGAAGGCGGCCATATAGCCGCCGTCACCGGCGCGGACGATCTTGCGATTGACGAGGGGCTCGCCGGCCAGGATGGGCTCGCGCACCACCGCGCCGATGTAGTCCTGCTTGGCACCGGTGGTCAGGACCTTGGCCGCGGCGCTGGCCACCTGGGCGGCGGCGCCCTCGACGGCACTGGTGCTGACGGGCGTGGGCGCGGCCGGGGCGGTGCCGTCGGTGATGAAGAGCGGATTGACGTCCTTGAGCGGCCAGGCCTTCCAGTTCAGGTCGGCGTCCGACAGGCGCTGGCCCGGCTCCAGGTTGCGGGCCGCGACCAGGACCTGGGCGACCGGCTCGACCTGGACCTGTGCGATCTGGGGCGAAGACTGGGGCGAGTCCCCCATCTTCCGCACGACCACGGCCAGACCAATGGCCGCAACCGCAGCAACGCAGATGACCGCTATCTGGGCAGGCTTCATGAAAGGTCTCCGGCGGGCAAGCGTGGCGCGACCGGACGTGCCGCTTCCCTTTGCCTAACGGCGATCTTGGCAGGCCGCAGTTAACGACAACTGAATGTTGCAACCATCGCTATACGAACAGGAATTTTTCAACCAGGGCAGAGTGCGGATAGGCCATCAGGGCCCCCGCAGCTATGGCCACGCCATAGGGAATATCGCCCTTGGGTTGCAAAAGGCGCTGGCCCCAGCCCGGCATGGCGGGCTCATAGACCTGCAGCCAGGCCCGCGCGCTCATCAGCACCAGGCACAGGCCGCCACCGGCAAGGGCGGTCATCAGGACAAAGGGCAGTATGCCCGGCACGCCCATCCACAGGCCCGCCGTCGCCAGCAGCTTGGCGTCGCCGCCACCCATCCAGCGCAGGGCAAACATGGCCATGCCGGCCAGGAGCATCCCAAAGCCCACCGCTGCGGCCTGGGCCACCTCGGCCAGGCTCAGGCCCATCAGCAGGGCCACGGGATAGAAGCTGAACAGAAGCGCGATCGAGATCCAGTTTGGGATCTTCATCGTCGTCAGATCGGTCAGTCCCGCCACGATCACCAGTATTGGCATGGCAAGGAGAGGCAGGGTCATCAAGGTGAAGTCACCAGACACGATCAGGCCTTCTGCTTAAATGAACATCACAAAAGAAAATGACCGGGCGTGAGCCCGGCCATTCCCAGATATTTAGGTGGTCGTCGGAGCAGGCTTATCGATGCCATCCGAAACTTTGGTGAAGGCACCCTGCAGCTTCTCGCCGAGCACGGTAACGGTGCCGATGATGGCCACGGCGATCAGGGCGGCAATCAGGCCGTATTCGATGGCGGTTGCACCGGACTCGTCCTGGGCAAAGCGCTTGATGAAGTTACGCATGAAAGTCTTCCTTCCTTGGATGTTTAGCGAGCAAACTCAACACACCTTGGGGTCATCCGGTCTGCCCGCCTGACCCGTTTGCATGGGCACCTTGCGTCCACTTTCTTAAGCTTGAGTAAAACCGATGTTATGACTCGAATTTATTGATGGTTACTGCATTATTTACTATAATCGCGCCCAGACACCCCAGGCAGCCTCGCCACGACAACTTGCCTGGCAATTCAGAAATTGTTGATATTTAGCCTCCAGGCTTCGTGCGGGCGGACGCAGGCCCAGGCGTCCATTCTTGGGGACAGACACCATGCCGACATCCGCAGCCTACCGGGCCGGGGGCCTCTTACTGGCGGTGGCCAGTCTTCTGGTCGCCTCACCGCTGGTGGCCGAAGCCCCGTCCAGCAGCCTCACGGTCGAGATCGACCGCTCGACCCGCCTGACCCTGCGCGGTCCGGCCAGTTCGATCATCGTGG
>JAEYQX010000119.1 GCA_023409795.1 Pseudomonadota bacterium
CCGAGGATGCCGTGCGCGAAGGCTTTGACGCGGTGGTGATCGAGGCGGCGACGCGAGCCATTGCCGAGGACACGGCACAGGCGGCGCGGGACAGCTTTGCCGCGCTGGGGGTCACCCGCCTCTGACCTTCTCCCGCGAGGGGAGAAGGAGCGTGATCAGTTCGCTGCGACGTAGGCGTCGATCTCGGCCAGATACTGGGCCTTTTTGTCGTCTGGCAGGAAGCTGCCTTCAAACGAATTGCGGGCCATCTGGATGACCTGTTCGCGGGTCAGGCCCACGGCCTTGGTCAGCTGGATGTAGTTGTCGTTCACATAGCCGCCGAAATAGGACGGGTCGTCGCTGTTGAGCGTGACGTGCAGGCCTTTGGCCAGCATGGCGGGGATCGGGTGGTCCTTCAGGTCCTTGACCACGCACAGTTTGAGGTTCGACAGCGGGCAGACGGTCAGGGTCATCTGCTCGGCGGCCAGACGCGCGACCAGCGCCTCGTCTTCCATCGAACGGTTGCCGTGGTCCATGCGGTCGATCTTCAGCAGGTCCAGCGCCTCATGGACATAGGCGGGCGGGCCTTCCTCACCGGCGTGGGCGCAGATCTTGAGGCCCAGTTCACGGCAGGCGGCAAAGACGCGCTCGAACTTCGACGGCGGATGGCCGACTTCCGAGGAATCGAGGCCGACGCCGATGAAACGGTCCAAATAGGGCTTGGCCATTTCCAGCGTCTCGAAGGCGGCACTTTCCGGCAGGTGGCGCAGGAAGCTGAGGATCAGGCCGGACGTAATGCCCAGCTCGGCCTCGGCGCGATTCATGCCCGCGATGATGCCCTCGATGACGACCTCAAACGCGACACCGCGGTCGGTGTGGGTCTGCGGGTCGAAGAAGATTTCGGCGTGGCGCACATTGTCGGCGGCGACGCGCTTGAAATAGGCATAGGTCAGGTCCTCGAAGTCCTGACGGGTCAGCAGCACCTGCGCACCCGCATAGTAGATGTCGAGGAAGTCCTGGAGGTTCGAGAAATCATAGGCGGCGCGCACGGCCTCTACGCTGTCGTAGGGGATGGCGACATTGTTGCGGCGGGCCAGTTCGAACATCAGTTCGGGCTCAAGGCTGCCTTCGATGTGAAGGTGCAGTTCGGCCTTGGGCAGGCCGGCGATGAAGGCGTCGAGGCCGGATACGGAAACGGCGGGGAGGGTATCGGTCATGAGCGACCTTAACCCAACCCCGCCGTGCGATCTATGAGCCTGAACTACGAGGCGGAGTAGTTGATTTCCGAGATCTGCCTGGCTTCGTTCTGCAGGCCCATTGCGGTGGCCTGATTGGTGTAGCCCGAGACGTTATAGGCCACGCCCAGAGCCTGGACCTTCAGGAAGGAGCCGTCGATGAAGCGGGTCGACTGGCGGTGCGTCTCCCAGCCGAGGTGGGTGATGTCGCGGAAGGCGATCGCCTGGCCCTTACGGGTGACGATGCGGTCCGGATAGATGGTGATCGAATAGGTGGTCTTGTTCAGGAACATCATGAACACGACGGCATAGATCACCGCGAAGATGAAGAGCTGGCCCGTGAGCTCGAAGTTGCTGCCGAAGGAGCCGATGAGGAAGATCAGCGCCGCCGGTGCCATGCCCATCGCTGCCGGAAAGCCCGGGGCCAGACGCAGGCCGCGATAGGTGAACTGGACGCCGCCATCGGCGGTCGGGGTGCGGGCATAGCCCTTCTTGGGAGCGTTGGACACGAAGCCTTCTCGGAAATGTGGAATCCTTATGGCCAAGCTTTGCCATTAGGCCCTGTTCTGAACAAACCGAAAATTCGTCCGGGCGAACATTTTTACGGGATTCTCCAAGTGACTAACGGCGATCTGTCGGCCGAGGGGTGGCGAAACGCGGGTAAACATTCCCTGCGTCAACCTGTCCACGCGGCTCGCGATAATTTGCAAGCTTGGGTGGAGGAACGGGGGCCATGAGGTGTCGTTAAGCCTGGGACGGGGGGACAGTGAGAGGAACGTCCCAATGACCAATCAGAACGAGCCCAACTTCATCCGCCCGGGCATGACCGGCGATGCCAATCCGGAACATACCTCGGCCCAGCGCCAGTCGCACCAGCCGGGGGTTGGCGAGGCCTTCCAGCAGCCCGCACACCATCAAGAAGCGTCGATGCGCCAGGAAGGCCGCTCATTTGCCCGCCAGGACGAGATCCTGGACAGCCCGCTGGACGAGCCTGCCCGTCACAGCCAGGTCGACATGCAGCACAGTCCCGATCCGACCCAGGCCCAGTTCAGCCAGCCGGCGGACCAGACCCGTGCCCAGTTTGAGCCCGGCCGCGATCCCGCCCAGGCCCGCTTCGAGCCCCAGGCCGACCCGACCCTGGCCCAGGGCCGCGAGCAGATCATCAGCCAGTATCAGCAGGATGCCCAAAGCCGCAGTCCCCAGGGCCGTAGCCCGCAAAGCGATGCCTTCACCCGTCGTGACCCGGACTGGCAGAACAAGCCTTAAACGGCGGCGATCCTGCGAGACTTCTCAGGAAGGGCCGGAGGCTCAGGCCTCCGGCTTTTTCCATGGCCGATCTTCTGACCAACCCGACCCGGAGGCGTAGATGACCCAGACCAACCCCAATCCGACCGACCCCTTCCG
>JAEYQX010000038.1 GCA_023409795.1 Pseudomonadota bacterium
AGTCGAAGGCGCTCATCCGCCCGACTCCTCGGCCGAGGCGCGGGTGACGCGCAGGGCCTCCTCGACTGTGGTGACGCCGTCCAGAACCAGCGCGCGCGCGCGCCCCGACAGGCTGGACTTGCGGCCCAGGGCCTCGGCCGTCAGGGCGTCCTCCGACGCTCCCTCGGCGACCAGCCGGCGCACGGCGTCGGTGACGCGGATGACCTCGTAGAGGCCGACCCGGCCCTGATAGCCTGTGTGGGCGCAGGCCGGGCATCCGGCGGCGCGCCACACGGTGCGGCCTTCCTTGATCCCGGCCAGCCGCGCCGTCGCCTTGTCCGCCGGTTCGGGGCGGCGGCACTGCGCGCACAGGCGGCGCACCAGACGCTGGGCGGCGATGAGACGCAGGGTCGAGGCCAGCAGGAAGGGCTCGATCCCCATGTCGCGCAGGCGCGTCACCGCCCCGGCCGCGTCGTTGGTGTGAACGGTGGACAGCACCAGGTGGCCGGTCAGGGCGGCCTGGACCGCGATCCGGGCCGTCTCGGGGTCGCGGATTTCCCCGATCATGATAACGTCCGGGTCCTGGCGCAAGATGGAGCGCAGGCCGGCCGCGAAGGTCAGGCCGATCTCGGAGCGGACCCGCACCTGGATGACGCCGGGCAGGTCCAGTTCGACCGGGTCCTCGACGGTGATGATCTTGCGCTCGCCATCGTTCAGGTGGGTAAGCAGGCGATAGATGGTGGTCGTCTTGCCCGAGCCGGTCGGGCCGGTGATCAGGAAAACCCCGTTGGGGTGCTCGGCCAGGCGCAGGAAGCCCTCTTCCTGGCGCGGGCTGACGCCCAGCTCGGACAGCAGGGGCAGGCGGCTGGTCTTGCCCAGCAGGCGCAGGACGATGGATTCGCCCCACGAGCAGGGCAGGCTGGAGACGCGCAGGTCGATTTCCTGGCCCGAGACGCGGATCGACTGGCGGCCAACCTGGGGCAAGCGGCGCTCGCCAATATCCATGCCGCTCAGCAGCTTGATGCGTGAGCAGACGGCGTCGAAGTTGGCGCGCGGGGCGCTGCGGACGGTGGTCAGGACGCCGTCGATGCGCATCCGCACCAGGAAACGGTCCTCATAGGGCTCGACATGGACGTCGGAGGCGCGGCGGGTCAGGGCCTCGGCAAAGATGGCGTTGACGAAGTCAATCGTCGGGGCTTCCTGGGCTAGTTCGCGCAGGCGGGCGGCGTCGGCCCCTGCCCCGCCCAGGCTGGCATCCAGGGCCGGGGCCTGGCCCTGGCTCAGGTCGTCGATCAGGGCCTCGACCAGGGCGCGGGGGGCCAGGTGGAAGCTGACCGGGTCCGGCGTGGACTGGCCGATCCGCTCTGCCAGGGCCGGGTTCAGCGGCTGGACGGCGGCGCAGCAGACCCGCCCCTGTGCGCCCGAACCGTCGGGCTCGCGCCAGGCAATGGCTTCGCGCTCGGCCCACCAGGCCAGGGGCGCACCGATCTCGGACAGGAAGCCCGAAACCAGGTCGGGTGACGGGGCGTGGTCCGGGGCAAGGACCGGCAGGCCAAGCTGCTGGGAAAGCACCTCCAGCAACTGCCCCTCGGACAGGGCCCCCAGGCGCACCAGGTTCAGGCCCAGCAGGGCCCCGTTCTGCGCCTGCAGGGACAGGGCCGCTGAAACATCGGCAGGACCAACCAGGCCGCGCGCCACCAGGATCTCGCCCAGGCGAGCGCCCTGCACGGGACCCGGCCCGCGAGAGACAGATTGATCAGTGTTCATTGAAGAGGCGCCCGCAGTCACACCGGTTGTCTAACCACTGCCAGGCTGGCCGTCTACTGCCCGAAACGTCCATGACCGCCGACGACCAGCCCCGTGGCGCTCCAAAGAAAAAAGCGAGGGCCGAAGCCCTCCCTCTCCCAGTTCAGGTGTGAACCTGGACTTGTCTTACAGACCCGTACCCAGCGATTGCTCGAAGGTCTGGCCATCGCGCGTGTTGCGCAGCTTGGCGGTCAGCGGAGCGGCGCTCGACTGGATGGTGACTTGGAAGTCACCGCGGGTGAAGTCGCCGAAGGCACCGACCAGCGCATTGCTGTTGATTTGCAGGTCGCCACCGGCCGGAACCGTGCCGGCTGCGTAAACGACATCGCTGGTGACCGGGGTCGAGACGCCGCTAACAACCTTGACAGCGTTCTTCAGGCGAACCGTGACCGGACCCGAAGGAGTATCCGACGAGTTGGAGATACGGATGACGCTGGTAGCAGCACCGGTGCCCGAGACCCACGGAGCGACGAAGTTCACGCCGTCAAGCGAGATCGTACCGGCGGCAGCCGACGAAGCGGTCGGAGCGTTGAAAGCGGCATCAACGGTCGGAGCGAAGGTGATGGTGTATCCACCCGCAGCCATGGCCACGCGGTTAGCTTCCGTAGCAGCTTCCGTCAGAGTGAACGAGCTGTTGGCGACAAAGGCTTGAGCTTGCGCTGCATTCAGCGTGAAGACAGCTGCACCGTCGACATAGGCGACCGTGCCACCCGACGACAGGGCCGGAGCCAGGTTAGCCGACAGGTTTTGCGGACCAACGACGGTCACGGTTGCGCCGGTCAGAACCGTAGCGGCGGTAGCAGCGGTGGCCTTCAGGTCCGAGTAGTAGGTGCCGGCGTTCAGAGCCGAGATGTTAGTAGCCAGTTGAGCCGTCAGATCCGAGTTGGACAGCACAGCAGAGCCAGCGCCAGCGCCCGACTTGAATTCCTTGAAGTTAGGCAGTTCAGCCGTGGCGGTCTTGGCGTCAACGGTCAGCGACTTCAGCAGCGGCTTGAAGTCGATGGCCGTGGTTGCACCGGCGGTGTCAACATTGAACTGCGAACCGCCAGCCAGCAGATCGACCGAACCCGAAACGGCAACCGGCGAAGCGTTCGATGCCACCGACACTTGGGTCGAGAGGCGGAAACCGGTAACGTCGATATCGCTGCCGCCAGCACCGCCGGGTGCCGTCACAGTTGCGATATAGGTCACCGAGGTCGGGGTGCGAGTAGCAGCGGCAAAGGTCACGCCCGAGGCAATGGGACCGGCATCGTTAACGGCAACCAGATTAACGGCAGCTGCCGTCGGGATGGTGCCACCCGAGATGTCGAACTTGACGACATAGTTTTGAGTGGTGCCGGCGATGACCTTGATCGCGTTGGTCAGCTTGTTGGTGGCAACGAAACCGCCCGCAGCGGTTTCGAGCGGGGTAGCTGCGGCGATCTTGGTTTCCGAGGCCACGGTGTAAGCCACTGCCGCAGTGCTACCGACGACCGGCGAGAACGGTTGGCTAGCGACGGATCCGCTGATGGTGCCAGCCGAAGCGGCGCCAGCGAAGGTCATGGCAGCCACCGAGGCGGCGGCAAGGAAGAGTTTCTTGGACATGTGGATTTTAACCCCCAGGGAAAACCGGATTTGTGGACGAGCCATTTTTTGAACGCCTTTCGGCCACAGTTCACATCC